>NZ_JBHTIZ010000005.1:0-519462 GCF_042677265.1 Flavobacterium myungsuense | reverse complement strand
GTTTGGTTACAAAACCAAGGTGATCTTAACTTAGTAGGTAAAACTGGTGGCTCGTTTGGTGTACGTGCTGTACAGCTAGGTCCGTAAGCTAACCAATTACCACCTATGAAAAGGGCTACTCGGAAACTGTAGTTTTTAGCCCAATTGAATCCACGGTTGGTAGGATGATCAAAAGTAAAAGCTGCTGGATTAAAAGTAAAATTACCGCTTGTAACAACTCTAACAACATTTGCCTCATCTGTTACCTCGAAACGATATTGCGTTGCTCCAGCAACGGGACTACATTGAACAATTTCATTTAGAAAACGAAATGTTTTTCCACAAAAATTATCTCTTATTGAGGTACACAAAGTAACAGACGATGAAACTGAACCTGACTGAGCTTGTGAACAAGAATTTGCATCCTGAACACTCACCAAAGTATAGGTAAATGTTCCTGTTGCTCCAGTAGGAACATTTACAGTTCCGTTAGAAGTTAAATTCGTAAGTGTAGTAGTAACACTATTTATTACACTAGTTCTATTATAAGTAAAAGTAAAGGGAGGAGTTCCTATTACACCTGTAAAAGTTACAGTAGGCTGTGCTAAATTTATACATTGAGTGGTGTTATCTATAGCTATAGTAGCCGTAGGTAACGGATTAACTGTTACTGTTTTACTACTGTTCATAGTAGTAGTACATGAACCGTTATCGGCTACAATACTGTAAACACCAGCCGTACTTTGAACTCCAAAATTCAATGCTGCTCCGGTTCCAGCTATTGGAGAACCTACATCAACTCCATCTAATTTTAATTGATAATTCACTAATAATTGTGAATTGTTAAGCCCTATAGATGGCGCAGTGCTACCAATACAATAAGGACCTCCACCAGTTACGGTATATGCAACAGGAGGCGCACACTCACCAATAAGGAAATCCCCAAAAGTAGTTAATCCTGTAGCTTGAGTAGAGGTTGCTGTTTTAATACCAACTGTTGGATACGTCCATGTTGTTGGATTGTAATTTCCTACTTTAAACGCATCTGTATCAGCGCTATCAAGTACATCAGCAGCATCAAAATTAAATACAGCTGCATAATTTATGTTACCCACACCAACATTCGTTAGGGTGTAGTATCTGTTTACTCTTTTAGTAGAGCTAATAGTAGCAGTACTGATGTTAGGGTGAGCACCATTAGTTTGGTTTACGATTACACTACCTGTTCCTGTTGGGGCAGCAAACGTAAGTGCAACTGGAGTATAAACAGTAGCACTACCTATGTCATAAGTTATGGCTGAAGTACTACTACCTACATAACGTTGCAAGTTTCCGTTTACCCAACCATTTGTTCTTGTAACAGAAGCTGTAGAAGTACCAATGATGGCAAAGCTTCCTGTATTAACCAAACCTTCAGTTAAGGCTAAAGCACCACTAAAAGTTACATCGCCATTTGCAGTTACCCCTCTAGTACCTGAGCTCAATGAATTGTCAATAGTTAAGTTTTTATAATCACTTCTTGACGACAACACTTGCGCAGCAGTACCATTATATTCGATGGTTGATGAAGCCCCTAAAGTAATCGTCATTCCTGTTGGGTTAATAGACGAATCGTTATTGCCAGAGAACCCATGTATGTCAGTAGTGGCAAAAGTACCGTTGATGTTAACCGCAACAGCTGCAGCGGTATCCGCTTGAAGCTCTTGATTGGTAACACTAAACACTGCTGGACCTACTATAGGTAAGCCGGATACAGGGTCATTGGCTGCACTAGCATTTACTGTAAAAGTAGCCCCATTTTTAAAAGTATAATTTCCTGAACCTCCGTTTACATTAGCACCTGAAATCACTACATTGTTGTAAGCAGTATTTACATCTGGTGAAAGAGAACTAAAAATAGGACCTCTCATTCTGTGGGATGCACTATTTCCAGCAAATTCTATTGTTCCGCCTGTCAAAAGGAATCGTCCCATATCAGGAACAGTTCCAGATTTAGACAAAATCAAACGGCTGGTATCGGTCATCGCTAGGATAGTCGTATCATAATCTCCAAAAGTATTATTCTCTGCATTTACAATAGCAGCATCTTTTATAGTCACCGTACCATCGATATTCGCTGTAGCATTCGATAATTTTTTAGTTCCACCATTAGAGAATATTAAATTTTTGTAATCCAATCCACCTCTTAAAGTTTGTTCGGTGCTAGCAGCAGCATTCAACTCTATAGTTGAACCTACGGCAAAGGTACGTGTTGTACCTGTCATACGAGGGAAATTACCTGTAGTAGTAACCACAGCAGAACGGTAAGTACCACTAGCATCAATAGTTAAATCTCCACCACCGCTTAGATTATTAGTGTCACTCTCTACAAAAATCCCTTTTTTAATATGCAACAAAGTGGATGTTTGTGTTGGAACACTTAACGTTAAAGTTAAGGCATTTGTATCCAAATCACAAATAATAGTTTTAGAAGTACTTCCTACTGTAAATATATTTCCAGTAACTTGATTCGCTCTACCAACGTAGTTAAAAGTACATCCGTTTTGTGCAAAAGTTCTAGAATCTAGCAAAACGTTACCACTAGCTGCTGGTGCAGCCATAATACCTCCTGCAGAAGTAATTTTAAGCGTGCTTCCAATTTGACTAGTAAATACAGTAGTTCCTGTAGGACCTCCTGATCTTTCAGTAACATTAAAAGCGGTTGTTGTAGCTCCTGAGAATCCAAAATCTACTGTACCGCCTGTTTTAACGGTAAAGGTACCACCATTACCCAATTCAAGGTCGGCAGCTAATTGTGTGTAAGAACCATTTTCTACAGCAAAAGCAATATTGTTATTTTCGGTAGCAGCAGTAGAACCAACATTTATGGATTGTGTTAAAGCTGCTGTTGAACCATCTCCTGTTCCTGTAAAGTTTACTAGGTTATTAGCAGTTGTAGTAGCATTAGCAAACAATATTGCATTAGTACCAATAGTTAAATCTCCTTTCAAATTCACTGTACTAATGCCACCAGTAGTTCCATTAGTATTAATAATACATCCCGTTGCACCTGATGCAGAAATATTTCCTTCAACAGTAAGCGCCAAAGTACTTGATGCACCGTTAACTAAAGTCAATGTTCTAGCGGATTTATTCTCAAGATTACCTTTTACAGTAAGATTGATAGGTGTTGCAGTTGTTGAAAGTGTGAAATTATTATTATAATCAGTATCAACAATTAAATCACCACCGATTTGAGTTGTTGTAGCACCACCAAATAAGCTATTAGTACTATTGTTGGATATCAATTTCAAATACCCATGAGTTAAATTTTTAGTACTCCATGTCGCATTAGGCATTAAACGTAATGCACCTCCACCTGAATTATCAATTTCTATATTTCCAAAACAAGCAACATAACCTCCTACAGGATTAGTATAAGTTGCAATCTCTGCCTCGGTTTGTATAATATTGTATGTACTAGCCGTATCCGAATTAGTGATTCTAAAAAGGGAATTTGGATAGAACTTCTCTACACCTTGCCAAACAGATGTTGTTCTGGATGGGGTGGTACTATTAGAATTATAAATAAAAACACCGTTATCCCTCACTTCAAAATTTGCAGTTGAAGCAAAAACAACTTGCTTACTCATCAAGAAAGTACCATATTCTTTTACTAAAAGAGTACCTGACGCTTGTATGTTAACTGTACCTGCAGTAGAAGCGGTTTCTAAAGTTCCATAATCATTAACGGTTACGTTTTGTAAATTAACAGTTCCTGTAGCAGTAACATAAGCTCTACCAGTTGCATTGATTACAATACCTGTATAGGTTCCAGTTTGAGCCAACTCAAATGTCCCACCTGCCTCAACAATAATATTAGTTGGAGAAATAGACCCAACTGTGGTAACATAATGATAAACATATACTGGACTTGCTTCATTATTCGATGGTACTCCGTTTGCTCCCGGAGCAGACCATGCGCCACCAGTATATTCAGACCAAACTGATGCTGTTGACCATAAACCATCTGCAACAGATTTCCAGGCACCATTAACAAGGGCATTGATATTAAACGTATTAGAATCAACCGTATTAGTATAAACGCCCGTTGCGCCTGTTGTTCCAGCAGCAGAAAACGTAATACCAGTTTGAGCAGTGCTAAATTGAATACCATTAATAGTAGCCGTTCCTGACACTAAAGAATAATTTGCAGGTAAGCTAGGAGAAACATTTGTTCCATTAGTAGAAAGACTTATGGTAAAATTATAATCCTTGTCCACACTACCATTTACATCTACAGTATTAACAGTGAAAGAACTTAAATTTGTACCTGTAAATCCACTCGATACTGTTCCAAACGCTAGCTTGGTTGCGGTAACTACTAATCTATTGCTCGCGCCAGTAGCGATACTCGCTGCACCACCCGCATTGTTTGCTGCAAATACAGACCTAGAAGCTTGAGCTGTAGCTAAGGTTATAGTTACACCAACATTCTGTTTATCGATAACTGTTGTATTAAAACTAACATAAACACTAAAGGTTCTAGCTCCTGCTGTAGGACCTGAAAAATCTTTATCATTTGCTGTTAAACTTAAGCCAGACCAAGAGACGCTTGAAGCCCCTGGAAGAACACTACCAGTAATAATTGTGGTATTCAAATCATCATATAAAGCAATGTATCGAATATTGGCCGAATTAGTAAGACCTAAAGTAATGGCTTGTAAAGTGGTTTGAACAGTGTCACTATCACTTTGAGTATCGCCACCATCCTGAATAGTAAACTCTGCAATCTTAACTGCACCTGTTATAAATCCTGTTGTACCAGTACTGGTATCAGTAGATTGATACAATCTATAGTCTATATCCGTAGGCTCTGTAAAGGTAGCACTACGAATAATGTTAGAGGTATTAGAAAGAGAAAACGCTCTAGTAACCGTACTTAAGGTTCCAGACTCTGCTAAAGTAGTCGTAAAATTACTTGCAGGAGAAATAGCCACACCTACAGAACCCGAACTAGCAGTGACATTAGCCACAATAAGATAGCTATACGTTGTACTAGCTACTAATGCCGTTTGACCTGTAAGAGTAAAAGCCATACTAGTGGCATAGGGCAAAGAAGCAGTAGAAACTTGTGCATCAGTACCTCCTGTAGTATTAATAATACCATCGCCGTTAAAATCTCTAAAAATTCTAAAACCATTTATACTTCCTGTACTACTTCCAGACCCTGTAACGGTTACAGCCGTAAAATCAGCTGTAGCATTTGGGGTAATAGTAAATCCAGCTATTGGCGCATTATTTGTTCCTTGCGCAATTGCACCTGAAATCTGAGTACTGTATGCCGCAAGAGTCGTTGTTGGTTGCAATAAAGTTCTTACCACATTAGTCATCGAACCGCTTTGAGTAGTAAGGTTCGAGGTAAAAGCACCTGATCCAATTCCAATAGTAACCGAAGCACTTGCTGGCGACGCTACTGTATTCCCCACGATAAGGTAACTATAGGTAGTAGCCGCAACTAAACTTGTTTGAGAACTAAATGTAAAAGCCGTTGAAACAGTTATACTCTGTGACTCAACCGATACTTGCGCATCTGTTCCACCTATAGTATTAATGATGCCATCTCCATTAAAATCTCTAAAAATTCTTACATTCGTTAAATCAGCTGTACCTCCTGAACTAGTTAGTGTTACACCTGTAAAACTTGCAGTAGCATTTGGAGTTACTGTGAACCCTGCCAATACTTGATTGCTACTATTGAAAGGTATTGAGCTTGAAGGCTGAGTACCGTATGACGCAAGCGTCATTTGAGTAGTAATGGTAATACCATTACTAACAGCAGCAGTATAGCCCGCAGAAGGCGTTTCATCTACTGTTATAGTAACACCAGTTCCTGGTGATGAAAACTGCAATCCTGCAAAAGTAATGACCCCAGCAGTAAATTGAGCTGGTGATGGTGTTGTATACGTCATACCAGACCCAGAGGTAGTAATGGTTACTGCTCCTGTATAATTAATATCGGTATTCCCGTTAGCATCTCTAGCTCTAACTACTGGCTGTTGTGCTAGGTTCGTGTTAAGAGCCACAGTAGTTGATGGCTGTGTAGTAAAATCTAATTGTGAAACTACAACCGCAACTCTATTGTTAGTTGATCCTGAATTCACATCGCTAGTTACAAATCCGCTACCTCCATTAAGTAAAAGATTGGTGTTTTGTACTCTAAATACAAATCCATTTCCATCTATAGTAGTTGGTAAACTACCTCCTAAAGCTGATTTTAACCAAACCTTAAGGGTATAATTTTTAGTACCATTATCCGCGACGAATCCTAAATCTCCACTAATATCATTAGATATCCCCGTAAACACTATAGTTGATGCGGTAATGGAACTTGCCGTTAAAGAGGCGGTTCCATCAGTAAGTTCTGCTCCAGCTATCGCTTGAGTCCAATCTGTTATAGTATCTCCTGATACTCCCTTAGTAATAGTAAGCCCACTAATTTTTGTTGCTAATAAATCGGTAGCTGGTGTTGCACCATCATCTGTTACGGTAAACCCAAAACTGTTTCCAGCCTCTGCCTGTGTGTCCACTAATGAAGATATCGGGGTTACTCCTGTTCCAGTTGTAATACTTGATGTTCCTACAACATCTGGTATAACATTACCCGTTATAATAATATTATCTAATCTCAAATCACCAGTACTATTTCCTCCCCAACCATAAATTCGAAAGGTTACACCAGTTGTTGAAATATTTGTAAATCCACTTAATGCAATCGAAGTATTGGCTGAACTAGTAGTAACTGTTACATTTGAAGTTAAATCAGCCGTATAACCATCTAAACTTGAACGTACATTTAAAGTGGTTGCGCCTGCACCTGTTCTAATGCGATCAAAAGCTAAATTTGTTAAACTTAAGGTATAAGTGGAATTAGGCGTAATTGAAACTTCAATGTAACGAGTGGAACTGAAAGCAGTTCCCCAACTTGAACCTCCTACACTATATGAAGTGGCTGAATTAACATTACAGGTTTGACCTGTAACACTGGCATTTGCTGCCGTATGATTCGTAAATGTTCCACTTGCTGCTAATGTTCCAGCTGCACATGCTGTACCATTAAAGGTATAGGTAGCCAATGCAACTGGCGCCAAAGTCACCGTCATTGTAGCTCCTCCCGAAGGTGCAGAATCTACTGAACCGCAAGGAGCAGTACCGCCAACTGTTACTTTATATTTATAACCGCTTGCAGCTGTTGAAGCTGGAGTGGCACTTAGTGAATTTGTTGTTGCACCAGAGTACGTTACACCGCCAGAAGTACCATTAGCTATTACGTTAAAACCAGCGCCTGTATCTACATACCAAGTGTAAGTTGCCGCATTAGTAGCTGTTACCGTGAATGTTGCAGGGCTTCCTGCATTTACAGATACATCAGCAAGCGTACCTGAAGTTATCGCAGGTGTTATGTTACGTGTTACAGTAACATCTGCCGTAGAAGTACAAGCTCCATTGGTTACTGTCCATCTAAACACATTGGCACCAGCACCCAAGCCCGTAACTCCTGAATTTATGGCTGATGCAGTGGTCACAGAACCTCCTCCACTCACAACAGACCATGCGCCTGTTCCCGTAGTAGGGGTAGTAGCACCAAGAGTAGCAGTAGTAGCATCACATACAGATTGATTACTACCTGCATTTGCAGTACTTGCCGCAGCACTACTAGTAACCGTTACTTCACTAGTAGAATCAGTACAACCAGCCGTTGAAACGGTCCATCTAAACACACTAGAAGCACCAACGGTTAATCCTGTAACTCCCGAAGTTCTTAAAGAAGGAGTAGTTACCAAACCTGTACCACTAACTACAGTCCAAGCTCCAGTACCATTGGTTGGGGCTGTTGCATTTAGTGAAGCTGTTGTAGCATTACATACAGTGATTGGAGTAGTACCAGCATCAGCAATTGATGGCGAATTATTTCGTGTAATAGTAACCGAATTTGCCGATGTACATGCGCCATTAGTAATAGTCCATGTGAAAACATTTGCTCCTACAACCAATCCTGTAACTCCTGAGTTGAAAGCCGTAGGCGAAGTAATAGTAGCTGCAGTATTTACCGTCCATAACCCTGTTTGAGGTGAAGGATCATTTCCTGCTAGTGTAGCTGTAGCCCCACAAACCGATTGAGCTGTTCCAGGAACAGAAACCGTTGCAGCAGCGCTGCTAGTAACCGTTACATCACTAGTAAAATCGGTACAACCAGAAGTTGAAACGGTCCATCTAAATACACTAGAAGCTCCTACAGTTAATCCTGTAACTCCTGAAGTTCGTAATGAAGGTGTCGTTACTGAACCTGTACCACTGACAACCGACCATGCACCAGTACCATTGCTTGGTGCTGTTGCATTTAAAGAAGCTGTTGTAGCGTTACACACAGTAACTGTGGTACCAGCATTAGCATTTGATGGCGGTGCTGATATGGTAAACGCTGTACCATTGTCTGAACCATAGGTAGCAGGCGTATCATTAATTACTCTCACCTTATAACCCGTACCTGCTGCTATACCAGAAGGAATCGTAGCACTTATAGGCGAAGTTCCTGAACCAATAATAGTCGGTCCTGTAAAAGTATTAGTAAAGTTACCCGACGCATCTGATATCTGAGCATAGAACGTTCCAGTGTAGGAGCCCGTAGAGCTATAAGCAATGCTAATACTATTACTAGAACTATTACAATAAGGACCATAGGTATTTGCTGTAGTAGTAATTGTTGTAGCACCCGCAGTTGTTGCCTGACTTGCAGGATTACCTGTGGCTGTTGCCGTTTGATAGGTTCTATCAGTGGTACAATATTCATATATTCTAAAATGGTAAGTTGTAGAAGCACTAAGACCTCCTATAGTAATAGGAGTAGCGCCACTAGCAGTACCATTAAAAACTACTTGCTGTCCTGAACCCCCATAGGTCAAGTTCGCAGATGGAGTAGAACCATCAGTAGGGGCAGTAAAACTGTTAGAAGTATTCATTATAATCACTCTACCCGCACCGTTACCATCGGTCCATCCTAAGTCTAAACCTCCTGAACCAATATTACTAAACGTAAGACTTGAAGCCTGAGTTGACGGAGCTGTACAAGCTGCTGCTGCCTTAGTAGCCAAAACAAAATATCCTAAACTTGTTACAAGATCAGAATTATTAACAGAAGGAGTACTAGCAGTACCATTTAAATTTGCATATGCCCCTGCTAATGTTGTTGCATTTTGTCCAATAGCATCAAGCGTACTTAAAGCGGCTTGTCTTGTTAATGAAACTTTACCACTTGTAAAATTACCACTCACTACAGTTCCCTGCCAATATTCAGCAGCACTGATGGCAGACAAACCTGTACCTGCTGATCCACCACTTGAAGTATTGGTTGCTTCAAAAGATATAACAGGAGTACTTGCACCAGATGTAACTGTATTAAGTGTTACCGGAAAATATATTCCGCCTTTACCAATTGGGAAAATATATGCATTAGAAGAAGAAGATAAGGATGCCGGTAAAGTTCTACTCAAGGGCCCACTAACATAATTTAAACTACTTTGTCCTGTAATTGCAGCAACAGCTGTATTGGTAACCGATAGAGTATTAGTGGACGAAGTTGTTAATACACCTCCAAGAGTCAACGTACCTGACATAGAAACAACTCTATTTAAGGTAACAGCTGCAGCAGTAGTAATATTTCCAGGATTTCCAAAACTTCCAGGAGTTCCGGTAAACGGAGTTGTAGTTACACCACTAAAAGTATAATTTGTGCCTGCAGCATAGGTCTCACTGGCGTCTGTCATCGTCATAGCAGTAGCCAAACCTCCAGTGTTACTAGTAAGTAATGAAGGAGCAGTTGAAGCGTATGTTATTGAATTTGTTCCTGCAACAGTAGGAACTTGATTTATTGTAACAGAAGTATTGGCAACAAAAGATACAACATAGCTATTTGCTGGAATACCAGTCCCCGAAACAGACATACCCACCACTATACCTGCTGTGCTAGCAACTCCAGTTATGGTGAAGGAATTTGTAGCAGTTGTACCATTTACAGAAGTAGAGTTAGCCGCAACAGTTGTAAGAGCAGTAACTGCAACGGTACCAAGAGTTTGCGTTCCTAAATTAAGAGAACCCAACACATTCACTGCGGCCATACCAGTATAGGTATTACTAAAAGTAGTTGTACTACCGGTACCTACCACAATATTTGATAAAGCATTCCAAGTAATAGGACCACTCACTGTTTGAGTACCTCCATTAAGCAATGTAGTATTCCCACCAGTTTGAGTATAGGCACCTGATGCATTTGTCGTTAAATTACCACTTATAGAAACAGTATTTGTAGCTGCAGCAAAAGTAGCGCCATTGGATATATTTAAATTACCATTAATAAATACGGGCGTATTACAAGTTACTGTGGGCGTACTTGTGGCATTAACAGTTACATTAGACAACCTTGAAGTAGTACCAGCAGCTACACCAATCTTGAAAGCAGCACCCGTACCGGATACAGTCGCCGCATTCCCAAATTGAAACGTACCTCCACTTATACTAACTACAGGAGCAGACATTCTCACATCAACAGTACTTGCTGCCTTTGCAAAAACAATAGTACCACCACTCATTGTAAAAGAAGAAGTTAAACCCGTTGCAGGAATATCAAAACTCGCAACACTACCACTTGCATTTGGTTGAGCAGCTGAACCCATAGCGGTAGTAAAAGTACCTGAAGACATAGTAAATGTAATACTATTGGCTGCAGAAGCATTTGCAAAACGAGCGGCTACATTCATAGCTCCACCTTCCATCGTAAATATAGAACCAGGACCGTAAGTCATGGAATTATTAGTCGTCCCTACATTATACGTTCCTGCAGTGACTCTTAGAAGACCATTTAAAACAGGGCTACCAGCTGCACCAGTAACTGTCATATTAGGGTTATTCAGCCACACCCCTAATGTTGTAGGAATGGTATACACTGCTACGGTGAATAATGTGGTTGACCACGTATTTGTTCCAGAAAATTTAATTATTCCGTTACCCGTCGCAGAAACCAATAATCCCGAAACATCCGCTGTACTGCCACTTACTGAAAATGCAGATGTGCTTATGTCTAAAACAGGACTTGAATTCGTTACAGTACCTGTACCCTTGTTCATGGTTATAGACCAAATATCAGTAGTACCACCAGTACCTGAAAAGGTATTATTAGCTGCGCCATTAAAAGTAATAACAGCTGCTGCTGTATTAGTATTGGTTGAAAAATCAAGAGTCCCATTATTAGTTAAGTTTGTACCAACACTTAAATTGTGCGTGATAACAGTACCTGTTGCAGCACTCCTAAAAATACCTCCTGAGGCAATAGTTACACTACCGGTAATCGTAAGTGTTCTAGCAGTTGTAGTTTCAAACTGCAAAATACCACTCGTTCCTCCACCCACAGTCAAACTCGCACTTGCGACTGCTGGGGTAACGTTTATTGTAATGGTATGACCATTTAAAATAGTAACATTTCCTGTCTCGCCAGTGACTCCTGGATATACCCCACTAGTGGCTGCAACCCATGCGCTTCCGTTGTAACGTTCCCAAGATGTGTTTATACCCCAGTTACCTGTAGCTACTAAAGACCTAAAATCTCCAGTCGCTTGAGCAAAAGTTGTTTCAGCGCTCAAAAGCAATAAGGTTAAAATTGCGAACACCCATTTGATTGATTTGCTTTTTGTGGTATAAAAAGCTTGAGTAAAATTCTTCATAAAAAAGGATTTAATTAGAAAACATTTTTGGTTTAAATCTAAAATAATAAATATATAGTGAGAGGTGTTTGCACACTTCTTAGTATAATACAGGTTAAAAAAATTTAGGGGGACTACAAACTTACTTTAAAAAATGACTTCCGCAAAGATTTTTTGTAAAAAATGCAAAAATTGTTAATAAAAAGCCATTTCCGTTATAAATAGTATTACATTTTAGCTATTTCTGTGCAATTATTTTCTTTAAAAAATACATGGTGTTATACAAAAACAATACACCTTACGCCTACTTTTAGCTCATAAATGATGTAATTTCCCCAAAAATTACAAACCAAATTTACACTGATTGAGGTGAGTCAAGATGAAACGAATGTTAAATTTTCGTGGTCTTTGCGTTAAGTTGCCGTTGGTCGGTATTTTGTGTTTTTGGACGATAAATGACAGAAATGGTGTTGTAGGAAAAGTTGGGGTTTGAGGGTTAAAGATTGCAGATTGAGGATTTGGGAATTGGGAATTGAGATTGAGGAATTGGGATTTAGGATTTGGGATTGAGGAGTTGGGATTGAGGAGTTGGGAATTGGGAATTGAGATTACTATTGCCATTGAAATTGACATTGAAATTGACATTGAAATTAATTCTTTTTTAACCACATAGACCTATCTGCCGACAGGCAGGAACATAGAGGTATAGCATGCAAGAAAGACACTTCGCTTGGTTTTAGAAAACAGAGTGGTTGTGGATTGAACTTCTAACCCCTAACTTATAACCTCTAACTTCTGATTTGAGAATTGGGAATTGAGATTACTATTGACATTGAAATTGCCATTGAAATTGACATTGAAATTGCCATTGAAATTAATTCTTTTTTAACCACATAGACCTATCTGCCGACAGGCAGGAACATAGATGTAAAGCATGCAAGAAAGACGCTTCGCTTGGTTTTAGAAAACAGATTGGTTGTGGATTGAACTTCTAACCCCTAACTTATAACCTCTAACTTCTGATTTGAGAATTGGGAATTGAGATTGAGGAATTGGGATTGAGGAATTGGGATTGAGGAGTTGGGAATTGGGATTTGAGATTGAGGAATTGAGATTACTATTGACATTGAAATTGACATTGAAATTGCCATTGAAATTAATTCTTTTTTAACCACATAGACCTATCTGCCGACAGGCAGGAACATAGATGTAAAGCATGCAAGAAAGACGCTTCGCTTGGTTTAAGAAAACAGAGTGGTTGTGGGTTGAACTTTTAACATCCCTCCCGACACTTCGCTTACTTATAATTTGATTTTAACAATTTTATTATTTCTAATAATGACAAGTTCACTTTTATGTTCTTTTTTAAAAAGAAGCATTTTTTCATATGCTTTTTCTAGACCTTTCACTATTTTATTTCGGATTTCTATTTTAGCCTCTGGAGTCATATGTTATTTTTTAGTTCGTTAAATTTTGTTTCGTTTAGAATATATAATTCCTCGCTTGCGGATATTTCTGCAATTAGCTCATGTTTTCCTTCAGAATTATCAAAAAGCAATGCTTGATCAACAATAGAAAGATAAATTTCAAATAAGTTTTTAATACCTTTATAGTATCGTCTTTCTATTATATCTTCTGGAATATTGTGGCCTCCTTCAAGCACTCTAGTTTTTACTCTTTCTTTAGCTAATTCTGTATTTTTAAGCCAAAAAAAGAGTAGTGTCACATTGTAATTCTTCTCTTTAGCTTCAAGGATTCTGTTTTTATAACTTCTAGTTGCAAGTGTAGTTTCAAATGCAAAATTTTCATTTTGTGAGAGTAATTCGGTAATTCTATGAAGCATTATTCTTCCCGCTTCAAATGAAACTTTTTCAGGCTGAAATGGAGAAAGTCCTTTTGCAATTTCGTCAGCATTGACAAACTCTTTACAATCTAAAATTTCAGGCAAAATAGTAAAAGAAGCTGTTGTTTTTCCTGCTCCATTACATCCTGCAATGATGTATAAATTCTTTTGCTTCATGGTGCAAATATAACTAAATTAGTTTTTCGTGATTCATTTTCAACTTTCAGTTATAAAATTTAAACTTTCTACTCTAATATTTTCCCACTCCATCGTGTCATGCTAACACAGGAAGCATCTCATCCATCGCAGAGGTTCAGTAATTGCTCACGGACAAAACAGATTTTCGATTTGAATATTGAAATTGGTATTGCCATAGATTTTTTAACCACTTAAACCTGTCTGCCGACAGGCAGGAACATAGAGGTATAGCATGCAAGAAAGACGCTTCGCTTGGTTTTAGAAAACAGAGTGGTTGTTGATTGAACTTATAACTTCTAACCCCTAACCTATAACTTCTAACCCCTAACTATCAATTATTAAATGGCAAATCGCTTTACGGCACAAAGCCAACTACCCCACCAAATTAATCACTTTCCCTGGAACGATAATTACTTTTTTAGGTGCATTTCCTGCTAATTGCTTGATGGTTCTATCATCTTTCATGATGATTTCTTCAATTTGAGCTGGAGTTAAATCTAAGGGCAACTCGATGGTGAAACGCATTTTTCCATTGAAAGAAACCGGATACTCCTTGCTGCTTTCTACCAAATGTTTCTCCTCTAATACTGGGAAATCAACCGTAGCAATTGAACCCGAATGGCCTAATTGACTCCACAACTCCTCAGCAATGTGTGGAGCATAAGGCGAAATCAAAATGGCTAAGGGTTCTAAAATAGCTCGAGAATGACAATTTTGAGCCGACAATTCATTCACGCAAATCATAAACTGTGAAACTGAAGTGTTGAAAGAAAATCCTTCGATATCTTCTGCTACTTTTTTGATGGTTTTATGTAAGGATTTTAGGTTGTCTTTAGATGGTTCTGTGTCATTTACGATTAAACCATTGTCATCAAAATACAAACGCCATAATTTTTTCAAGAAACCAAAAACTCCCGAAATTCCTGCTGTATTCCAAGGTTTTGCTTGTTCTAAGGGTCCTAAAAACATTTCGTATAAACGCAAAGTATCGGCTCCGTATTCGTTACAAATATCATCTGGAGTAACTACATTGTATTTGGATTTGGACATTTTTTCGATTTCGCGACTGACAAGGAATTTACCATTTTCCTCGGTGACAAATTCGGCATTTAAATCTCCTACCCTATTTCTAAACTTTTTAATATCTAATTCGTCTGATACATTTACAAAATTAACATCTGTATGAATTCTTTGAAAATCAGAATGAAATATATCAATTTCAAAATATTGATCTTTATGCATGCCTTTATTTAAATCAGTCAGATAATTAAAGATGTTTTGGCTTGGTATAAATTCAGACTTATACTTATCGCTTAAAACCAAAATTGCTATAGCTCGATATTGTAAATCGGCAATCTCTTTTATTTTTTCTTCAATTAAATCATTAAATAATTCCGAATCATGTTCCTTTTCAAGTGTTTCTATATCAATACCTTTAAGCTTATCTTTTGAAATATAAATAGTATAACTAAAAACTTGATCGTCATCCAAAATCAAATCCCCAAATTCATCAAATGCTTTAATTTTATAAAGACATTTTTTTCTATAAACAAAAGCACTCATCCCCAAAATCATTCCCTGATTAATCAGTTTTTTAAAGGGTTCTTCAGTAGGTGCAAAACCCTTATCTTTCAAGAATTTATTCCAAAAACGAGAATATAATAAATGTCCGGTTGCGTGTTCGCTTCCGCCAATGTATAAATCTACGCTTTCCCAATATTTCAGGGCTTCCTTGCCAGCAAATTCTCCTTCATTGTGCGCATCCATATACCGCATCCAATACCAAGAACTTCCTGCCCAACCTGGCATAGTGTTCAATTCTAATGGAAATATGGTCACATTATCAACCAAATTCGTTTCAACTACTTTATTCTTTACACTGTCCCAAGCCCAAACTGTCGCGTTTCCTAATGGCGGTAATCCGTCTTCGGTTGGTAAGTATTTTTCCACTTCTGGCAAGATGATTGGCAAATGTTTCGCGTCTATCATTTGTGGTAAGCCATTCACATAATATACCGGAAAGGGTTCGCCCCAATAGCGTTGACGAGAAAAAACCGCATCACGCAAACGATAATTGATTTTGCCTTTTCCTTGTCCTATTTTCTCTAATTCAGCAATTACTTTTTTAGTTGCTTCTTTGTAGTTCAGTCCATTCAAGAAATCAGAATTGGCAATAATCACATTGTCTTTAGAGCTAAATGCTTCTTTTGAAATATCGGCATTAGCAAAAATATTCTTGATCTCAGGCATACCTCCCGAAGTCTCGGGATTGTCTTTAAAGAAATTAGCAAAAGCGTAATCTCGTTCATCACCACAAGGAACTGCCATAACAGCACCCGTTCCGTAACCTGCAAGCACATAATCTCCAATCCAAACCGGAATTGGTTCTTTAGTAAACGGATGCTCAGCATACGCTCCTGTGAAAACCCCTGAAATGGTTTTTACATCTGCCATACGCTCTCTTTCGGAACGTTTTGCTGTTTTTTCGATATAGGCTTCAACAGCTGCTTTTTGTTCTGGAGTGGTAATTTCAGACACCAATTCGTGTTCTGGAGCCAATGTCATGAAAGTGACTCCAAAAATGGTGTCGGGACGGGTGGTAAATACTTCTATATACCTCACCCCCAACCCCTCTCCAGTGGAGAGGGGAGCGAGACCTTCGTTATCTTTATAAGAATTTCGCGAGCTTAATTCTTCTTTTATCTTTACTAAAACAGATTTAATATTGTTTAAAACTTCTTCATTATTAAAGCGGATTACCTTAAAAAGATGTTTTTGCTCTAATTCTAAAGTTCGTAGTTCATCTAATTCAATTTGTTCACTTGTATCGTGATAACCTCCGTCAACTTCAATAATTAATTTCTTTTCAAGACAAACAAAATCAACAATAAAATTTCCAATATAATGCTGTCTTCTAATTTTAAATCCTAGATTAGAGTTCCTGACTTCTTGCCAAAGTGCATCTTCGGCCTCAGTTGGATTCTTGCGATTTTCCCTTGCATTCTCAACCATTTGTTTAGCAATAGAACCATTAGCTGTCATATATCCTTTTTGAACAGCTTGGCTCCCCTCTCCGCTGGAGAGGGGCTGGGGGTGAGGTTTTATAGCAAACGAAACCATTGCCCCTACTGATTTTCCAATCCAGTTTCTTTGGCTTTCTTTGATGCTTTCGCTCCAATCAATATTATTCAAACCTTGCAACAAACGTTCTGCATAAGCAGAAATTCGCATGCTCCATTGGGTCATTTTCTTGCGAACAACTGGGAAGCCTCCGCGTTCTGAAACGCCATTTACAATTTCGTCATTCGCCAAAACCGTTCCTAAGCCCGGACACCAATTCACTTCGGTTTCAGCTAAATAAGTCAATCTATATTGTAAAAGTATTTTTTGTTGTTGTTCTGAAGAAAATGCCTTCCATTCGCTTGACGAAAAAACGGGGATGTTATCATCGCAAACAGCGTTTACATTTGCATTTCCTTCGCTTTCGAAAAGAGCAATCAGAGTTTCTATACCTTCGGCTTTATCAGATTTTTTATTGTACCAAGAATTGAATAATTGGATAAAAATCCACTGGGTGTGTTTGTAATAATCAGGATTGGAAGTGCGCACTTCACGGCTCCAATCGAACGAAAAACCAATTTTATCCAATTGCTTTCTATACCCTGCTATTTGTTTTCCTTCTTTGTCTACTCCACCATCAATATTTACTGAAGTGGTATCTTCCGGACGTTGACCTGTTTGAATAGCATATTGCTCCGCTGGCAATCCAAAACTGTCGTAACCCATTGGGTGCAGGACATTGAATCCGCGATGTCTTTTGTATCGCGCATACACATCTGATGCGATATATCCTAATGGATGCCCAACGTGCAAGCCTGCTCCAGAGGGATAAGGAAACATATCCAAAACATAATATTTTGGTTTATCCTCCCCCAGCCCCTCCGAAGGAGGGGAGCTAGGATTATGTGCAGCAAAAGTTTGATTTTCTGCCCAATGTTTTTGCCACTTAGCTTCTATTTCGTTCGGATTGTATTTCATTCGTGCCTTGTTTATTGTTTTTTAAAGGTCTCATGCTTTCACTTTAGCTCAAGTCATTCCTATTATTTATATTATTTTTAAATGGAGTTATGCTGTTGCATGCTCAAGTCATTTTTAGGTATCTATATTAACCCTTTCATGGTTTTGAACCCTGAAAGGGTTTTAAAAAAATTCAGGAGCAAATTTACGTTTATTGTACTAAAGTCAAAACTTTAAACGTTATAAACTATAATTAAAGAAATTCTTTATTATTTTTACCACATAATTTAAATTTATTATGAGTACCTCTTTCGAAAAATTTCAAAAACGCAGACTAATATCCTCTTATTTTTCGGTGGTGTTAAGTGTATTTCTAGTTCTATTCCTTTTGGGCCTACTCGGATTATTTGTGGTAAATTCAAAAAAACTTTCTGACGACTTTAAAGAAGAAATTGCTATGACTGTTTTCTTCAAAAATGAAGCCAATGATAGTGTTATGAATGCTTTTCACGAGGAGCTAAAAGCGGCAAAATTTGTAAAATCGATTGAATATGTTACCAAAGAAAAAGCTGCCAAACAACATACTGATATTATTGGCGAAGATTTTATGACTTTTTTAGGTGCAAATCCTTTACAAAACTCTTTTGACATACATTTGAAAGCTGATTATATAGATACTGAAAATATCCGAAAAATTGAAAGTCAATTTAGAGTCAACGAAATGGTTTCTGACATTGTATATGACAAGCAATTGATAAGTTTAGTAAACGATAATATCAAGAAAGTAAGTATGTGGATTTTGATTATTAGCGCTATCTTAGCTTTTATAGCCGTAATTTTAATAAATAGCTCTATGCGTTTGTCCATTTATGCCAATCGGTTTATCATTAAAACCATGCAAATGGTAGGAGCAACAAAATCATTTATCAGAAAACCATTTATAATGCGAAGTATAAAACTTGGTTTGATGGGTTCTGTTTTAGCCGTTTTAGCATTAATTGGTGTACTTGCCTACCTAGAGACAAGTTTCCCAAATTTAGGAATACTTGAACAGCCATTATTTATAGGCGCGGTATTGCTTGGCGTACTTATACTAGGTATTTTAATTACTTGGTTGAGTACCTTTTTTGCTACGCAACGCTATTTGAATTTGAGAACTGACGATTTATATTAAAAAACAAATTGATAAAAGACGATTATCTTACAGACGAATAGATAATAGACTGATACAAATAGACTTATGAAAAATAACGAACAACAACCGCAAGAATTTCTTTTTGACACCATAAATTATAAAATCCTTTTAATTGGGATTGCCGTTATTGTTTTTGGATTTATACTTATGTCTGGTGGCGGTAGTGATGACCCAAAGGTTTTTAATGAAGAAATTTTTAACTTCAGAAGAATTCGATTGGCGCCAACTTTAGTTTTAATAGGGTTTGGAATTACAATTTATTCTATTTTGAAAAAATCTAAAAAATAGATTATTCCACTTTTAATCTAAAACCATAACACATTCATGAATACTTTACAAGCTATCATTCTTGCTATTATTGAAGGAATAACCGAATTTTTACCAGTTTCTTCAACGGGTCATATGATTTTGGCGAGTACTTTTTTTGGAATTGAGCACGATGATTTTACCAAATTATTTACAATTGTTATTCAATTAGGAGCTATACTCTCTGTGGTAGTTTTGTATTTTAAACGGTTTTTTCAAACTTTCGATTTTTATTTAAAAATTCTAGTTGGCTTTATTCCAGCAGTTGTTTTAGGCTTATTGTTTGCCAAAAAAATTGATGCTTTATTAGAAAATCCTGTTACCGTTGCAATTTCGCTGTTAATTGGTGGGTTTTTATTAATAAAAGTTGATGACTGGTTTGGAAGCGCAACAAACACCGAAATAACTTATATTAAAGCTTTTAAAATTGGACTGTTTCAATGTTTAGCTATGATTCCAGGGGTTTCCAGAAGTGGCGCAAGTATTGTTGGCGGAATGTCTCAGCGTTTATCCCGCCCTTCGGCTGCGGAATTTTCGTTTTTTTTAGCCGTCCCTACTATGCTTGGAGCAACAGTAAAGAAATGCTTTGATTATTACAAAGACGGTTTTGTGTTGACTGACGATCAAATTAATTTATTAGTTATTGGAAATGTGATTGCTTTTATAGTAGCATTAATTGCAATTAAATCATTTATAGGATTTTTAAGCAAACACGGTTTTAAAGTTTTTGGTTATTATAGAATTATTGCGGGAATTGCGTTGCTGATTATACACTTTTTTATTCATCCACTGTCTGTAATTTAATGACTGCTGAAGACTTCTTAAACGGACAAATTTTACTCATAGACAAACCTTTGCATTGGAGTTCGTTTCAAGCGGTAAACAAACTAAAATATGTACTTATTAATAAAGTTGGGCTGCCAAAAAAGTTTAAAATTGGTCATGCGGGAACTTTAGACCCATTAGCAACAGGTTTATTGCTAATTTGCACCGGAAAATTCACCAAACGAATTACCGAACTTCAAGGACAGGCTAAAGAGTATACTGGCACTTTTCATATTGGAGCCACTACTCCATCCTATGATTTAGAAACCGAAATTGACGAAACTTTTCCAACTTCTCATATCAACGAATCTTTGATTCATGAAACTGTCAAACAATTTTTGGGAGAAATTGACCAAAAGCCACCTGTTTTTTCTGCAATTAAAAAAGACGGCGTTCGACTTTATGAACATGCTCGTGCAGGAGAAACTGTTGAAATTGCATCAAGAAAAACAACCATTCACGAATTTGAAATTACAAGAATTGCACTTCCTGAGATTGATTTTAGAGTAGTATGTAGCAAAGGGACTTACATTCGATCTTTAGCTTATGATTTTGGAAAAGCGATGGATTCTGGCGCGCATTTAACAACGTTACGAAGAACAAAAATTGGCGATTATAAAGTAACAAATGCTAAAGGGGTATCTGAATTTGAGGATTCTATTTTTCTAAATCCAACATCAAATTCATAATCTCATTTTGAGTAGAAAACCCTTTATCGTGCAAATACCAAAGTTGTAAATTGGCTTTTACACTTTCGTCTATAGCACCAACTTTCTCTTTATGCTCTTTTATGAGATTAGCCGCCCCTATTGGTCTTGGTCCCCAATGATTTAGCACACTTCCTGTAGCTTTTTCAATAATAATCAATTTTGGAATTGATTTACTTTTATTGGTTAAAAACAAGTTCATTAAAGGTTCGTTTTCATCCCGAAAAACTATTCGCAAATCAATATTATTTGATTCTTCTGACATTTTGTGGATAAATAGGAAGTATTTGAGCCGCATCTCCTCACCAGCCTTCTGAAATTACAAGCCAAATGTATTCTTTTTTTAAATCTTTAAGTTTTAGAACAATAGACTGATCAACTTTCATCGTCTTATCTAAACGATTCATTCTAGTTACATTCAAATTACTGTAATGAGTTAAATCTTCCGATTGTTCGTTTCCGCTGGATTTTCCATCTAGTAATAAATCAGAAATCCATTTTCTGTATTCTAAATAAGAATGACTGTTAAACAAGGCTTTGGCGACTGAATTTTTCATCATAATTTGAATATATACTACAAATTTACGTTTTATAAACTGTTGCTAGGTAACATTTATTACTTAATAGCTAAATAATTTATTTTTATGATTTAGAAATAAATTTATTTTTTTAAAACACTATTTCATAAAATCAGAATATAGCTATATTTGCAGAACTAAATCTAACAAAAAAATGCTGGAGAAATATGCATAATATACTCCGCATAAAAACAAAAAAACTAGAATGAAATACAAAAGAATTCTTCTGAAATTAAGCGGTGAAGCACTAATGGGCGACAGACAATATGGTATTGATCCTTTGCGATTGGCTGAATATGCTGATGAAATTAAGGAAATTCACGATAAAGGCGTAGAAATTGCTATTGTAATTGGAGGAGGAAATATTTTTAGAGGTGTTGCTGGAGCTAGCAACGGCATGGATCGCGTTCAAGGCGATTATATGGGAATGCTTGCCACCGTAATTAACGGAATGGCTTTGCAAGGAGCACTTGAAGATAAAGGCATGCTAACTCGTTTGCAAACTGCTTTAAAAATAGAAGCTATTGCTGAACCTTACATAAAAAGAAGAGCCGTGCGCCATTTAGAGAAGGGCAGAATCGTAATTTTTGGTGCAGGGACAGGAAATCCTTATTTTACTACCGATACAGCAGCCGTTTTACGTGGTGTAGAAATTCATGCTGATGTAATTTTAAAAGGTACTCGAGTAGACGGAATCTACACTTCTGACCCTGAAAAAGACCCTACAGCAACAAAATTCGATTATATTTCATTTGAAGATGTACTTAAAAAAGGATTAAATGTAATGGACACAACGGCTTTTACATTAAGCCAAGAAAATAAATTACCGATTCTTGTTTTTGATATGAACAAAAAAGGGAATCTTGTTAAAATTTGCAAAGGAGAAAATATAGGAACAGTAGTAAATATATAGACTATTAGACAAATTTAGATTATTAGACAAAAACAAAAAGTCTAAATAATCTAAAAAGTCTATCAATCTAAAAACCTTAAATATGACTGAAGAAATTGAATTTATATTAGACAGTACCGAAGAATCTATGAATGGTACTATTGCCCATTTAGAAAAAGCTTTTTTGAATATTCGTGCTGGGAAAGCTTCTCCTGCTATGTTAGGAAGTGTTTTTGTTGATTATTATGGTTCGGCAACACCGCTTTCGCAAGTATCTAAAATAAGTGTTCCTGATGCAAGAACTATTACACTTCAGCCTTTTGAAAAAAATATGCTTCAAGTCATTGAAAAGGCAATTATGATTGCCAATATTGGTTTTAACCCAATGAATAACGGCGATGTAATTATCATTAGTGTACCACCATTAACTGAAGAAAGAAGACGTGATCTTGCCAAACAAGCAAAAGGCGAAGCCGAAGATGCTAAAATAGGTATTAGAAATGCTAGAAAAGATGCTAATACTGATATAAAAAAGCTAGAAAAAGAAGGAACATCTGAAGATATTTGTAAAAGTGCCGAAGAAGAAGTTCAGACTTTAACCAATACTTTCATCCGTAAAATAGATGAACTACTTGTAAATAAGGATGCTGAAATTATGAAAGTATAATTCTAGTTATTTATACTTTTGAACTAAGGTTTAATGATTAAAACCGAAGGGATACTTGACAACCAAACACTTTGAGAGTCAACAAGCTTTTTCCAACTTTCTAGACTAACTACCATTAAGTCTTGCTTGATTAAAAACTCTTTTTTCATCGTTCTTTCGTTTGTTAAAGATATGTTTTTAGGATAATTTTTTTGTAGAGAATCGATAGCGCTTTCTATTACAAAATTGTTATCAAACATATTATTTATATCTAAAATACTTGTGTTAGAATTATTATTGAAAATTAATTTTTGGGCGTAATCCAGCAAAAAAGAATCCTCTGAATTAAAAATAGGAATAAAAACGTTATTGACTGTTTTTAAATTTTTATCAATCAAAATTCCTAGTGGCATTTTTGTTTTCGAAATGATTTGCCTGGTTCGTTCATCAAAAGGAGAGTTTTCAAACAACCCTTCTTTACCAGTAAATTTATCAATAAGTCTGTCTGGATTAATAATTCGAGTAGTAAAACCAAGTACTTTTCCTAATAAAGTGCCTTCGAAAATTGATTTTCCTAAGCCTACTAATAACAAATCGTAGTCCCCATTATTAGCAATATCTGCTATATCTGTTTCGATATCAATAGTAGCTTTAAATATTGTGGTTATTTCTTGATTTAATACTTTTGATTCTTGTAGTATTGGGTCAAATCTTCTTTTTTCTTGTTCTTCAATATCGTAGGAATGCATTTCATCGCTTAATGACAAATGCATTGCGGTAATAGTTGAAGTGTCTTTTTGTCTTTTAACCAAACAATTAGCTAATCGTAAAAGAGATTTAGCTTTCTCATTATTACCAAAAGAAATTAAAATTTTATACTTATTGTTATTGGTAACATTATCGAGAATTTCTCCTGCTTTTGATTTAAAAATAAAATTTATCAAATCAAGTGCTGGACCAGTCATTATAGTAGTAACCAATGCCATAATAACCATCATAGTAAAAACTTCGGATGTTAAAACACCCAAATCATATCCAATGTTTAAAACTACCAACTCCATTAATCCCCTAGTATTCATTAAGGCACCAATTGTTAAACTATCCTGCCAACTCTGACCAACAAATTTTGCTGCTAATGCACTTCCAAAAAACTTCCCTGCAACGGCTACTAATATAATAACACCCGTTAGTTTCCACAAATAAGGGTCGTTAATTAAACCTATTTGAGTTCTTAAACCTGTGAATACAAAAAACAGTGGCAATAATAATATAACGGAAACATCTTCAACTTTTTCAATAAAAATTGCCCTAAACTTAGTAATGTCAGGCATAATTGCACCAGCCATAAATGCTCCAAATAGCGCATGAATTCCTATAATTTCACTTGTATATGAAGATAAAATAAGTGTTAAAAAGAAAATGGCTACAACCGGTTTGCTTAATTTATTCTTTGATTTATATAAATCGCCTATTTTTTTTAAAAATGGTCTTACTATAAAAAGCATAGCACCTACATAAACTATCGCCAGTCCTATTACATACAGCGAACTAACAAACGACCCCGCTTTAACAATAGCAATTACAGCGGCAAGTATACACCAAGCAGTAATATCATCTGCGGCAGCACAAGTAATAACAATGGTTCCTAAACGGGTTTTATGCATCTCTCTTTCCTGAACAATTCGTGCTAAAACTGGAAAAGCGGTTATGCTCATTGCTATTCCCATAAACAAACTAAAAGATAAAAACTCAACACCTTCTGGAGCAAATCTATAATAGATAAAATAGGCTAAACCAATACCAAGCGAAAAAGGAACCACAATACTAGCATGACTAATTACAACAGCATCATTAGCTTTGTTTTTTAATACTTTTAAATCCAACTCCATTCCTATCACAAACATAAAGAGTATCAAGCCTATTTGGCTTAAGAACTGCAAATTCCCAAGCGATGCTGAAGGAAATAATGTAGATGAAAATTCCGGAAAATATAAACCTAACAAAGACGGTCCCAATGCTATACCAGCAACAATTTCTCCAATAACGGACGGCTGACCAATCTTTCTGAATATCCACCCAAATAATCTAGCGACTAGAATTATGGTGATAATTTGTCCTAGAAGAATGGCTAAAGGATGCTGAAGATTATGAGTTAACGAAGTTAAAAATTGAGTCCATTGATTTTCCTTAGAAGCTATGACAACTATATCTCTTCCGTTTTCTAAAAATTTTCCTTTGGATAATATCCAATAAATCAACACTAAAAAACCTCCAGTAACGACGATATAAAAGATTGAATTTTTGTAGTTTTTCATAACCTTAGACACAACTTAACAATGATTTATTCCATTCAAATTTTGAAAATCAAATATATGAATTTTAAAATTCAAAAATATTAATACATAAATTAAATCTTGTTAAAATAATATAATAATTATAATTTAATTCTAAATCTAATTATTATTAAATATGCGCTGATTTGCATACATTTGTTGCCTTTTTAAGCTGTTATGAAAAAATTGTTAGGTATTGGTTTTTGGGAAATAATTGCCCGAATAATATTAAGAAATAGAGTTGCTTTTTTATGCGTAATCGTGTTCATTTCAATCGTAATGATTGTGCAATGGAAAGATATAAAATTTACGCAAACAGAAGCCAATCTTATACCTGCAGATGATAAAGTTAATGTTGATTACACTACTTTTCTAAGCCATTTTGGAGAAGAAGGCAATCTAATTGTAATTGCTACAAAAGATAAAAAACTATTCACTCCAAAAGCTTTTAGTTCATGGAGTAGATTAATGAAAAACATTCAATCTAACAAAGAAGTAAGTTTAGTATTATCAGTCAATAATTTGCAAAAACTCAGCAAAAATGATTCTTTAAATACTTTTGAATTAACATCATTGGTTGACAATAACAAAATTCAAGATGAAAACTATTTACGACAAATAAAGTCAGAATTATTTAACAAATTACCTTTTTACGAAGGGTTATTGTTCAATAAAAAATCTGGAGCTATACGTTCGGCTATCTATTTAGACAAAAAAATTATAAATACAAAAGCCCGAAAAGACTATGTATTAAACAAATTAATTCCAGAAATTGAAAAATTTGAGTCAGAAACTGGCATCGACCTTCACACCTCTGGAATGCCTTATATCAGAACATTAAATGCCAAAACAATTATTGATGAAATCGGTTTATTTATTGGGGCCGCTTTACTAATTACATCTTTGCTTTTCTTCTTTTTCTTTAGATCCTTTAGAGCAACACTCATTTCGCTAATTATTGTGATTATTGGAGTAATGTGGTCCTTTGGAATTTTAGGATTATTAGGATACGAAATTACCGTACTTACAGCGCTTGTGCCAACGTTAGTAATTGTAATTGGATTTCCTAATTGTATTTTCCTCATCAATAAATACCATCAAGAATATCAAAAACATGCCAATAAAGCAAAAGCATTACAACGCGTAATTACAAAAACCGGTACCGCAACACTAATGACAAACCTTACTACGGCTCTAGGATTTGCAACTTTTATTGCTACAAATAATTCATTATTATCAGAATTTGGAGTAGTAACCTCTATCAATATTATTGCTATTTATCTGTTGTGCTTACTAGTTATTCCTATTTACTTTAGTTACATTCCAGCTCCCATTCCTAGACATTTAGGCCATTTAGAAAGAGAATATTTAACTGCCTTTATGAATTGGATTGTAAGAACCGTTAAGTTTAATCGCTTTGGGGTTTATACTACGGCAGTAATTCTATTAATTTTTGGAATTATCGGAATCTATGAAATCAAAATTTCAGGAAGCATTATTGAAGACATGCCTAAAAAAACAGCCTTTTTTGATGATATTCGATTTTTTGAAAAAGAATTTGATGGCGTAATGCCTTTAGAAATTATGATTGACACCAAACGAAAACAAGGTGTTTTAAAATTATCCAACCTGAAAAAAATGGAGGAATTGGAACAAACTATAATGGAAATTCCTGACCTTTCTAAGCCTCTTTCAATTGTAAATTTAGTTAAATATTCTAAACAAGCCTACTATAACGGAAATCCTGAATATTATCAATTACCCACTTCGCAGGAGCAATCATTTATATTATCATTTGCCAAAAATAGTGCAAAAAACGCCAAAAATAATTTGATGAAAAGTTATGTTGATTCAACAGGCCAATATGCCAGAATTACTACCTTTATCAAAGATGAGAACGGCGAAAAAATGGACGCAATTGAAGCTAGAATCAAACAAAAAGCTGACAACTTATTTCCGCCTGATCGTTATAATGTAATTATTACAGGAAAAGCATCGGTTTTTCAAAAAGGTACCAAATACCTTTTAGACAATTTATTATCATCATTATTATTTGCCTTTTTAATAACCGCTGGCTTGGTTGCTATAATGTTTCGTTCGTTCAAAATGGTTTTGGTTTCTATAATTCCTAATTTGCTACCATTATTAATGACCGCAGGATTAATGGGTTTTTTAGGTATACCATTAAAACCATCAACAATATTAGTATTCGGAATTGCATTTGGGATGTCGGTCGATGATACGTTACGATTCTTAGCACAATACCGATTAGAACTTTCAAGAAACGATTGGAAAATTAAAAAATCGGTGTTTGCTACTTTTGATGATGCAGGAATTAGTATGTTTTATACTTCTATAATCTTATTTTTTGGTTTTTCAGTATTTATGCTTTCTAGTTTTGGTGGTACAGTAGCTTTAGGAGGATTGGTAGCATTAACACTTTTTTTCGGAATGTTATCTAACCTTGTTTTGTTACCTTCATTGGTGTTAACTTTGAATAAAACTTTGGCAAACGAACAAGTGTTTATAGAGCCAACATTTGATATTTTAGAGCATACTGATGAAGAACTAGACGAATTAGAAAAGAAAAAGAATTAATATATTTGCATCATAATTATATCAAATGAAACATACAAAAATAAAAGATTTATTAACCAGCACAAATACACTTCAAGAAGTAAATGCAAAAGGCTGGGTAAGAACTTTCAGAAACAATCAATTTATTGCTTTAAATGATGGTTCGACTATTAATAATATTCAATGTGTAGTCGATTTTGAAAATACTTCCGAAGAAACCTTAAAAAGAATTACAACAGGAGCCGCTATATCAGTAACTGGTGAATTGATTGAAAGTAAAGGTGCAGGACAAAAATATGAAATTCAAGTAGCTACATTAGAAATTCTAGGCGATTCAGATGCTGAGAAATTTCCAATGCAACCCAAAAAACATTCCTTAGAATTTTTACGTGAAAATGCGCATTTACGAGTACGCACCAATGCCTTTGGAGCAATTATGAGAGTGCGGTCGGTTTTGTCATTTGCAGTACATAACTATTTTCAACAAAAAGGATTTGTATATGTAAACACGCCTATCATAACCGGCTCTGACGCTGAAGGTGCGGGAGAAATGTTTAAAGTAACTGCTTTACCATTTGAAAACACGCCAAGAACCGAGGAAGGAAAAGTAGATTATAAAAAAGATTTTTTTGGAAAAGAAACCAATTTAACGGTTTCAGGTCAGTTAGAAGGTGAAACTTTTGCCATGGCATTGGGTCAGATTTATACTTTCGGGCCTACTTTTCGTGCAGAAAACTCAAATACTTCTCGTCATTTAGCTGAATTTTGGATGATTGAACCCGAAGTTGCTTTCAATGATTTAAATGACAATATGGATTTGGCAGAAGACTTTATTCAATA
Source organism: Flavobacterium myungsuense (assembly GCF_042677265.1). NCBI lineage: Bacteria > Pseudomonadati > Bacteroidota > Flavobacteriia > Flavobacteriales > Flavobacteriaceae > Flavobacterium > Flavobacterium myungsuense. The sequence continues at coordinate 490,794 of NZ_JBHTIZ010000005.1, read as the reverse complement.
CGTTATTAAATATACGTTGGATAAATGCTCAGACGATTTGAAATTTTTAGACAGTCGTTTAACCGAAGAAGAAAAGTCGAAACCACAAGCAGAACGTAGCGAAATGACCTTGTTAGAGAAGCTAAATTTTGTTTTATCAACTAATTTCAAACGTGTTTCTTACACAGAAGCAATTGATATTTTAAGAGATTCAACTCCAAACAAAAAGAAAAAATTCAATTACATCATTAACGAATGGGGAGCCGATTTACAAAGCGAACACGAACGCTATTTGGTAGAAAAACACTTTAAATGTCCAGTAATATTATTTGATTATCCAGCCAACATAAAAGCATTTTATATGCGTTTAAATGAAGACGGAAAAACAGTTCGAGCTATGGATATCCTTTTCCCTGGAATTGGAGAAATTGTTGGCGGTTCGCAAAGAGAAGAACGTTACGAAGTTCTGGTTGAAAAAATGAAAGCTTTAGGAATTGCCGAAGAAGAATTGTGGTGGTATCTTGACACTAGAAGATTCGGTAGTGCTGTTCATTCTGGTTTTGGATTAGGATTTGAGAGATTGGTGCTTTTTGTAACTGGAATGTCTAATATTCGGGATGTAATTCCGTTTCCTAGAACACCAATGAATGCAGAATTTTAAAAATGTTTAAAGTTTAGAGTTTGTAGTTTAAAGTTAACTATAAACCATAAACAACAAACCACAAACAATTATGTTAAAGCAATTCTTAAATCTTAAATTATCACAAAAATTATCTCCTCAACAAATACAGTTGATGAAGCTAATACAGTTGCCTACACAAGCTTTTGAGCAACGTTTGAAGGAAGAGATGAATGAAAATCCAGCTCTCGAAGCAGGAAAAGAAGAGGAAGAATTATACGAAAAAGACGAATTTGATAACAATGAGGATTTTGATGATTATGAAGACAATGAAAGCATCGGTGCTGAAGAAATTAACATAGACGAATATCTAAGTAACGACGAAACCCCTGATTATAAAACCCAAACTAATAACTACAGTGATGATGATGAAGAGCGAGAATCTCCGCTGACAGCTCCTGTAAGTTTCCACCAAGATTTAATCAATCAGTTAAATACTTTTATACTCAATGATGAAGAGCGAGAAATTGCCGAATTTCTTGTAGGAAGTATTGACGACATGGGTTATATCCGCAGAAGTATTGCTGATATAGTAGATGATATGGCATTTACTCAAGGAATTTATACTGATGAGAAAACAGTAGAAAAAATGCTTCATGTCATTCATGAACTGGAGCCCTCTGGTGTTGGCGCTCGTGATTTGCAAGAATGTTTATTATTACAATTAAAACATAAAACTCCAACTGAATATATTGCATTAGCCACCGATATCATCGAAAATCAGTTTGATGCTTTTACCAAAAAACATTACGATAAACTACTTCAAAAATACAATGTTTCTAATGAGCAACTCAAAAAAGCCATTCACGAAATAGAAAAGCTGAATCCAAAACCGGGAGGTTCTTTTACTGGTAACAATAAAATTACTGAAAATGTAGTTCCCGACTTTGCTATTAGAATTGTAGATGGAGATTTAGAGTTGACTCTTAACGGAAGAAATGCTCCTTCTTTGCACGTATCTAAAGATTATCAGGAGATGATGCAAACCTATAAAGTTTCCCGAGATAAATCGAATGCTCAAAAAGATGCGGTGCAATTTATCAAGCAAAAATTAGATTCAGCCAAATGGTTTATAGATGCCATAAGACAGCGTCAGGAAACCTTATTTGTTACGATGAATGCTATAATGCATTTTCAACAAGAATTCTTCCTTGAAGGAGACGAAACCAAGATGAAGCCAATGATTTTAAAAGACATTGCAGACATGGTTGGGTTAGACATTTCGACGGTTTCTCGTGTTGCCAATAGCAAATATGTTGAAACGCCTTATGGAACAAAACTTATCAAAGAATTTTTCTCAGAAGCCATGAAAAACGACCAAGGCGAAGATGTTTCTACCTTAGAAATCAAGAAAATTCTTAAAAATACAATTGAAGAAGAAGACAAACACAAACCACTTCCTGACGATCAATTGGCTGAAATTTTAAAAGAAAAAGGCTATCCTATTGCTAGAAGAACCATTGCAAAATACCGAGAACAACTAGATATTCCTGTAGCGAGAATGAGAAAAAAAATGTAGCTGTTTTATTTTTTCGTTATAAATCATAGGATTTTGGACTATTAATATTTACAAACTTATTTCATTGAAAAAAATCCTTCCCTTATTTTCCTATCTTTTTCATCCGATATTCATTCCGGTTTTCGGAACATTTTTTTATCTATTTTTTACTCCTAATTATTTCGAATTTAATCAAAAATACTTGATTTTGCTTCAAGTGCTTCTAATTACTATTTTCATTCCTATTTCATTTTTTTATCTTTTAAAAGCAATAGGAAAAGTTGATTCTATGATGGTGTCTGAATTGTCTCAACGAAAAATTCCACTTATTATCCAAGCCTTTTTAATCTATACTTTAATTCAAAGAAGCATTACATTAGATCGAATTCCCGAATTGTTTTTTTTCTTTTTTGGCGGACTTTTAAGCACTTTGCTGACGCTTCTTTTTCTATTTGGAAAAATAAAAGCTAGTATTCATATGATTGGTATTAGTTCTTTAACGGCTTTTGTTGTTGGACTCAGTTTACACAACCAAATAAATTTTATGTGTTATATTGCCTTTTTGATTTTAATGAACGGAGTTGTTGCATCTTCAAGATTAGAAATGAAAGCTCATACTAATATAGAATTGGCGATTGGTTTTTTTGTTGGATTACTTCCACAACTTGCTTTATATTTTTTTTGGCTATAGGATATAAAACATCAAACCTAAATTTATGGTACGCATACCTAATGCCTCTCCATTTATTTTTGCAGAAGACTTAAAGAAAGGAGTTAACCCGTAGTTTACATAAAAATTCCACGTATTATAACCAAAAGCCATATAGGTCCTAAATTGTAACTGGTTTAAATCGCTATTTCCTGAAATATGATAATTAGAATCATTGTCTATATGAGAGTATTTGTCATGTATTAAATAACTTAATTTTACTCCAGCATAAATTCTCCAAAACTCGTGACTCTCTGGCTTAGAAGTTCGCCATCTAAATTCTAGAGGAACATCAACATAATACTGATCTTGTCTGTTTTTTGAAGTATTATTTGCTGAACCTAAAGTCGAATATGAAATGACTTGATCTGTTTTTGTAATCAATAAATCATGAAAACAACGGTCGTAAGAAAAACCCAAACCAGCTGCTATAGCGAAAGTTCTACTTTTATTTATAGGCATGTCTCTTAAAAAACCCAATTCAATTCCTGAAGAAAATTTATTTTGAGAAATAGCATCCGGTTTATTAAGTAAACTATTATAGGTAAATCCTAAATAAAATTGATCTTCACGATACAACGAATCTACTGCTATTATAGGTGATAGCGACTTACTTTCTTGCGAAAAGCCATTAAACATTATAAAGAACAAAAATAAATTTAGAACAAACTTCATATTACATTTTTATGGTTTAAAATTACAAAAAAACACTTATAAAAGGTAACTTTGAAAAGATTAGAATCTAAACTGTAAATTTGCGATCTGAAATCTCATATCTAATTTCAATTTTATTTAAAATAATATGGTCATACTTATTGCTGCTGCTGCAAAAAACAATGCTTTGGGAAAAAACAATGACTTGATTTGGCATTTACCAAATGATTTTAAACGATTTAAAGCAATTACTTCTGGGCATTATATTATTATGGGAAGAAAAACATTCGAAAGTTTTCCGAAACCACTTCCTAATAGAACTCACGTAGTTATTACAAGACAAAAAGGGTATCAACCTGAAGGTTGCATTATAGTTGACAGTATTGAAAAAGCATTAGCCATTTCACCTAAAAATGAAAATGTCTTTATTATAGGCGGTGGTGAGATTTATACTTTAGGATTGCCGTTTGCCCAGAAAATAGAACTTACTCGTGTACATAATGATTTTGAAGCCGACGTTTTTTTTCCTGAAATCGATTTAAAACAATGGAAACTTGTAGAAGAAAAGTTTCATCTAAAAGATGAAAAACATAAATATGATTTTAGTTTCCAAACTTTTTTAAGAAAATAAGAATTGGTTAACTTTAATACAACATCATATAGGATAAAATAAATATAACCAACGCCAATATAATACCAGTTGAGAAAATAATGACGTTGGTATATTTGTGAGAATAACTCTCGAAAAATCCTTTAATACCAAATACCACAAAGGCACTAAAGGCGGAAAAAACTAAAATTTCCAAAAACAAATTTAAACCAAAGAACGTTTTTTGCACTTCAAAATTAACACCATATAAACTTGTTGTATTTACAACCTTTACAAGAAAAAATGAAATAATGATAACGACTATTAACCATTTTATTTCTCTTATGAAATCTCTTGAAAACACATTCCAAATGTTAATTAATTACTTAGTAAAATTGATATTAATTTATCAGACCATCAATACCCATAATTAGTGATTTTTTACTCACTAAAATTAGTGAGTAAAAAGAATAATAACGTAAGACTCTCTCATTATGAGTTAATATATTTAAAACACAATTAGAGATTGTACAGTTTATATTATATTTGCAAAAAACAAAAATGCCAAAAATCATTACCCCTTATAAAGAATCTTCATTAAGCAAAAAAGAACAAGTTGCTCAAATGTTTGATACTATTTCTGAAAATTATGACGGTTTAAATCGTGTAATTTCATTTGGTATTGATGTAAAGTGGAGAAAAAAAGTGCTACAAATAGTGGCGCAATCAAATCCTAAAACTATTCTTGATATTGCTACAGGAACTGGTGACTTGGCCATATTAATGGCGAAAACAAATGCCGAAAAAATTATTGGTTTAGATATTTCACCAGGAATGTTGGAAGTGGGTATTAAAAAAATAGCTTTTAAAAATCTTACTAATAAAATTGATATGGTAATTGGCGATTCAGAAAAAATGCCTTTTGAAGATCATACTTTTGATGCTATTACTGTGGCTTTTGGAGTTCGAAACTTTGAAAATCTTGAAAAAGGATTAGCCGAAATTTTACGTGTTTTAAAACCAAATGGCGTATTTGTTATTTTAGAAACTTCAAATCCTACAAAATTTCCATTCAAGCAAGGATATGTTTTTTATACCAAATACATATTACCTCTAATAGGAAAACTATTTTCAAAAGACGATGCAGCTTATGATTATTTATCGGAATCGGCTTCAGTTTTTCCTTTTGGAGAAGCTTTAAACAATATTTTGAGAAAAATTGGGTTTATTAATGTTGTAGATAAGCCACAAACATTTGGTGTAGCAACCATTTATTCCGCTTCCAAGAAATAATACTGAAAAACAGTTCGAGTTAAATATGAAAAAAATTATTATTGTTATTTTAATATTCGTTTTTACGAAAGGATATTCCCAGTTTCCTGGCGGTGTTTTTAGTAAAGACCCTATTATTAATAATGAAAATTTTGACAAGCAAAGAGTATATTGGGGCTATTTTTTAGGATTTAATTCTTATGATTTTAAATTTGAATATAAAAATGTTGCTCCCGATGTTTTAGTCAAAACTACAACCGGTTTTAATGTTGGCTTAATAGGTGATTTACGCCTTTTTGAATATTTAAATCTGCGTTTTGAACCTGGTTTGTATTACACCCAAAGAGATTTAACTTTTGCCAATCAAACAAAACCGATAGACGCTTTAAGACCTGTAGGCGCAACTTATATCCATTTACCATTATTATTAAAATTCTCTTCTTTAAGAACCGGTAATGTGAGACCTTATCTAGTAGGAGGATTATCCTCGACATTAAATTTATCTAGCAATTCGCAATCATTAGATGATAATTTTCAGCAACGTTTTAGAGTTAAAAAATGGACTAGGAATTATGAAATTGGTTTTGGAGTAGATCTATATTTAGAATATTTTAAATTTTCACCTTCTATTCGTGGTGTCTTTGGATTAAACGATGAATTAATTAGAGATAATGACCCGAATAGTCCATGGACGGGAAACATTCAATCGATGAAAACTCGGGCTTTTTTAGTAAACTTTACTTTTCATTAAAATTTAACAATTTCGTTTAAATTCACTTAAAACAATTGCTGTTGCTGTCGCTACATTTAAGCTTTCGGTTTGCTGCAAACTACCAAATCTGGGAATTGATAATCGATCGGATACTATTTTTTCAATAGTTGAAGAAATCCCATTAGCTTCATTTCCCATAACAATTATACCTTCTTTAGGAAGTTTTTGGTTGTAAATGTTTTTACCATCCATAAAAGTTCCAAAAACGGGCAATGTAGTGTTTTCTAAAAACGAATTCAAATCTACATAATTTACATTTACTCTAGAGATAGAACCCATTGTTGCCTGTATCACTTTTGGATTGTAAATATCTACCGTAGTTTTTGAACAAACCACCTCTTTAACACCAAACCAATCACACAATCTTAGTATAGTTCCCATGTTTCCTGGATCACGAATATCATCTAATGCAACAAGTAATCCTTCTTTTTGAGTGGTTTTAGACTCAGGGACTCTAAAAACTCCTAAACACGTATTTATAGATGATAATGCAGAGATTTTTTTTAAATCACTTTCAGATACAATAGTTCTGTTTGCCGAAGTAATCTCATTAAAATCTTCTTTAGTTGTGTATAAATGTTCTAATTCGAAATTGGATTGCAACAATTCTTGAATTACTTTTGTCCCTTCGGCAATAAATAATTTTTCGATATTACGGTATTTTTTTTGTTGCAAACTCGTTATTAATTTTATTTGGTTTTTACTAACCATAGAAATAATGTACTTTTGAATTAAATATTTCACAACCCTTGAGAAACACCATTACAAAAATATCATTATTTATTTTAATTGGAATACTTATATCTGGTTGTGCCTCAGAAAAAAAAGTGCCTAACGGTAAAAAACTATTAACTAAAAACGAAATTCAAGTCAATACTAAGAAAGAGAAAAGAGAACTCATTCACAATCAGCTTTATCAAAAACCAAATAGTGACATTTTAGGATATCACTTTCGTTTAAACTTATATAATCTAGCAAAACCAAAACACGATTCTATTTATAAAGCTAAATTTATTGCAAATCCTGAAAAATACAAACGTAAATCAAAATGGTTGTCTGCTAAACAAGTAAATCGTTTGGGAGAATCTTTTTGGTATGCTGGAATTCATGAATTTCTAATGAAATCAGGGGAAGCTCCAGTTATTATAGATGAAAAAAGCACTAAAAAATCAACTGCTTTATTAAAATCATACTATTTTAACAATGGTTTTTTTAATACTAAAACCAAGTATGAAATAGATTCTATTAGCGCTAAAAAGGCAAAAATTAAATATACTGTAAATACAGGAAATGCTTTTTTTATTGACTCGTTACAAACTAAAATCTTGTCTCCAGAATTAGATTCGTTATACAATTCTAAAAAAACAAGTTCATTAATTAAAACAGGAAATCAATTTAAATCTGAAGATTTTAAAGGCGAAATAGACAGAATCACAAGTCATTTTAGAAATAATGGTATTTATCTTTTTCAACAAAACTATATTAATTTTGAGTATGACACCATTAACAAAAAAAACAAAGTCGGCATTGAACTTAAAATTAATGACTATTCCTACAGAGAGGGAGATTCCACTAAAACAAAACCATTTAAAGCTTATAAAATAAGTGAAGTTAATATTTATACCGATTACAAAGCCAGTAAAACAAAATCAGAAAAAAAAGATACAACAAAAATAACCTACAATAACTTTAATGTATTTAGCAAAGGGGAATTGAAATATAAACCAAAAGCAATCTCAGATGCGGTATTTATTACCAAAGGAAGCCTTTATTCCGATATTAAAACCAATTTAACTTCACGGTATTTTAGTAATTTAAAAGTATTTAATTACCCTACTATTCAATACGATTTCGACCCAAAAGACAGCACCCAAAGTGCTCTAATTGCAAATATTTACCTAACTCCACGTAAAAAATTTAGTTTCGGGACATCGTTAGATTTCACGCATTCAAACATTCAAGATTTTGGTATTGTAGCGACCACTTCTGTATCTATTAGAAATATATTCAATGGAGCCGAAACGCTAGATATTGCTGGTAGAGGAAACATAGGCAACTCAAAAGACCTAGCAAATCCTAGTGATAGTTTTTTTAATGTATTTGAATACGGGGTTGATATGAAATTAAATTTTCCTAGAATTTTTATGTTTTTTAACACTGATAAAATTATACCAAAAAGCATGATTCCTACTACAACTTTTAATGTGGGATATGCAAAACAAAGAAATATTGGTTTAGATAAAGAAAATTTTACAAGCACATTGTCTTATAACTGGACTCCTAAAAGAAATATACTTGCCCGTTTTGACTTATTGAATATTCAGTTTGTAAAAAACATAAATCTTGGTAATTATTTTAGAGTTTACAGTTCTTCATACAACACTTTAAATACTATTGCCAGAGAAAACCTCCCAACGGATTCTGATTTTTTTGATGAAAAGAATAATTTAATTATTGATAGTAAAACAAACGAATTTCTTACTAGTTCTTTAGGAAATAATCCAACAATTATTTTAAATGATGTCGATAGAAAAATTGTAAACAGCATAAACGAACGAAAAATAAGACTAACGGAAAACAACTTGATTTTCGCATCAAATTTTACGTATACAAAAACAACAAAAACCGATTTTAATGATGAAAATTTCTACAGCTTTAAAACAAAGGTTGAGTCTGCTGGAAACTTTTTATCACTTATGGCCAGAGCTTCTAAACAATTAAACAATCAAGATGGCAGTAATACTATTTTTGAAGTTGAATATTCACAATACATTAAAAACGAATTAGAATTTATTAAACATTGGGATTTAAACCGCAAAAAAATTGTAGCTTTTAGAAGTTTTGTTGGAATTGCAATTCCCTACGGAAACTCAAATAGTATTCCTTTTTCTCGAAGTTATTTTGCAGGCGGATCAAATGACAACAGAGCATGGCAATCGTACTCTTTAGGCCCCGGAAGAGTAGCGGCTTTTAACGATTTTAATGAAGCTAATTTAAAAATAGCAATGAGTGCTGAGTTTAGATTTAATTTCTTTGGGCAATTAAACGGAGCACTATTTGTAGATGCTGGAAATATTTGGAACGTATTAGACAATGTTACAGATGAAAAGGCAGTGTTTAGCGGACTAAATTCGCTTAAAGACACGGCTGTCGGTTCAGGATTTGGTTTTAGATACGACTTCAATTTTTTTGTAGTTCGATTAGATCTTGGCTTTAAAACCTATATTCCTTCCGAAGAATCCAACAAAAAATGGTTTAGAGATTATAATTTTAGTAACTCTGTACTAAATATTGGAATAAATTATCCTTTCTAAATTTATAAATTATTATTTTTGCGCACTTAATCTGTAAACTAAAAAAACAAACACAATGGCACACAACATTAAACCTGGTGTTGCAACAGGCGACCAAGTTCAAGAAATTTTCAATTATGCAAAAGAAAAAGGTTTTGCACTTCCTGCAGTAAACGTAATTGGTTCAAGTACGATAAACGGAGTATTAGAAACTGCTGCAAAACTAAATGCACCAGTAATTATTCAGTTTTCTAATGGTGGCGCACAATTTAATGCCGGAAAAGGATTGTCAAATGCTAATGAAAAGTCAGCCATTGCTGGAGGTATTGCTGGAGCAAAACACGTTCATACCTTAGCAGAAGCTTATGGAGCAACTGTAATTTTACATACTGACCACTGTGCTAAAAAATTATTGCCTTGGATAGATGGATTACTGGATGCTTCAGAGAAAAATTTTGCTGAAACAGGAAAACCATTGTTTAGTTCTCACATGATTGACTTATCTGAAGAACCTATTGAAGAAAATATAGAAATTTGTAAAACCTATTTGGCTAGAATGAGCAAAATGGGAATGACTCTAGAAATAGAATTAGGAATAACTGGTGGTGAAGAAGATGGTGTAGACAATTCTGATGTTGATAGTTCAAAACTATACACTCAGCCAGAAGAAGTAGCATATGCTTACGAAGAATTAATGAAAGTAAGTCCGCGTTTTACAATTGCAGCAGCTTTTGGAAACGTTCATGGTGTTTACAAACCAGGAAATGTCAAATTAACTCCTAAAATCTTGAAAAATTCTCAAGATTATGTACAAAATAAATTCAACACAGGACACAATCCAGTAGATTTTGTTTTTCATGGTGGATCTGGTTCAACAGTAGAAGAAATCCGTGAGGGTATTTCTTACGGAGTAATTAAAATGAATATCGATACTGATTTGCAATTTGCATTTACAGAAGGAATTCGCGATTATATGGTGAATAAAATTGATTATTTAAGAACTCAAATTGGAAGTCCTGAAGGGGCTGATTCTCCAAACAAAAAACATTATGATCCAAGAAAATGGATTCGTGAAGGTGAAGTAACTTTTATCAAAAGATTAGAAGAAGCATTCGCTGATTTAAACAACGTAAACACTTTGTAATTAACAATTGATAATTGACAACTACTAATTTTTAGTTGTCAATTATCCATTATCCATTAATACTATGGCTTGGTTTAAACGAACAGAAAAAGGAATTACAACAGCAACCGAAGACAAAAGAGATGTGCCAAAAGGATTGTGGTATAAATCTCCTACCGGAAAAATAATAGATGCTGATGAATTGGCACGAAATCTTTGGGTAAGTCCTGAAGATGATTTTCATGTACGTATTGGAAGTTCTGAATATTTTGAAATTTTGTTTGATAACAATGAGTTTAAAGAACTAGACAAAAACCTACAATCTAAAGACCCACTGCATTTTGAAGATACTAAAAAGTATGCTGATCGTTTAAAAGACGCTATGTCAAAAACAAACCTTAAAGATGCCGTTCGCACTGGAATTGGAAAATCTAAAGGAAAAGATTTAGTGATTTGTTGTATGGATTTTGCTTTTATAGGAGGTTCTGTTGGAGCAGTTGTTGGAGAAAAAATTGCTCGTGCAATAGATTATTCAATCAAAAACAAAGTTCCTTTTTTAATGATTTCAAAATCAGGTGGTGCTAGAATGATGGAAGCAGCCTATTCTTTAATGCAATTAGCCAAAACAGCAGCTAAATTAGCGCAACTAGCTGAAGCCAAAATTCCTTACATTTCATTATGTACTGACCCAACCACTGGAGGAACAACTGCTTCTTATGCCATGCTGGGTGACGTAAACATATCTGAACCTGGTGCCTTAATTGGGTTTGCTGGTCCTAGAGTGGTAAAAGACACTACTGGTAAAGATTTGCCCGATGGTTTTCAAACAGCAGAATTTGTTTTAGATCACGGATTCTTAGATTTTATAACTCCTAGAAAAGAGCTAAAAGATAAAATTAATTTGTATCTCGATTTGATACAAAATAATGAAATTAGATAAATAGAAATCCTGAGCAATCAGGATTTTTTTTAAAATAACAATTAAATCCCCGTTCTAATAGCCTCTATAGGATCTAATCGTGATGCTGAAATGGCTGGTAAAATGCCCGAAACAAAACCTATTGTAACGAATAAACCTGTTCCATAAAGGATATTTCTGACAAAGAAAAAGGCATCAAAATCTAATGCTTTTAAAAAAATTGATACAATTAAATTTTTGGTTTTTACAAAGCATTCTCTTTTACAATTATTTTCTCAAAAAAATTGTCAGGCGATATAAGTTGCGTTTTTGCATTGGGATAACTGTTGGTAAACGCTTTGGATATTTTTCCTTTGTTGCCCCACTTCATTTCGTAAGCCGTGATTTGTTGTTCGTCCTGAACAATAAAATCAACTTCTTGCTGCTGCAAGGTTCTCCAAAAATAATAATTATACTCTTTTTGGGCATATTCGTTAGCTTTAATGATTTCCATGACCACAAAGTTTTCCCATAAAGCTCCCACATCATTTCGCAATTCTATGGGTGAAAAATTATCAATAATGGCATTGCGAATTCCCAAATCATAAAAATAAACTTTTCGCATTTTAGTCACTTCTTTTCTTTCGTTAGTGGCGTAACTTTTTAGACGAAACAAAACAAACGATTTTTCTAGCAAATCGATGTAATTATCTACTGTTTCTGATTTAACTTTTAGTTGGCTTGCTAATTCATTTAGAGAAACTTCATTGCCTATTTGATGCGCTAAAAGTTGCAATAACTTATTTAACAGATCCGGTTTTCTAATGTCTTTCCATGCCAAAACATCTTTATAGAGATATTGATTAGCAATGCTTTTTAGGTATTTTTTAGCGTGGCCTTTATGGTTTAAAACATCGGGATACATCCCGTGCACTAGATGCCAATTTAAGTTTTCAGTAAACTTTAGAAAACCTTTTTTGGTGTATATTTCTTCCATACTCAACGGATACAAATGAAATAGAAAATGCCTTCCAGTTAAGGGTTCAAAAATTTCGTCGGCTATTTCTAAAGCAGAAGAACCGCTGGCAATAAACTGAACGTCTTTGATGTTGTCAAAAAGCATTTTCAAACAAAGTCCAATGTTTTTAATTTGTTGGGCTTCGTCTATCAGTACAATTTTGTTGTCGCCAACAATTTGACTTAATTTTTCGACTGTGGGTTCTTCAAACATTTTTTTTATATGAGACTCTTCTCCGTTTAAACTCAAAAACGGATAAGGCAATTGTTGCAACATCTCTTTCAATAAGGTAGATTTGCCTACTTGTCGAGCGCCAATAAGCACAAGGACTTTGTCTTTAAAAAGCCATTGGGTCAATGTTTGTATTTGTAATCTTTGATACATAATGAAGCAAAGATATAAAAAAAATGAATATTAACGGAAAAATTAATACTTTTTTTACTAGTATAACAGAAAAATTAATATTAATATTTACGGTATACTAGAAAAATTAATACTTTTTAAAGTTGATTACGAAGCTAAATCCCGGTTCTTATCGCCTCTACAGGATCTAATCGTGATGCCGAAATGGCTGGTAAAATACCCGAAATTAATCCAATAACTGCGGCTAAACCTGTTCCGAGAAGAATATTACCAGTACCAAGAAAGAAATCAAAATCTAATGCCTTTGTCAAAACAATCGAAATAATCCAAACTAAAAACAATCCAATTATGCCGCCAATTACGGATAGTATAACGGCTTCAAATAAAAACTGCATTAAGATGAATTTATTTTTAGCACCTAATGATTTCTGAATACCTATGAGATTGGTGCGTTCTTTTACAGAAACAAACATAATATTGGCAATTCCAAAACCGCCTACAAGAAGTGAGAAACCAGCAATTATCCACCCCACAAGATTCATTTGACTAATGATACTGTCAAGAAAATCGGTAAATCCTGATAGTACATTAATAAAAAAATTGTCGATATCTCCCGTTTTTACGCCTCTATAATTTCTTAGTTTTTGGGTTAATTCAGCTTTAAAAGCAGCGATGTCAATTCCTTTTATGGGTTTCAAAATAATTACGGGTGTCAAAAAATCGGCATTATCTCCGTACATTCTTCTTAAAAAATTAGAAGGTAAAAAAACCGAAGTATCATTACTGTCTCCAAAAAGCCCTGCTCCTTGCTTTTTTAAAACTCCTATAACCGTAAAATTTTGACCATACAATCGAACCTTTTGTCCTATTGCTTCATAATTCTCGAATAAATTTTGAGCAACATCATAACCAAGAACAATTAAAGCTGCTCCTGAGTTCGATTCCGATTCATTATAAAAACGTCCTTCTTTAAAATCCAACTTCTGAATATCATCAAATTCAGATGAAACTGGAACCACATTCAAATCACTTACCGTTTTCGATTCGAACTTTATATTTTCTGGCTTTGTAAATAATTGGTAGCACAAATTTTCGGCGCCATTCATCGAACTTTTTAAATACTGGTATTCTTCATAAGTCACATTAGGGAACTGTTCTCTTTTCCATTGCGGGATTTCTGTTGGACCAAAAGAAAATTTCATTAAATAAATAGTGTTCTTATCAAGAGTACTCAAATCTTTCTTGATTTTTCTGTCTAACGAATCTACAGCAGCTAGAACGGCAATAATAGAAAAAATTCCAATAGTTACTCCCAATAACGAAAGGATTGTCCGCAATTTATTGGTGCGAAGCGCATTCATCGCAAAACTAAAACTCTCATGGAGTAATCGAAAATAAACAACCATTTATTTACTTATTAGATACTGTAAAATTCATTACAATTTTCTTAAAAACCTAATAAAATCCTACTTCAATATTTGTACTGATTTTTAAAATATTGTTACACAAATACATTGAATTTTAGGTTTAAAAAAATTACTTTTGCATTTTTAAATCTTCCTGTCGAAAGATAGGCACAACACACACAACATGACTACTACAAAAACCATTCAGTCGGCATTAATTTCAGTCTTTTCTAAAGACGGGTTAGAGCCAATTGTTCGCAAACTACACGAACAAAATGTTACCCTTTATTCAACTGGCGGAACCGAAGATTTTATTAAAAATCTAGGAATTCCTGTTGTTCCGGTCGAAGATGTTACTTCCTATCCTTCTATCCTTGGCGGAAGAGTAAAAACATTACATCCAAAAATTTTTGGAGGAATCTTGAACCGTCAAGACAATGAAAGTGATGTACAACAAATGGAAGAATATAAAATACCTCAAATAGATTTAGTAATTGTCGATTTATATCCTTTTGAAAAAACAGTTCAATCTGGAGCTCCAGAAAGTGATATTATTGAAAAAATAGATATTGGTGGTATTTCACTTATTCGTGCTGCTGCAAAAAACTTTAAAGACACGGTTATTGTTGCTTCAGTTGACGAATATAGTTTGCTTTTGGATTTAATTTCGACTCAAAATGGCACAACAACTTTAGAAAACAGAAAACTTTTTGCAACAAAAGCTTTTCATGTTTCGTCCCATTATGACACTGCAATTTTCAATTATTTTAATACCGATGAAAGCATCTTCAAAACAAGTATTGCAAACGGTCAAGTGTTGCGATATGGAGAAAATCCGCATCAAAAAGGGTTTTTCTTTGGTGATTTTGACGCTATGTTTTCAAAATTACACGGAAAAGAATTGTCCTATAATAATTTATTAGATGTTGATGCTGCCGTAAATTTGATTTTGGAATTTAAAAACGAATCGCCAACTTTTGCAATACTAAAACACAATAATGCCTGCGGATTAGCGAGTAGAAATACTATGAAAGAAGCATATCTAGACGCATTAGCTTGCGACCCAACATCAGCTTTTGGAGGTGTTTTAATTGCAAATGGAAATATTGACGCAGCAACAGCGAGCGAAATAAACAAACTATTTTGTGAAGTTGTTATAGCGCCTAGTTATGAAAATGAAGCTATTGCTATTTTATCTGAAAAGAAAAATAGAATTATATTAATTCAAAATGATGCAGAGTTACCGCAGAAACAAGTTCGAACTTGCCTAAACGGACTTTTAGTTCAAGATAAAAACAACATTACAGATGCTAAACAAGACTTAAAAACCGTTACTATAACAAGTCCAACCGCTCAGGAAATCGAAGATTTGATATTTGCCTCTAAAGTTTGCAAGAATACCAAATCGAACACTATTGTTTTTGCAAAAAATGCAACTTTAATCTCCTCTGGAACAGGACAAACATCTAGAGTAGATGCATTGACGCAAGCTATTGAAAAAGCAAATACATTTGGTTTTGATTTAAATGGAGCGGTAATGGCAAGTGATGCTTTTTTTCCTTTTCCTGATTGTGTAGAAATTGCTAAAAAAGCAGGGATTACTGCTGTTATTCAGCCAGGAGGCTCAATAAAAGATGAATTAAGTATTAATTATTGCAATGAAAATAAAGTTGCAATGGTATTTACAGGAACACGTCATTTTAAACATTAATTTGTTTAACTTTGTATGCTAAAATTTATATAAATAATAAACCCTTAAAAAACTTATGGGATTTTTTGATTTCATGACCGAGGATATTGCGATAGACCTTGGCACCGCAAACACGTTAATCATTCACAATGACAAAGTTGTTATTGATAGTCCATCTATAGTAGCTCGTGATCGTATATCGGGTAAAATAATTGCCGTAGGAAAAGAGGCAAATATGATGCAAGGTAAAACGCATGAAAACATAAAAACCATAAGACCTTTGAAAGATGGCGTTATTGCTGATTTTGATGCTTCTGAAAAAATGATTAGCATGTTCATAAAAAGCATTCCTGCTCTAAAGAAAAGAATGTTTACTCCTGCACTACGAATGGTGGTTTGTATTCCTTCTGGAATTACTGAAGTAGAAATGCGAGCTGTAAAAGAATCTTGTGAACGTGTAAATGGAAAAGAAGTTTATCTTATACATGAACCAATGGCTGCGGCAATTGGTATTGGCATTGACATTATGCAACCTAAAGGAAATATGATTGTTGATATAGGAGGTGGAACTACTGAAATTGCTGTTATTGCATTGGGCGGAATTGTATGTGACAAATCGGTGAAAATTGCAGGTGACGTTTTTACAAATGATATCATTTATTATATGCGTACGCAACACAATTTATTTGTTGGAGAAAGTACTGCCGAGAAAATTAAAATTACTATTGGAGCCGCTATTGAAGATCTAGAAACTGCTCCAGATGATATGTCTGTTCAGGGTAGAGATTTATTAACCGGAAAACCAAAGCAAGTGGAAGTTTCTTATAGAGAAATTGCCAAAGCATTAGACAAATCTATTCAGCGTATTGAAGATGCTGTAATGGAAACCTTATCTCAAACTCCTCCAGAGTTAGCTGCCGATATTTATAATACAGGTATTTATCTTGCTGGTGGAGGTTCGATGTTGAGAGGCTTGGATAAAAGAATTTCTCAAAAAACGGATTTGCCAGTATATATAGCAGAGGATCCATTAAGAGCCGTAGTTCGTGGAACGGGAATGGCACTTAAAAATATTCCTAAATTTAGAAGTGTTTTAATTAAATAATTACGACTAATTAATGCAGCAAATATTTAATTTTATATTTAAAAACAGCTATAGATTGCTGTTTTTGCTGCTTTTGGGAACCTCATTAATCCTAACTATTCAGTCACATTCATATCATAGAAGCAAAGTAATCAGTTCGGCCAATTTTTTAACAGGCGGTGTTTATGAGAGAATAAATTCAATTAGTGAATATTTGAATTTAAAAACTCAAAATGAGGAATTAGCTCTTGAAAATGCGAGACTGAAAAGTATTATTTTTAATGCAAAGGACACTACCTCCATACCTAAAATTGACACAATTAGAGGAGTTAGCAAAGCTAATATTATAGTTTCTAAAGTAATTCACAATTCCTATAGTTCATATGAAAATTACCTCACCATCAATAGCGGAGAAGCTGCTGGGATAAAATCAGATATGGGAGTAATTAATAGCGCAGGGATAATTGGAATTATTGATAAGACTTCGAAAAATTATGCTACCGTTATTAGTATTTTGAACGTGAAATCTCAAATTAATGCAAAAATTAAAAAATCAAATCATTTTGGTTCATTGGTTTGGAATGGGAAAAGTACTGGATTTGTTCAATTAATTGATGTCCCAAGATTAGCATCCGTAAGAAAAGGAGATACCATTGTTACCGGAGGACAATCGGTTATTTTTCCTGAAAACATTGGAATAGGAACTATCAACAATATCTATATTGATAATAAAACCAATTACTATACACTAAACATAAAACTTTTTAATGATATGACAAATTTGGGTCATGTATATATCATTAAAAGTAAAGATAGCGATGAAATTAAAAACTTAGAGAAAAAAGAAGATGAATAGCACCATCTTTGTAAATATAGCTCGATTTATTCTGCTTTTAGCGGCTCAAGTTCTTATTTTTAATAATATGAATTTTTTAGGATATATCAATCCGTATCCTTATATTTTATTTATTATTCTTTATCCAGTAAATGGCAATAAATACGGTCTTTTACTTTCCAGCTTTTTATTAGGTATTATTCTAGATATGTTTTGTAATTCTGGAGGAGTTCATGCAGCTTCTTGTTTAGCATTAGCCTATTATAGACCCTACATTTTTAAGTTTTCATTTGGTTTAAGTTATGAATACCAAACCGTAAGACTAAATGATATTCTTACTCCTGAACGATTTTCATTTATTCTTTTTTCAGTTGTTCTGCATCATTTTGCTATGTTTTTACTTGAAGTTTTTAGATTAAACTTTCTATTTGAAATTCTTCTAAAAACTATTCTTAGTACGGTTTTTACCATAATTATTTGCATTATAATTATTTATATTATAAAGCCAAGTAAGCGATGAGAAAAGTATTATTACCTACAATAATTATTATTGCAACCATCTTGCTTATCTTGAGGCTTTTCTATTTGCAGGTAATTAATGATTCTTTAAAATTAAAATCAGATAACAACGCCATTAAAATTCAATATGACTATCCTGAGAGAGGTTATATTTATGATAGAAATGGAGTTCTTCTTGTAGCCAATCAACCGTCTTATGACATCATGGTTATACCACGAGAATTAAAAAATATTGATACTTTAGAATTCTGCAAATTATTAAATATTCCTAAATCAGAATATATAAGGATTATTAAAAAGGCAAAAGTATATAGTCCTAGATTACCATCTGTGTTTCTTCCGCAGTTAAATAAATTAGAATTTGCGGCTTTTCAAGAAAAAATCAGAAAGTTTGAGGGATTTTATATTCAAAAAAGATCCCTTCGTGATTACCAAGTAAATTTTGGATCAAATGTTTTTGGTTTTATAACACAAGCCAACGAAAGAACAATAGAAAAAAACCCTTACTACAACAGTGGAGACTTGCTAGGCATGCAAGGCGTAGAACAAAGTTATGAAGAAGTACTACGCGGAATAAAAGGAGTAAAATATATTCAAAAAGACAAATACAATAGAGAAATTGCCTCCTATAAAGAAGGGGAGTTTGATACAATTGCCGTTCAAGGAAAAGATATTAATTTAACTATTGATGCCGAACTTCAAAAATATGGGGAGGAATTGATGATTAATAAACGCGGAGGAATCGTTGCAATTGAGCCTAAAACTGGAGAAATCCTAGCACTGGTTACTGCTCCTTCATATGATCCTGCTATTTTAGTTGGAAGACAACGCTCAAGAAATTATACAAGATTATACCGAGATTCAATAGCTAAGCCTTTATATGACAGAGGATTGCTTGCAGAATATGCGCCAGGCTCCCCTTTTAAAATTATTACAGGATTAATTGGATTACAAGAAGGAGTAATAAACGAGCAAACAACCTTTATATGTCATCACGGTTTTAGTTATGCACCAGGTCGTTTTATGGGATGTCACGGCTTTGGGCCACATCAATTGCATAACGGAATTTATAATTCTTGCAACACTTATTTTGCCAATGTTTATTTAAGGATAATAGGGAAATATGTAAGTGCACCTTATGCAGTAGATGTATGGAGCAAACATGTTAAAAGTTTTGGGCTTGGACAATTTATGGGTTATGATTTACCTACAGGTAGAAAAGGTAAAGTTCCTACTTCAAAAACATATAAAAAAATATATCCAGACTGGAAATGGAGCGGTAAAACGATTATTTCCAATTCCATTGGGCAAGGAGAGGTTTTGATGACCCCCATTCAATTGGCGAATATGATGGCTACCTTAGCAAACCAAGGCTATTATTATACCCCTCACATTATTAAAAAAATTAAAGGCGAAAAAATAGATAAAAAATTCACAACTAAACATTTCACTTCTATAAATAAAAAATATTTTGCTCCTATGATTAGCGGTTTATTTGATGTTTATAATTTTGGAACTGCAAGCGCACTTCGTGTAGAAGGAATTGATATTTGTGGAAAAACGGGAACGGCTGAAAATTTTGCTAAAATAAATGGAAAAAGAACGCAACTAGATGATAATTCTATATTTGTTGCCTTTGCACCAAAAGACAATCCTAAAATTGCAATAGCTATTTACGTGGAAAATGGTGGTTTTGGCGCAACAATTGCAGGACCAATAGCTAGTTTGATGATTGAGAAATATCTTAGACACAAAATAACAAGGACTGATTTAGAAAAGAGAACACTGGAGAGAAGTCTACAAGACAGATATGCTAAATATACTGGAAAAAAAGTAGTTGATAGTTTATCGATTATTAAAACAAGAATAGCAGATAGTTTAGCAAAGCTAAAACCAAGATCGGTTTCAACTGACAGCATAAAGAAAAAGAATAATTAATGAAAAACCAAAGTGTAACAAATAATCTCGATTGGGTAAGTGTTGTTATCTATATCACTTTAGTGGTTATGGGTTGGTTGAATATTTACTCTTCTTCTTTATCTCTTTCAAATGATAATTATATTTTTGATTTATCACAATTTTATGGCAAACAATTATTAAGTATTGTGCTGACTATTCCATTGATTTTTATGGTTTTATCAGTGGATGGAAAATTCTACGAAAAATATTCGACTATAATCTTTGGAGTTGCTTTATTATCATTAGCCGGATTATTTGTTTTTGGAAAAACTATAAAGGGACAAGCCAATTGGTATTCGTTTGGTTCATTCGGATTACAGCCCTCTGAATTTGCTAAAGCAGCAACAGCACTGGCAATAGCCAAATATTTAAGCGATACGCAAGTAAACTTAAAAGATATAAACAAGCAAATACAAGCATTAGGTATCATCCTTTTACCTATTCTTTTAATTGTACCTCACGATCCAGGAAGTGCTTTAATATATACCATTTTCATTATCGTTTTATATCGTGAAGGATTACCTCCTTGGTATCTTTGGACTGGTTTTATTGCTATTATTGTGTTTGTATTCTCGTTAATTTTAGAACCTTGGGCAGTAATTTTAATTTCTTTTTTAGTTATTTGTTTCATCTATTATAAAAGCCGAATAATCGATAGAAACGTTGTTGCGAGTGCTGTAATTCTCGTATTAATTTCAGGATTTGTATTCTCAGTTGATTATGTTTTTGACAACGTTTTTAAACAACACCACCGTGACCGTTTTAATATTCTATTAGGTAAAGAGGTAGACATGAAAGGCATTGGCTACAACACAAACCAATCCGAAATTGCAATTGGCTCAGGAGGTTGGTTTGGAAAAGGTTTTCTTGAAGGTACACAAACTAAAGGTGGATTTGTACCGGAGCAACACACTGATTATATTTTTACGACAGTTGGTGAAGAATGGGGGTTTTTAGGAAGTTTAATAGTCATTGCTTTGTTTATAGGTTTAATTTTCAGAGTAATATATTTATCTGAAAGGCAAAAAACAAAATTTAGCAGAGTCTACGGGTATTGTGTAGCCGCCATATTATTTATGCATTTTTTTGTAAATATTGCCATGGTTGCTGGAATATTCCCAACAATAGGGGTTCCTTTGCCTTTCTTTTCCTATGGAGGATCGGGACTTTGGGGTTTTACAATATTACTATTTATCTTCTTAAAAATGGATGCCAATAAAGTAAATGAGTGGTAAATTTATCGCTTAATCAAAGCTCCATTACTTAAATGAATTACTGTTTATAGTACTTACTGTTAAATCTTCATGTGTAGGAAAAGAATCTGTTACTGTCTTTTTTTCTATATCATCTCCAGAAACAATGAAATTATATAATTTATTTCAGATTTTTTATAGAATTAAAAAGCAATCATATTTTTTTTCAGCATTTTGTCTAAGTTGAATTTTACAAATAAATAATGAAAGTAAATGATGATGTACAATAATTAAACACTAAAAAACCCATAAAAATAATTTTTTTATGGGTTTTTTATTTGAACTATCTAAACTGATTGAGTTTAAAAAATAATCAACTACGATTTAACTAATTTATCTTTTTTTAAGGGTTCAATATTCTTTTTTACAATTGGTTTAGTTTGTAAATCGTTAAGAATATTAATTGCTTCTTCTACATAAATGTCTTTAGACAAGCTTTCGTGCCATCTTTCTCTCTTTTCTTTTAAAGCTCCATCTGTTTTCATTGCCTCAATTTCAGTTGGCAAAGAATAAAACTTTAATTGCGTTTGATAATCAGCAATCGATTTGAATTTTTTTGCAGCCTCTTCAATTGTATTTTGCTCCTTCTTAAATTTATCAATATTTAAACTATAAATATTTTCTTTATTTCTGGTATCAATCCATTTTGCATTTTCCTCAATTAATTTAAACTTATCATTCAACGCTACTCTTTTCTTACTATTTTCTATGGCAGCATCAAAATTGGTTTGCTTGTCCCAAAAATTAAATAGTGCTGGATCTATTTTATCCCAAGGCATAGCATTATCAATATCACGCTCGCCCATTTTTAAGTACGAATAACGATCAGGCATTGCCACATCACTTGTTACTCCCTCCAATTGGGTTGAACCTCCGTTAATTCTATAAAATTTTTGAGTGGTTGTTTTTAATGCTCCTATATCGCCAATAGCACTATTTCTAACAAATTGATTCAAATCAATTACATTTTGAACCGTTCCTTTTCCATAGGTTTGCTTACTACCAATAATAATTCCTCTTCTGTAATCTTGTATTGCCGCAGCTAAAATCTCTGAAGCAGATGCCGAAAAACTATTTACCATTACAACTAATGGCCCGTCCCATTGTACTTTTTTATCTCTATCATAAAGCACTTCTTTTTTTCTGCCAGCCGATTTTATTTGAACTACAGGACCTTCTTCAATAAATAACCCAGCAATATCTACTACTGTTTTTAAAGAACCTCCTCCATCATCACGAACATCAACTATGATTCCGCTAACACCTTCTTTTTTTAATTTATCAACTTCAATAGCCATGTCTTTACCAGCATCCCTACCGTCGTTATTCTCAAAATCGATATAGAACTTAGGCAAATAAATGATTCCGTATTTTAAACCATCTTTTTCAACTACGCTTGATTTTGCATACGTTTCTTCAATTTCAACGATATCTCTAATGATTGAAATTATTTTAATGGTTCCATCTACTTTTTTTACGGTAAGCCGAACTTCGGTTCCTTTTGGTCCTTTTATTTTTTTAACTACATCGTCAAGATGCATTCCAACAACATCTACAGGTTCTTTGTCGGCTTGGGCGACTTTCATAATAACATCTCCAGCTTCCAGTTCTTTTCCTCTCCATGCTGGACCTCCTGAAATTAGTTCTGAGATTTCGGTGTAGTCATTTTTCTTTTGAAGTCTAGCGCCAATCCCTTCTAGTTTTCCACTTATACTAACATCAAATTGCTCTTTTGCATCTGGTGGAAAATAATTTGTATGAGGATCAAATCGAGTTGCAATAGCATTAATGTAAATAGAAAACCAGTCATTTCTTTCTAAATCTTCTACAAAATCATAATATTCATTAAACGATTTTAGCGAACTTTCTCTAGTTTCTTTTTCAAGTTGCTGAAAAGTCTTGATTGGTGCGCTATCTGAATCTTTATCTTGTTTTTTATCAGTACTGATATTCTCTGAAGAAGATTTTAAAGGATTTTCTGTTTCTTTTTTATCTTTATCTACAACCCCGTTTTTTTTATCTTCTTGCATTTTTAATTTATCTGTCAAAGAAGAAAGAGTTGATAACTTGATTTGTTTTCTCCATTTCTCTTTCAACTCCTTAGATGTTTTAGCAAAAGGCAAAGTCGCATAATCAGTATTAAAATCTTCTTGAACAGAATAATCAAAAGGTTTGTCTAAAATTTCTTTATAAAAACTTTTACTTTCAGAAAGTCTTTTTACTAATCTATCATAAGTCAAATTAAAAAAAGTTAAATCTTTATTTTTAATTTGATCGTCTATTTGCAATTCATACTTAGCAAATTCATCAACGTCAGATTGTAAAAAAAAACGCTTTGATGGATCTAATGCTTCAATATAATCTTTATAAACCCCTTTAGAAAAAGCATCATCAATAACAGCTGGATCATAATGACCTCTCTCTATTACAAAAGTCAATAACTCTAATAACAATTTGTCTTTTTCAGGGTCTTCTGTTGATTTTGGGATAAAACTCCACAAACCGATAGAAAAAGCAACAGCAATAAGTATAATTTTATAATTCCTTTTCATATATTGAATAATAACAGTCATTAAATTTTTTAACTAAAGTACACAAAAAACCATGCCAACTAATTCTTGAGCGCTTAATTTTTTGTTAAAGGTACTAATTTACATACATCCTAACAAAAAAGCTTATTTTTGTAGCATTATTTTAAAAACTACTATTTTAAATTACCTACGCTACTTTTGATTTTAACCATATATTTATAATGAAGAAACCATTAATATTAGTAACAAATGACGACGGTATTTCTGCTCCCGGAATAAGAAGTTTAATAACTGTAATGTCAGAAATTGGAGAAGTCGTTGTTGTTGCTCCAGACAAACCTCAGAGCGCAATGGGTCATGCTATAACGATAAACAGCACATTATATCTAAATAAAATATCGAAAGAAAACGCAATAATTAAAGAATATAGTTGTTCAGGAACTCCGGTTGATTGTGTAAAACTGGCAGTAAACGAAATTCTTCATAGAAAACCAGATTTGTGTGTTTCAGGGGTTAATCATGGCTCTAACTCTTCTATAAATGTTATTTATTCCGGAACAATGAGCGCTGCAGTTGAAGCTGGTATTGAAGGAATACCGGCAATTGGTTTTTCATTATTAGATTATGAATGGAATGCCGATTTTGAGCCTATCAAATCCTATATCAAAAAAATTACTATAGAAACTTTAACAAAAGGATTGCCTATAGGAGTCGTTTTGAACGTGAATTTTCCTAAACTTAAAGAAAATGAAATTAAAGGAATTAGGATTTGTAGACAAGCAAAAGCATTATGGGTCGAAAAATTCGACAAACGAAAAACCCCTCATGGCAAAGATTATTACTGGCTTACTGGTGAGTTTGTAAATGAAGATAAAGGCGAGGATACTGATGAGTGGGCTTTAGATAATGGTTATGTATCCGTTGTACCTGTTCAGTTTGACATGACGGCACATCATACGATTCAACAACTAAACACTTGGGATCTAAATGAAAAAAACTGATTTAATTTTAGGCACATTTGTAGGAATCCTTTCAGCAGTATTAGGATGTTTCATTTTTATTGAAACATTAACCAAATATTCCTTTATTGATGGTTTGGAAATGATGAAATCGAAAGGAGAATTAGGTAAAATAATTACTCTAGGCTCAATATTAAACATAATTGTCTTTTTTATTCTATTAAAATTTGATAAAGAATTAATGGCTAGAGGAGTTATTTTAGGAACCATACTTTTAACAATTGTAACTTTGTTTGTCTAAAAATAATCAAGAAAACAATAATAGATTTATTGAAATGAAATACTATATCATTGCAGGAGAAGCTTCTGGAGACTTACACGGTTCAAATTTAATGAAAGCATTATATCTAGAAGATGCCAATGCTAACATTCGGTTTTGGGGTGGCGATTTAATGAAAACTGTTGGCGGAACTTTAGTAAAACACTACCGAGAATTAGCATTTATGGGATTTATTGAAGTGATTTTCAACTTAAAAACCATTATAAACAACATCAAATTTTGTAAAAAAGACATTCTAGATTTCAATCCTGATGTAATTGTGTTTATTGATTACCCTGGTTTTAATATGCGTATTGCAAAGTGGGCTAAAGCAAATGGTATAAAAACGCATTATTACATTTCGCCACAAATTTGGGCTTGGAAAGAAAATCGTATAGAAGCCATAAAACGAGATTTTGATAAACTTTATGTCATTTTGCCTTTTGAAAAAGATTTCTACGAAAAAAAACACGGTTTTGCAGTAGAATTTGTAGGCCACCCATTAATTGATGCAATTCATAATCGAAAAGCTATTGAAGTAGATACATTTATAAGAGAAAACAAACTAGAAAAAAAACCAATTATTGCTGTTCTTCCAGGAAGTAGAAAACAAGAAATTACCAAAATGCTTTCTGTTATGTTAAGTGTTGTAGATGAGTTTCCTAATCATCAATTTGTTATTGCTGGCGCACCTAGCCAAGAGTTCGGCTTTTACCAGCAATTTTTGAAAACTAAAAACGTGCATTTTATTGCAAATAAAACCTATGATTTATTGAGTCACGCTACTGCTGCTTTAGTAACTTCTGGAACTGCAACTTTAGAAACTGCATTATTTAAAGTTCCTGAAGTAGTTTGCTACAAAGGGAGTTGGGCTTCGTATCAAATTGCGAAGCGAATTATAACCTTAAAATACATTTCTCTTGTAAATTTAATCATGGACAAAGAGGTAGTTACTGAATTGATTCAAGAGAAATGCAATTTTAAAAACTTAAAAACCGAATTGCAAAAACTACTAGAACCCAGTCACAGAAAACAACTTTTAGAACAGTATGAAATTTTAGAATCAAAACTGGGAGGAATTGGCGCAAGCGAAAAAACCGCAAAGTTAATTGTACGAAACCTGACTTAAATCCGTTTTAAATTTAATTTTCTAAATTTGTAAAAAAATTATTGTTTTGAAAAACATTGCTCTTTCCTTAATTCTTATTGTCTTTTTAAGCTCATGCAAGTCTAAATCAAGCATTATTACATCTAAAACCGAAGCCGAAAAAAGAGGAATCTATAGTTTGCCACAATCTAAAAAAGTAATTGCGAAAAATGATAGGACTACTAAACCTTCTGTACCCAAATCAACAAAAAAATCAAAACTTAACGAAAAAAATGAGGATGATTTTGTTGTTTCTGATGATGACACGAGCTATTTGGTAAAACAATTAATCAATACAGCAGCTGCAAATCTTGGTGCCAATTATAAATCAGGAGGAACCACACCAGAAGGTTATGATTGCTCCGGATTGATGTATGCTACTTTTAAAAAATTTGATATTGTTTTGCCTCGCTCCTCAGTAGATATGGCAAAAATAGGGGAGAAAATAAGTACTGATGCTATCAAAAAAGGCGACCTCATTTTCTTTAAAACCAATGGCCGAAACGTTATTAATCATGTTGGGATGGTTGTAGAAATAAACGATGATGAAATAAAGTTTATTCACTCTTCTACACAAAAAGGAGTTATTATTTCATCGACTAAAGAACCGTATTACGAAAAATCTTTTACGCAAGTAAATAGAATTTTATAATAACACATATTACTTGTTAAAATTACCTATCTTAGTTTTTGAATCGATTAAAAAACTTAAGACTATTTAGCATGAAAGTAATGCAATTTCCATTAGCAAAAATTACAATTGCTTTTGTATTTGGAATATTAATGTCTTTTTATACAAATCCCAATCCTAAATTGGCATTCACTTTTCTTTTAATCTCTTTTTTATCCATTTGTATCACTTTACTTTTATCAAAAAAAGACTTAATACAAAAAACATACTTCGGATTTTCTCTCCTATTCCTATCCTTTTTTATAGGATTTACTACTCAAGTCACTCGTTCTGATATTTTTCAGAAAAGCAATTATGTTCATCAAATTAAAGATGACAAAAAAGAACATTTGCTGGAAATTGTGCTACGAGAAAAATTGAAAAACTCAACATTTAGCAATCGTTACATTGCCATTGTAAAAAAAATAGACAACATTGAAAGTTCAGGAAAAATTCTTGTTAACATTTACAAAACTTCACTTTCAGAACAAATAAAAATAGGATCGAATTTACAAATTAAAGCCGCTGTATTTAAACACAAGCCAGCCAACAATCCTGACCAATTTGATTACGGAAAGTATTTAACTAATAAATCGATTTTGGCACAAATGTATGTTAGTGTTTACGATATAAAAATCAGTGCTGAAATCGAAAAAGATATTTACTACTACTCCGACAAACTTCGCAATAAAATAATAAATAATTTAAGACAAAGTGGCTTTAACAATGAAGAATTAAATGTAGTTGCTGCGCTAATTTTAGGACAACAACAAGATATCTCGCCAGAAATCTTACACGATTATCAGTTTGCAGGTGCTATTCATATTTTATCGGTTTCTGGATTGCATATTGGTTTTATTTTACTTTTTATTACTTTTTTGCTACAACCGCTACCTAAAAATAATTTTGGCTCTTATCTAAAATTAAGTATTATTCTACTTTCGTTATGGGGATTTGCATTTCTTGCTGGTTTATCGCCAAGTGTGATTCGTTCTGTAACTATGTTTTCATTTGTAGCTATTGGAATGTGTTTAAAAAGAAAAACAAATGTCTTTCACACATTATTAGCCTCTCTATTTTTCATTCTCCTTTTTGAGCCATCCTTTCTATTTGATGTTGGTTTTCAACTCAGTTATGTAGCACTTTTTTTTATTCTTTGGTTACAACCATTATTAGCGGGTATTTGGATTCCAAAAAATAAAATTCAAAGCTATTTTTGGGATATTATTACAGTTTCATTTGCTGCACAAATTGGAGCTATGCCTTTGAGCATCTATTATTTTCATCAATTTCCTGGATTATTTTTTGTTACCAATTTAATAATTCTTCCGGCATTAGGAGTAATAATGGCATTAGGAGTTTTTGTAATGACTTTAGCCAGTTTTGATTATGTAAACCTTTTTCTTGCAAAAATTTTAGAATGGAGCATATTTCTTTTAAACAAAACGATAAATTGGGTAGCATCTTTTGAGCAATTCATTTTTCAAGATATTCCATTCAATTGGTATATGACCGTTAGCTCCTATTTTGTAATTATTGCAATGGTTATTTGGTTTAAAAAACCCAACTATATTAAAATGGCAATCACTTTGATTACAATACTACTATTTCAGGGAACTTGTTATATTTCGATTTGGAAAACGCAAAGTCAAAGAGAATTCATTGTTTTTAATATAAAAAAATCAACTTTGATTGGAGAAAGGAATGGACAACATTTGACTATATTTAGTAAAGATAGTATTCAAAACAATTCAATGCTGAAATCGTATCAAGTTGCTAACTTCACCACATTAAAAACAATAAAAGCTTTACCAAATCTTGCTTATTTTAATGGTAAAAAAATTTTAATCATTGATAGTTTAGTTATTTATTCTTTGAATAAAAAACCTAATGTTATCATACTTACAAAATCGCCAAAATTAAATTTAGAAAGACTTTTTTTAAAAATGAAACCGCAACAAGTCGTTGCAGATGCTTCAAACTATAAAACCTATATTAAAGTTTGGAAAAAGACTTGTATCAAATATAAAATCCCTTTTCACGCTACTGGAGAAAAGGGATTTTATAGAATGGATTAATATTATCCTTTTGAAGTCAAAATTTGATTGGCATTTTCAATCCATTTAGAAGGACCTCCGGCTACATATCCTGTACTGCCAATTTTATTAAAATTTATTTTTTCATCTGCTTTTTGAGGATTTGCTAACCAAATAGTTGGATAACCTCTCACTTCAAAAAGTTGTTGTAATTGTGCGTTTTGACTTTGAATTTCGGGCTGTTGAGGAGATCTTCTCGGGAAATCTACCTCTACCAAAACCACATTTTCTTTTGCCCATGAGCTAAATTCTGGAGTTTTAAGCACTTCATTTTGTAAACGGATGCACCACCCGCACCAATCGCTTCCTGTAAAAAACAACAATAGTGGCTTTTTAGTTTTTAAAGCAACTTGAGTTGCCTTTTCTAAATTAGTTTCCCATTTTAATTCTTGAGCCTGAACTGCCATAGAACCAATCACTAACAAAAGTATTAAACCTATTTTCTTCATTTTTATCTTATTATTTAAAATTTAGTTTTCAAAAACCGTGCCTTAAATTTATCGGACACCATGCATTAATTTTTTTATAATTGGACCCATTATTATTGAAAAAGCAGCAACAACAAGAGAAATAATTGTTAACATCCAGAAAAAATAGCTCAATCCATGCTCATTGGCAATGGTATCAATATTTTCTCCAAACATCCCTGCTCCTTTCATTCCAATAGCTACTGCAAGATACCAAACTCCAAACATAAATGCAATCATTCTTGCTGGAACTAGCTTACTTACATAAGACAAACCTACTGGCGATATACACAATTCGGCCATTGTATGGAACAAATATACTAAAATCAACCATATCATACTCACTGATGCTGTTTTTGCTCCTGGTAAAATACCGTTTGCTCCAAAAGCTACACAAGCCATACCTAAAGCCAATAATCCCATACCAATTCCATACTTTAAATTGGCATTTGGATTGTATTTACTCTCCCACCATTTAGAAAACAAAGGTGCTAAAGTGATAATAAACAATGAGTTTAGTGTAGAAAACCAAGTTGCAGGAACTTCTGTTAAAGGCATTGTAACTTTATCAATTTTTAATAAAGATAATGTATCATCTGATAAAGATAAATATCCTGCTGTATAATAATCTTTTGCTAACATCCAGATGGCGATTGCCCATATAATTACAAAACTTATACTTAAAATGATATTGGCAATTGCATAATTTTTGAATGTTTGTTTAAATAATAAGTACAAAACCCATGTAATTATGGCCAATGGCAATATGGTTATTAATGAATTGATGATTAAAAAAGTCACACTCCAATTCCCTTCTAAAACTCTATTAGTGTAATCGTTTGCAAAAATGGTTAAGCTGTTTGGCGACTGCTCAAAAATTGCCCAAAAGAAAATAGTAAGAAAAGCGAAAAATGTAACTGCAATAAGTTTTTCTTTAGTGATTTGAGAATATTGTGTAAATCGATACATTAATAACCCTATAAACAATGCTAAAGCGGTAACAATAGCAATTGAATTTCCGTTTTCGCCCAGAAAACCAAATACATTTACTTTTCCTCCAGAAATTTTTGAGGCAGGATCGTTTAAAATCCATAACAATCCTAAAAGACAAGTTATAGTTATTACTACTAATTGTATTGATGTAAAAGGATTTCTTTTATCAGTATCAAGTGCTTCCGCTTTTGCTTTACTAGCAGCATTTGGTTTTAAACCAATATCTCCAAATATATTTTGAGACAACCAAAATTGTAAAGTACCGAAAAACATAAAAATTCCGGCTAAACCAAAACCATAACTCCAACCTACTTTTTCGCCAAGATAACCACAGAGTAAAATTCCGAAAAAGGCACCTGCATTTACACCCATATAAAATAAAGTATAAGCGCCATCTTTTTTCTCAGGTCTGTCTTTATACATTTCTGAAACTATAGAAGTCATATTAGGCTTAAAAAATCCGTTTCCAAAAACCAATAATACCAATCCTAAATAAATTGAAAAATGGGTTTCTAATGCCATTGAAGCATGACCAAGAGTCATTAGAGTTGCTCCCAAAACAATTGCCCAACGAAAACCAATAACTTTATCAGCGAAATATCCGCCTAACATGGTAGACAAATAAACCAATCCTACATAGGAACCAAATAAAGCTGACGCATTTTCGCGAGTCCATTCCCAACCTCCGTCAACTGCCGATGTTGTCAAGAATAATATTAATAAAGAACGCATTCCATAGAATGAAAATCGCTCCCACATTTCTGTAAAAAACAATACAAATAATCCTGCAGGATGACCAAGTACGGGATTTTTAAAAAACTGATCGGTTGAGTTTTGAGTCATATTATTTTTATTTTACTTCTTGCATTAGTTTTTTTATTAATGGCGATACTACAATTAATAATACTCCTGCAATTAATGCATAAATTGCTAGTTGATAATAGCCTTCGGTGTAGCCGTGAAGTTTAGTAATTAATGTTGCATTTTCATCAGGCGAAGACATTCCTGCACCTAATAAACCCGCAACATATTGCCCATAAGCACTTGCTAAAAACCACATCCCCATCATCATTCCTGACAACCTTTTAGGAGATAGTTTTGTCATAATTGACAATCCAATTGGGGATAAGCACAGTTCACCAAATGTTATTATTAAATAAGCAAAAGTAAAAACATTTAGAGAAGTAATTCCTTCTAAATTGGCAAAAAATCGCGTATAATAAAACACATAAAATGACAATGCTAAAAACAAAAATCCAATTCCAAATTTCAATACAGTGTTAGGCTCAATTTTCTTTTTTGCCATAGCTAGCCAAATTAATCCCAAAATTGGACTAAAAACAATTACAAATAAAGAATTAGAAGTATTGTTGATAATATTTGGATTTATTTCAAAAAATAAAAGTGAGCTATTCAAATTATTTTTGGCGAAAAGGGCTAATGACCCACCGCTTTGCTCAAAGAAAGCCCAAAAGATAACCGAAAAAAGAATGAATATAAATGCTGCAATTAATTTCTTTTGTGCTTTAATTTCTTTCTCTTTTATTGTTTCGTATATAAAATATAAAATCGCCAATGGACCAATGGTGTACATAAAATAATCAGTATAATCCGTATTTTTTATCATTATAAAAATTAATGGAATACTAATTAATGATCCAACATAAACCGCAATCTCATTTAAAGTTCTTTTAGAATTACTTAAATTCAGCAAAGGAGAATCGCCTATTGGTCCCAATGATTTTTTTATAATGATAAAAGTTACTAACCCAATAATCATTACAATTGCAGCTGATAAAAAAGCATAACTCCAACCATATTCTGGGCTTGTACCTAGATATACACAAACAGCTCCTCCAAGTAAAGCACCCAAATTTATTCCTGAATAAAACAACCCGAAACCGGCATCACGTCTGCTGTCGCCTTCTTTATAAAGTTCTCCTACCATTGAAGAAATATTGGGTTTAAAGAAACCAGTTCCAATAATAGACAACGTGATTCCTAAATAGAAAAAATCTTGAGGAGAAAAAGCAATAATTAAATTCCCAAGAATCATAACAATCGCTCCAAAAAGAAGTGATTTTTTAAATCCTAAAATTTTATCTGCAAAAATACCTCCAATAAAAGTAAATGCATATACAAAGGCCTGAATAGCTCCATATTTTAAATTTGCTTCTTTGTCAGATAAGGATAATCCTAATATTTGATCTGCCATAAAAATGGTTAAAACCCCACGCATTCCATAAAAACAGAATCTCTCCCACATTTCTACTAAAAACAAATACCACAACTGTTTTGGATATTTGCCTTCAAAATTTTGAATTTCTTCTAATGTTAATACATTTGTTTTAGTCATCTCTATAAATTTTCTTTGATAAAATTAGTCATTTTGTTATACAATTGAATTCTGGGATTATTTCTTATATCCTATTTTTACTCTTTCTGGTTTAGCATCAGAGCTATTAGTATCTGTAATTAAAAACTGAATTGCTTCAAAAATATCTTCAAATTGTTTATCATATTTAGTTTCCAATTCTTGAATATGGCTTGTAAGGTTTTCTATATTTAAAAGCGTTTTTCTTAAAGCTACAAACGCTCTCACTATAGCAATATTCATTTTTCTTGCTTTTGGACTTCGCAAAATACTTGCTAACATTGTAACCCCGTGTTCTGTAAAAGCATATGGCAAATATTTTCCTGTTCTATTTTTCGGTAAATCCATCATCACAATTTGTGATGATGAGGATGTAATCACAGATTGTGATGACAGACGTTCCCATTCTTCTTTAGTTAATCTAAACATGAAATCTTCAGGAAAACTATCGATATTTCTTTTTATTGCTTGGTTTAATACTCTAGTTTCCACTTCATAAAGTTCTGCTAAATCAAAATCAAGCATAACCTTAATGCCATTAATCTCATATATTTTATTTTGAATGGTAACTAAATGCATGAATTATAAATTTTCTTTGATAAAATTAGTCATTTTATTATACAATTGAATTCTGGTTTTTCCGCCGTAAATACCATGATTATTGTCTGGATATATTTGCGAATCAAATTGTTTATTGGCTTGAATTAAGGCTTCCATCATTTGCATAGCATTTTGAACATGCACATTATCATCGCCTGAGCCATGAATTAAAAGTAATTTTCCTTTGAGTTTATCTACATGATTTATTGGAGAGTTTTCGTCATAACCACTTGGGTTTTCTTGTGGAGTTTGCATGTATCTCTCGGTGTAAATAGTATCGTAAAATCTCCAATTGGTTACCGGAGCAACGGCAATAGCCATTTTAAACACATCTGAGCCTTTCAAAATACAATTTAAAGACATGAAGCCTCCAAAACTCCATCCAAAAATTCCGATTCTAGATTGATCTATATATGGATACTTTCCTAACACTTTTGCAGCGTCAATTTGATCTTCTACTTCGTATTTTCCTAATTCTTTTTGAGTACATTTTTTAAATTCAGCTCCTTTAAATCCGGTTCCTCTTCCGTCAACACAAGCAACAATATATCCTTGTTCAGCCAACATCATAAACCAATAATCATCAGTGCTGTTCCATTCGTTATTGACTTGTTGTGAACCAGGTCCGGAATATTGATACATAAAAACCGGATATTTTTTTGAAGCATCAAAATTCTTAGGCTTTATCATCCAAGCATTGAGTTCGTTTCCTTTTGGAGTTTTTAAAACAAAAAATTCTTTCGACGGTAAATTATAGTTTTTGAGTTTTGTAGCTAATGCTTCATTGTTTTCGATAACTTGAACTAATTTTCCTGATTTAGATTCATTTAATGTATAAGTTGTGGGCTGAGTTGCACTAGAAAAAGTGGTGATAAAATATTGAAAATTCGGGCTAAAAGTTGCCGAGTTTGTTCCAGTATTTTGAGACAATCGCACCTTATTTTTTCCATCAAGGCCTATTTTATAAATATCTCTATTAATAGAACCATTCTCCACCGATTGGTAAAAAATAGTTTTAGTTTTCTCATCAAAACCATAGTAAGAGGTTACTTCCCAGTTTCCTTTTGTAACTTGATTTTTTAATTTCCCCGTTTTATCGTATACATAAATGTGGTTGTGACCGTCTTTCTCAGATGTCCAAATAAAGCTATTATCTTTTAAAAAGGTTAAGTTATCGGTATCAATAAAATCAATATAGGCTTTGTCTTTTTCGTTAAGCACTACTTTGGTTGTTCCTGTAGTGCTATCAACAAACAATAAATCTAAATTGTCTTGGTGACGATTTAATACTTTTGCTGATAAAATATTGGAGTCATTAGTCCACTCTATTCTTGGAATGTAAAAATCATTGTATTTTGAAAGATCAATTTCTTTAGTTGAAAAACCAGCAACATCATAAATATGCAAAGAAACCAATGAATTTTTTTCACCTGCTTTCGGATATTTAAAGGTTTCAATAGTTGGATACAAGTCTTTTCTAAACATCGACATCGAAAATTCTGGCACTTGACTTTCATCGAAACGGATATACGCAATTTTTTTACTGTCAGCACTCCAATCAAAAGCTTTTACAAAAGCAAATTCTTCTTCATAAACCCAATCTGTAATTGCGTTTATAATTTCGTTTTTCTTGCCGTCAGTTGTTATTTGAACTGATTTTTTTGACTCAATATCGTAAACAAAAAGATTGTTTTCTTTGGCATAGGCTATTTTTTTTCCATCGGGAGAGAAAGTCGGTTCTTGTATTTGATAATCAAATAATTTTGTTAACTCTTTAGTTGTAGTATTGTATAAATAATAATCGGCAGTAAACGAATAACGGTAAATTTGATTGGTATTGTTTGCAATTAAAATCAATTTTTCATCAGAATTGAAAGAATAACTATCAATGCCATCAGCTAATTCTTTTTGGTCTTTAGTATCTATAAGTGTGGCTACTTTTTTTAAGTTGGCAAAATCATATAAGTCTATTTGCATACTTCTAGAAGCTCTGTCAAAATTTAATACGGTATATTGATTGGTATTTTTCATAGACTGCAATTCGTCCATTCCTTTGGCTCGAAAAACACCTGAATAAATTCCTTCAACAGTTATTTTTTGTTGGGCAACAACCGAAAAACTCAATAAAAAAAGAATGCAAATAATTTTGATTGATCTCATAGATTATAGTTAAATATAAAAGTCATCAATTTTAGTGAAAAATTTACACATAATGGCAAATATGAATATTAATTTCTATCATAGAAAAAAAGAATCAAGTGCCAAAACCAAGTTTTATATCAATTTTTTATTAATTTTGAATTAAATAAAAAGAATATGGAAACTATCAAAATTGAATTTCAATCTAATATAAAAGAAAAACTAATTGAATTTTTAAATTCTTTTTCTAAAAGCGAGTTGCAAATTATTGAAGAAGACATGGGTTTTTCGGATAATAAAGCTTTTAATGAACATAGAGAACTTCTGCATTTAGAAGTCAAAAAAATAGAATCAGGAGAAAGCAAATTATACTATATTGACGAATTAAATGACATGTTAGAAAAAACAATTTCTAAATATGAAAATTAATTTTTCTGAAAATTTTTATTTTTTACTAAACGAAATAATTGATTTCATATCGAAAGACAAACCAGAAGCCGCCAGAAAATTTAAGAAAGATTTAATCGTTGCAATCAAAAAAGATTTAAAATTCCCTTACAATTACAAAAAATCTTTTTATTTTGACGACGATACTTTTCGAGGCTATACTCACAAAGGTTATACTATAACATACAAAATTAATGATGAGAAACAATTAGTTCTTGTTATTGGTCTTATTAAGAATAAAAATCCCTACTAGAAAAAAATTACAATGCCAAACCAAATCGCTGGATTTTCTAAATTATCCAAACAAGAAAAAATAAACTGGATTGCCAAAGAATATTTCTCTAATCCTTCAGAAGCTATTTCATTACTTAAAAGATATTGGAATGCTGACGAAAAACTGCAACAATTGCATGATGAATTTATAGAAAACACCATAACTAATTTTTATTTACCTCTGGGGATCGCTCCAAATTTCCTAATCAACGGGAAACAGTATACCATTCCAATGGCTATTGAAGAAAGTTCTGTTGTGGCTGCCGCATCAAAATCAGCTAAATTTTGGGCTAGTCGTGGCGGATTTAAAACTACTGTTTTAAGTACCGAAAAAATTGGGCAGGTTCATTTTATATTTTCAGGAGATAGTTCAAAACTTGATAAATTCTTTTTAGAAATAAAAGATAAATGCATTTCTGCTACTGAGAGCATAACTAAAAATATGCAAAAGCGTGGCGGAGGCATTCTAGATATTGAGTTAAGAAACAAGACTCATTTAATAGAAAATTACTACCAATTGCATGCAACTTTTGAAACAGTTGATTCAATGGGAGCCAATTTTATCAATTCATGCTTAGAGCAATTTGCCAAAACTTTAAAAGAGGAAGCGTTGTTGAATGACGCTTTTTCAGAAGCAGAAAAAAACATTCAAATAGTGATGAGTATTTTGTCTAATTATGTTCCTAATTGTATTGTTCGAGCCGAAGTTTCTTGTAGGGTGGAAGAATTAATTGAAAAAAACATTCCAAATGCTCAAGATTTTGCTAAAAAATTCGTGAGAGCTGTTCAAATAGCCGAAGTAGAACCATTTCGTGCGGTAACGCACAACAAAGGAATTATGAACGGAATTGACGCTGTAGTACTTGCAACGGGTAATGATTTTCGTGCTGTAGAAGCTGGAATTCATGCTTATGCAGCCAGAAATGGTCAGTATTCAAGTTTATCACATGCTAAAATTGAAAATGATGTTTTTTACTTTTGGATGGAAATTCCATTGGCATTAGGAACCGTTGGCGGATTAACTTCGTTGCATCCGTTAGTTAAATTTTGTTTAGAAATGCTCGAAAAACCTAATGCTAAGGAATTAATGCAAATAGTCGCCGTTGCTGGTTTAGCTCAGAATTTTGCAGCTTTACGGTCATTAACTACAACGGGAATTCAAGAAGGACATATGAAAATGCACCTCAATAATATTATTAATCAATTTGAAGCAACTGCTGAAGAACGAATCTTGATTACCAATCATTTTAAAGAAAATGTAGTTTCACATGCCGCTGTTGTTGAATTTATTGAAAACTTAAGAAAATAAAACGTTGGAACAAACATTCTACAGCAACGGAAAACTATTAATTTCTAGTGAATATCTAGTTTTAGATGGCGCTAAAGCACTTGCATTACCTACAAAATTCGGTCAGAATTTAATAGTAGAAGAAGGAAAAAACAAAGAAATTGTTTGGAAAAGTTTTGATAAAGACAACAGTATTTGGTTTAATGAAACCCTTTTATTTTCTGAGATTATTGAAAAAAAAACCTTCGAAAGTCAAACTGAAAAAAATACGTTAATCGCTATTTTGCATGAAGCATTTCTATTGAATCCTAATTACATCAATTTGTCAGAAGGATACAATGTAACAACACAATTGACATTTCCTAAATTTTGGGGTTTAGGCACCTCATCAACACTAATAAACAATATAGCGCAATGGATAAAAATTGATGCGTTTACTTTGCTTAAAAACAGTTTTGGTGGCAGCGGTTATGACATAGCTTGCGCACAAAACAACACGCCAATTCTTTATCAATTAGTAAACGGAAAACCAATTGTAGCATCAGTAGTTTTTAATCCTAGTTTTACCAACCAATTGTATTTTGTTTATCTCAACAAAAAACAAAGCAGCAAAAATGCGATTGCCTCTTATTATAAGAAACAAAATGATATTTTTCCATTCATTACTAAAATAAACACCATTACCAATACAATTCTACATTCAAAAGAAATTGAATCGTTTATTTCTGAGATTGAAAATCACGAAATAATTCTAAGTGAAATTCTAGAAACAAAAACGGTAAAAGAAACATTATTTTCAGATTTTTCAGGAACTATTAAAAGTCTTGGTGCTTGGGGAGGTGATTTTGTTTTAGCGGTTTCAAAAGAGAATCCTTCTGCTTATTTTAAAGAAAAAGGGTTTGAAACTATTCTAACCTATGAAGAAATGATATTATAAAAAAATCCCAACAAGTTAAAAACGAGTTGGGATTTTTTATTGATTGAATTGAATTTAATAATTAAACTGAGCTCTATTGTCTTCTATTTCAGCTTCAGCTTTTAAAGCTGGAATTACTCTACCTGAATAAGAAGAAGTTTGTGATTTTACTTTTGCAATATAATCGGTATGGTTTTTTAAAGCTGGTGCTTTAGTAACCAATTTTGTTTGAATTACGAATACTCCAGAATTTCCTTCAATTGGAGCAGAAAGTTTATTTACTGCCGAAGCAAAAGCAATTCCGACTACTTTTTTCTCTTGACCTACATTTGGTATACTTGCATTTTCTAAATTTACATCTAAGGCTTGTTGAACTGTTGACGCATTTGATTTTGCAATAGCAGCTAATGAAGCTCCTTTCATTTTTGCAGTAATTAAAGCCGCTTTTTTCTTGTTTCTAAGAATTGGTTCAATTCCTGGTCGAGCATCATCGATAGGTGTTAATCCTTTTTCGTAAATTTTCTTTAGTTTAGCAATAATATTACCAACATTTGCAATCTCAAATCGTTTTACATCACCAACTTTTGTACTGCTTTCAAAAGCCCATCTAACGATTTGTCTTTGGTTCCCTGCGCTACCAAAATTTTCATCCATTGCTTTTACTTTTACAGCTGGGTTTACTGTTAACTTAGCTTCTTTAGCTACTTTTTCGAAATCTTTTTCGTTAGCATCCATTTCAAACTTAACTGCCGATTGGTAAATTTTATCTGTTGTAGCATCAGATGGTTCTATTTTTTGGGCAATGGTAGCTAAACGAACACCGTCTTGATTGTCAGTAATATTAATGATATGGAAAC
The DNA here is from genome assembly GCF_042677265.1 of Flavobacterium myungsuense. Classification (NCBI taxonomy): domain Bacteria; kingdom Pseudomonadati; phylum Bacteroidota; class Flavobacteriia; order Flavobacteriales; family Flavobacteriaceae; genus Flavobacterium; species Flavobacterium myungsuense. The sequence continues at coordinate 451,125 of NZ_JBHTIZ010000005.1, read as the reverse complement.
CAAAATCAGTTTCAACCAAACCTATTTTACCAACTGGATTATTAAATACAAAATCATTGAATGGTTTTACCATCTGACCTGGAGAAAAATAGCCTAAATCGCCACCTTGTTGTGAAGAAGAATCATCAGAATTAGAGAAAGCCATCATTAAAAAACTAGAAGGATTAGCTTGAATTTGTGCGAATAACATATCTGCTTTTGCTTTTGCTTCTGCTTTAGTTCTTTTCTCTTTTTTGTTAGGCACTTGCGTTCCTTCATAACTAATCAAGATATGACTTGCTTTTGCATTAATCCCTGCTTTTCTTCCTAATGATTTAGTGATGCAGTAGTATTCGCCTTTCATGTAAGGCCCATAAATTTCTCCTTGAGGCAAATTATACAATTGTTCAGCACTTTCTGCAGGTAAATCTTTTTTAGCAACATAAGTTGAATCGTATGGAAGATCCGAATTTTCGTTTACAAATTCAACTGCATTTACTGCTTCTCTAAATCCTGGTAAAGTATCGTTTTTAGCAGTTGCTTGATTGTAAATTACTCTAGTATTTAATAATGAATTTACTGTAGTTTTTACTTCGTTTTCGTCTTGTGCTGAAGCTTTATCAGCAATTAAAACGTATTCCAGCTCACGAGATTCTTCGGCTTTGTATTTTTTCTCGTTTTTCTTCATGTATTCTGTGATTTCAGCATCTGAAATTTTCACATCGGTATCTTTTAAAGAAGAAAATAAAACAGAAACAAAATCAAAGTTTACTTTATTGGCTTCCATTTCATATTTAAGCTTTCCTTCGCTTTCAGTTGTATAAAGTCCCGCTTTAACTAACGTATTGTATAATTGATACTTCGAATTAAGATCGGCATCTTTTTCTCTATCCTTAACATATTGTGCTTGCTCAGGATTTGATTTAAAATATTCTTTAAACTTTGCTAAATCAAAAACGCCTTTGGTTTGAAACATTGGGTTTTGTCCTATATTTTGATCGGCTTTAAACGCTTCAAGAATGTGTTTTTCTCCAACTCTAATCCCTAATTTATCAAATTCGGCAGATAATAAAGCAATCGAAACTTCTTGATCCCAAACTCTATTCGCAGCTTGAGTAGCCGTCATACCTTGCTGACCACTTTTCTCAACATTACTAACTTTAATTCTAAAATCTTCAAAAGAAATATCTTTTCCGTTAATGCTTCCAACATCTTTTGAAGTACTGCTAAAACCACCACTGTTGAACAAATCTCCAATAATGAATGCTAATAAACAAAAGCCAATAACGAGTATCAGTAGGAGTGAACGTTGTCTAATTTTTTGTAAAACTGCCATTTTTATAGTTGTTAATTTTAAATTCAGTTTGCGAAAATACAATTATCTATTTAATAACCATAACTGTATAGTTATAATTTTCAAGAATTTTAATTCTTTTTTTTAAAATTATTCTTTAATCGTTAGTTTAACCAATTCTATTTTCTTATTTGTGGCTTCTTCTATGGTAAAATGAAATTTATCAATTACTATTTGTTCTCCTTTTAAAGGAATCTCTTTTGTAAAATCGACAATAAAACCACCCAGAGTTCCGTAAGAGTCACTTTCAGGAATATTCAATTTGAAAGTTTGATTTAAATATTCAACATCAAATCGAGTTGAAAACAAATAAACTCCATCTTCTAGTTCTTTTTCTATTAATTCTTCAACATCATCATGTTCGTCTTCTATTTCTCCAAATAGTTCTTCAACAATATCTTCAACAGTAATTATTCCTGAAGTGCCGCCATATTCATCGAGAACAACAGCAATACTTTTTCTTTTTTTTGTGAGTATATTCAAAACATCTTTTATAAAAATGGTTTCTGGAACAAATTCTACAGGAATCAAGATCGATTTGATACTTCTTGGCTTTTTGAATAATTCGAATGAATGCACATAACCTATAATGTCATCATGTGAACTTTGATGCACCAAAATTTTGGAATAACCGGTTTTTATAAACATTTCTTTTAAATCAGAAATAGAATCATAAATATCTACCGCTACAAGTTCTGTTCTAGGAGTCATGATATCTCTAGCCTTAACTCCCGAAAATCCTAAAGCATTTTGAAAAATTTGAATTTCGGAATCAACATTTTCGTGATCTTCAACAGTACTCATTTGTTCGGTAATGTAGTTTCCTAATTCTACTTTCGTAAAAAAGAGTTGCACCTGGTCGCCTTGAGTTTTAAAGAATCGTCGCAGAATAAAATCGGATATCCAAAGTATAAAAGTAGAGACAACATAAAAGAGTTTGTAGAACAAATACGCAGGAAGTGCGAAAAATTTAATCAAACTATTAGAATAGATTTGAAAAAAAACTTTTGGTAAAAACTCAGCGGTTACAAGAACTATAAACGTTGAAACTGCTGTTTGTATCAACAAATTCGACAACTCTGAGAAATGATACGGTACTGTTTTTATCCAAACCATTAACAAATCACCCATAAAAAAACCATAAACTACAAGTGCAATATTGTTTCCAATAAGCATTGCCGCTATAAACTTAGATGGTTTTTCTGTAAGTTTTGTGAGTATTTGAGAAATAAAATTGTCTTGTTTTTTTTCTATTTCAAGATAAATTTTATTAGAAGAAATGAAAGCAATTTCCATTCCTGAGAAAAAAGCGCAAAAGAACAAACATAGTATTATAATACTAATTTCCATTTCTTATGGTTACTTGTTAGCGTTATTGTCAAATTTTTTAGCAAATTTTCTTCTGAAAAAAAACATAAAAATAGCTACTGCAGCAATTATAAAATTAAGCCATGGCGATTCTGAAGTTCCTATTTTAGTAAAGCCTACATATATAAATAAGATGCCAAAAACCAAATAAATGTATTGTGTGTATTTTAGATAATTCATTGTAATTTTTATTTAATAATTATTCCGATTGGTCGACTTCTCCTTTTATCTTTTGGGAATTTACAATTTTAAAGTCCTTACTAAAATCGATTCCCTCACCAAAGGAAACTCCTTTCGGGTCTGTAAATTTAAACTTTTTTTGCGTAAAAAACCATTCGTTTTTTTGGTCAAAATACAATTGCTCGGTTTCTAAAAATTGTCCTGTTTCAGTTGTAATTTTGACGTTTCCTCTTAAATCAATGACATCGGTTCCTTTAAAAGAGAGTGCATAATCGGCAACGACAAAAGTTCGCTTGCTTTTAGCGTCATATAAGGTTACATCTATTCCCTTTGGAAATTCGGTAAACGGAAACTCAACATTAGAATAGTCGAGCATTTTTGGACTTATAAGTATTGATTTAATTCTGCCTGAATCGGTATATTTCAAATTAAAATTATCTGCTTCGCCACTTGGTGTAAACTCCGAATAATTAATTTTTTGAATCTCTTTAAAATTGCTCTCGCAACCTAAGAGCACCAAAAAAGTACCGATAAGAAAAAGAAAAAAAACTAATTTATGATTGTTATATTTCATCCTAAAATATAGTTTACACTAAAAACAGAAAAGTTACTACGAATTAATCGTATTTTCTTCTTACAAACCATTTATCATTCAAAGATAAACTAATCAAGATATTGGTATAGTTTTCTTCAATTAAATTGGATTTCGTTGTACCCCGTTTTCCTAATTCAACTCCAAAATTAAGATTAGAGAAAGTGCCCCCTAAAGGCAATCCTAAACCAGCCGTAAAAGCATAATCATTGATTGACTGATTGTTAATTACCAAACCTGTATTTTCATATCGAAAACCACCTCGGTAAGTAACTTTTTTGAAATAGCTTGTAAAAGAATTGTAGTTTGGAATATAAAAACCGCCCAGACTGTATTTTACCGCATTCTCATATGTAACATTATTGGCAACACTCAATCTATTGCTAAATGTATTACTTTCTTGAAAAGTAACTTCGCTACCAACAAGCCATTTCCTGCTTTGTCCCAACCCTGCCCCGAAGGAATATTTACTAGGCAATTTGATAGTAGTTTTAGAAGTTTGCGCGTCTAGAAAATCTATAGGTATTGGAGTAAAATCTCCTAAATAACGAATCGAAAAAAGATTACTTGTATTGTTAGAACTTAAATTACTTTGTGGGGTAAAAGTAAGTGCGCTATAAAATTGGGTGTTCTTATTTATTTTGGTAGTATACATTGCTCCAAAATTAATTGTAAGCCCTGACATTTCTGATACATTCGTTTCTTGAGAACCATCATTTTGTGTAGCCCGTAAGTATTTAATACTATTGGTTTCTATTCGCCCAAAATTATAAGAAAGTTCGGTTCCTATACTTAATCTTGGCGTTATTTGATAGCCCAAGCCTAAAAAGGCTTTATTCAATCCTCCGTCACCAGTATAACGCCTTGTAATATTGTTTACATCATCTTCTTTTTTTATCTTGTATCCAACAGTTGAATAGGGAAGCAATCCAAATGCTAAACCAAATTTTTTCATTGGTATAGCAACCGCTAAATAATCTAGTGAAGATCTTTGTGCTTTTTCGTTAGCCGAATTAGAATTAAATTGTGTCGCATTAAAAGTTCCTCCAATAGTAAAAGTTGATAATTTTATACTAGCATAAGAGGCCGGATTTTGCAGATTGACATGAATACTATCCGGAAGAATAGCAAGGCCTCCCATAGCACTATTTTCATGTGTCCCTTTAAATTTAACATCACCAACTCCAAAAAAGGAATAAGGAGAAGCAGAACCATTTTGTGAAAAAGACACTATAGAAAAAAGTAAAAATAGAGGCAATATAAATTTTCTAATCATTTTTAGTTATGTATAGATAGATTTGATTTAAACTTTCGAGAAGAAAATTTGAATTGGCAAATATGGTATTTTTAAATCGTTTAGCCAAAAAATCTGAGTCTCCTCCCGTTAAAATTATTATAAATTGTGGATATTTCTTTCTATACTCATTGACAAATCCTTCAATTTCAAAAACAACCCCATTTATCACACCAGAATGAATAGATTTTTGTGTACTACTGCCAATTAAATTTTGCTGTTCATTAGACAGAACATTTTCTAATGTTAAAAGAGGTAAATTAGCGGTATAGTGATGCAACGATTCGTACCGTAAACGAATTCCTGGTGCAATAGCGCCACCAAGATAACAATCAGCATCATCAATAAAATCATAAGTAATACAAGTTCCGGCATCAATAACCAATCGGTTTTGTTTCGGGAATTGCAGCACAGCACCCGCAGCAAGAACCATTCTGTCAATTCCTAAAGTATGTGGCGTTTCATATAAATTTTGGAAAGGGAACAGCGTTTCGTGAGTAACAAAATGTACATTTATTTTAGTATTTAAAGCCAAAAAATCATCTTTATCTCTATTTCCTACAGAGGCAACAATCATATCGGTCACTTTAGGATAAGAATCTAAAATAGTTTTACTGTTTTTTAGAAAGGCTACATTAGAAAAAAATACAGTCTCTAAAAGGGTATTACCCTCAAAAACAGCGGCTTTAATTCTAGTATTTCCAACATCAATTACTAAAAGCATCATTTGAATTTTAGAATGCGAAGATACGATTTGATTTTTTTTAATAATTGTTTTGTATAAATTAAAAATCGTTCTATATTTGCAACCGCTTAAAGCAAGAGGTACCTTAGCTCAGATGGTAGAGCAATGGACTGAAAATCCATGTGTCCCTGGTTCGATCCCTGGAGGTACCACCACAAGAAACACTTTAACAAGTTGTAAAACAACAAGTTAAGGTGTTTTTTTATTTTGTGAGTGAAACATTAGAGTGAAACATTTTTATATTTTTTTTATTCTCTTTGTATGAAAATGTACATACAAGTTTATACAAAAGTGTTTTTTTTCTGTAAAAAATCCATTGTTTCTAAAACAACTAAATCCCTTTTTCATATATAATTTAAAGTTGATCCAAATCAATTTAAAAAATTAATATTTAGAATATGAAAAAGAAAAAATTCCATTTACACACAACCTTTCTGAAATATCTTTTAGAAAAGTATGAAAGTCAGGAACTTCCTGATGAGGAAACTAATGTTTCAAACAAAAATCTTGAAGATGAATTTGATGAAATAATTAATGGTAAAGAGATTAAAAAAGATGAGGTTCAAGATGAAATTGAAGATGATGAAGATGATGAAAACATTGAAAACCTTGTTAGAGAATACCAATTATTGGAGAAAATACATAAGTTAAAATCAAATGGTAGAGTTTATAAAAGGAAGTAAGAAACTATATGATATTCAATCTATGATAAAAATATTGAATATTAATAAGTCAAAAATACAAAGAGAATTAAAGTCAATTGATGGTGAAATTGTCAAGTATAAAAACTTACATCTACACCCAGAGAAAACTTTATTTAGTCTTATGGAAAGAATACTTATAGAAAAATTAGAAAAGTCTAATGATAAATTTTGAAAGAATAAAGAACTTAAATGAATTAATTAAAAAGAATAAAGAGAAATTAAAAACTGAAACTGAATTTCAACAAAAGGAGGTTTTGAAACTCAAAATTTCTATTGATGAACTGAAAATAAAAATTGAGAAATTGAAATATTAAATTAACCTACCTCTAACAAGGTAGGTAGTTTAAATAAAATTAAAACAATATAAACCTTACTATCTTTGACTTTACAATAAAAACAAAACAAAAATTATGTATTACATAAAACAAAACAATATTAACCTCAACAATGACAAATTATGTAATTAACATAGACAAACTAAAACTCATATTCAATAATGAAAATATAGAATTAAAAGACAAAGGAGGTTTTGAATTTATCACTCAAACTGATAATAAATATTCAATTACTCATCAAAAAAACATATTGGTAAGATACAGAGGAAATGATTTTTGTTTCTTATTACACAAAGACAAATTAAGACCTGATTCATCAAAAATAAGTTTGTTAAACCAATCACTTTACATTGATGATTTCAATTTGATTCTAACAAAGTTTATTTCACTTTTCAACATTACAGATTATAAAACCTCAACACTTGAAATTTCAATAAACACTAATAAAAAAATAACAAGAAATTATTACCAACACTATTTCAATAAGAAAATCATTTGTGAAAAAGGGTTTGAAAGTTATAGTTATGTTCCAACTGAAAACAGATTCACAAACATTGTATTGAATGATACTATTTATATCAAAAAAAATAAATCACCAATTGAAATAAGAATTGAAAATAAAACTAATGAGATTAAACATCACTCTATGAAACATTATATTTTAAACTATTATAATCAAAGAGGATTAACATTAGAAAAAGATATTTACAGATTAGAAATGAAAATTGATTTAGTTAGTTTAAGAAGAAGTTCAAGATATTCTCAATATCAAAACAATTTAGAATTTTGGGATATAATAAGTAGTAATAAACATTCTAAACTGACTTATTTAGAACAAGGAAAATATAGTAAAGTATCTATTTCAAATCCTTATGAAATTGACATTCATAGAATGAATGATGAGTTATATTTAGGATCTTTGTTTGATTATTTTTCACCTTTCAATTATGAGAAATTAATAAAATTTAATACCCAAATTGAAAATATAAAATTTGAGAATAGAATTACCAAGACTAAAACAAGAAATTTAAAATCTAATTCAAAATATGATTTCAATAAAGAGTTTGATGATATAGATGATATTTTTGAATAATTAAATAAACACTCCCAAATCAAACCAAATTATATCAAATGATAGTTTGTATGGAATTTATATTAAAACCTCCCAGAACCTCATATTTCAAACCAAAACATACAAAAACATACAAAAAGAGGTTTGACATAAGTTAAACTTGGTTATTTTTAATAAAACAAAAAAGAGGTCTCACTTGAAGGAGACCTCTTTTATCTATTCCATTTAGAGTATATCTTACCTAATTTTTTTATTATTTTAAGACATTCTTTATCTGTTAGTTCTTCTAGTTGTACATTGACCCAGTATTCAGGGTCATCTAATAAACTAATCATCTCAATAAATGTTTCATCAGGATAGATGTTCCACATTCTACTAACTTCTTTTTGGAGTTTTGTTGTTTTCATTTTTTTTATTTGTTTTAATTTGTTAAATTTTAATTTGTGTGTTTTTACTTAATAACATTTTTTTCATCTCTAATGTTGAGAGTTGTTTTTCTTTACTTTCTGTTTTCATAATTTTATTCATTATTAATTTTTTTTAATTCTATAAAAGAACAAGTATATCTATTGTCTTTATAACTACATAGTGTGAATACATATCCATTTGATGATATAGATTTCCCCCTACTATAATTAAAACTATACATCTTATTCAAATTAGTTTTTATCATATCATTACAAGTATTAAAGTAAGATTCAAAACTCATATTCAAATCACAAGAATTGACTAAACTTGAACTATTTTTATCATAATACATTACACCATTTATCTGTGTGTTTTTATTTAAATTCATTTTATTATTTTTTATTTTATTGTTAGTAATTATTAAACAAATCAATCCCACCTCAACAAGTTGAGTTTTTTAAATTTTTAATGTTGTCTAGACAAGTGAAAATCTTTTAATGTATTAATATAGAGATTAATACAAGATGTGTTTCTGATTTCTTTTACAAAGATAATATCAAAAAAAAAGAAAAAAAAGTCAAAAAAATTTGGAAATTTGGAACCCCTGATGAACACTAAAAAACTTTTTTTTATTTTTTTTTTAGAATAAATAAGAGAGTATATTTTGTTGGATTTTTGACTAAATCTTAATTTTTCCATTGTTTTTTTGTTAATTTGTATTTATCCTATTCAATAGGAATAATTTTACACTTAAATCTTTTACAATGTTAGAATTTCAGTTAGTCAAACCTCAAAAAACTATTAATCCATCATTCTATAATGAGAGTATAATTGAGGATGAAATTATTAGAAGTATTGAACTAATTTCAAAATTCAATGAAATAACAAATAAGACTATTGAATTAAAACAAGATGAGGAACATCATAAAGGAAATTTAAAAGAATTTCTTTTAGATTTATATTATCCAAGTAGTTCTTATAAAGTAAATAATAAGTCCTATAAAGGTAATATGGGTTCTGATTTAGTAATCTATGAAAAGAAGGATTCAGATAAATCAAAAGTTATTATTGAAGTCAAAATACCAAACTCAAAAGATATGATTTCAATGTCAATGAATGGTTTTATTAAGAAATCATTTGTTGAAACTATCCTATATTATATGTGGGAAAGGGAAATAGAAAAAAATAATGAATTAACACATATTATAATCACTGATTTAAAAAACATCTTTGTTTTTTCATCACAGGACTTTTATACTTTTTTCAAAGATAAAAACATCAAAAATATTTTCAAGAAAACAATAATTGAAAAAGGATTTGATAAGAATGGAACAGATGAGTTTTATAAATTAATGATGGAGTATATACCTAACATTGATACAATTATAAAATATAATGTTTTTAATTTTGATAAATTAATTGACAATAGAGATGAATTAATTGATTTTTTAAAAACATTAAATCCTATTCATTTATTAAAAGAATCATTTAAGAATGATAGTAATTCACTAAACACAAACTTTTATAGAGAATTACTTTATATCATTGGATTAGAGGAAAATACCATTAAGGGAAAAACTCTAATTACAAGAATGAAAAAACCAATAAAGGGAACAATTATTGAATCTGTAATTTCAAAAATTGAATCTGAAAATCTTTATGAAAATATTGATAATCCTGATAATGTTGATGGTGAAACTTATGATGAAAAATTATTTAACCTTTCATTAGAACTATCAATTACTTGGATAAATAGAATTTTATTTTTAAAACTTTTAGAATCAAAGTTAATCAGTTATAATAACAATGTTGATGAGAATAAATATAAGTTCTTAAACATTGAAACTCTAAAAGATTATGATGACTTGAATACATTGTTTTTTAATGTTCTAAATGAACCTATAAAAACAAGAAATCCTCAAATTCAATCTAAATTTAACTTAATCCCATATCTTAATAGTTCTCTTTTTGAAACTACTGAATTAGAAAGAAAGTTAATAAGAATTTCAGGACTTCCTGATGATGATACTATTCCAGTATTCAACAAAACAAAAGTTGTTAATGATGTTGATGGTAAAGTAATAAAAGATAAAAGTCTAAATACTTTTGAGTATTTAATAAAGTTTCTTAATACATATAATTTTGGTGTATCAGGAAATAAAAAAATTGTAAAGTATAAAAAGGATTTAATTAATTCATCTGTACTGGGGTTAATCTTTGAAAAGATTAATGGATACAAAGAAGGTAGTTTTTATACTCCTGGTTTCTGTACTAACAATATGTCTAAATCATTGATTGAAAATGTTGTTTTAGATAAATTCAACAAACAATACAACTGGGATTGTACCTCAATAGAACAACTACAAACTTATTTGAATTATTCAAAAAGTAGTGAGTATAATGAAATATTAGATAGTATTAAAATTTGTGATCCAAGTGTTGGTTCTGGACACTTTTTGGTTTCTTGTTTGAATCAATTTTTAAGAATAAAATCTGAAATGGGTTTATTACTTAATAGTTATTCTATTTATATTGAAAAAGATGAGTTGTATATCAAAGACAGAGATAATAATCTAATTGAATATAAAATTGGAGTTGATGGATTACCATCAAAAGAACTACAAAAAATTCAAGAAACTCTTTTTAATGAAAAGAAAAAAATTATTGAAAAATCTTTGTTTGGAGTTGATATAAATCCAAACTCTGTAAAGATTTGTAGATTAAGATTGTGGATTGAATTATTGAAAAATTCATATTACACAGAAAAGTCTAACTATAAAGAATTAAAGACATTACCAAACATTGATATAAACATCAAACAAGGAAATTCACTAATTCATAGATTTCCATTAAATGAGAACTTAAAAGACATTCTAAAAACAACTAAAATATCTGTAAAAGATTATTTAGAAAAAGTTAATCAGTACAAAGAAACTGATGATAAACAAATTAAAAAAGAGATTCAAAAACAAGTTGATGACATCAAGAAAAATATTGTTTTAGAATTGGATATTGAATTAAATAAAAACCTACAAAAGTTTAAAGGTGAACTATTTATTTTAGAACAAAAAATTACTCAATTAGATTTGTTAGGTTTTGAAATAAGAGATAAAGAACTTAAAGATTTAAACAATAAAAAGAAAAAAATAAACATTACATCAGGTGAGTTAAATCATATTTTAGATACTCAAAATTTCAAAAACTCTTTTGAATGGAGAATTGAATTTCCAGAGGTTTTAGATAGTGAAGGAAACTTTATTGGTTTTGATATTATTATTGGAAATCCTCCTTACATAAAAGAAAAAGATGGTAAGAAAATATTTGAACCAATAAGAAAAAGTGGTGTTTGGAATCACATCATTGAAGGTAAAATGGATTATTGGTTTTTCTTTTTACATCTTGGTTTTGATTTATTAAAAACTGATGGTAGAATGTCTTACATAACAAATTCATATTGGACAAAGAGTACTGGGTCAAGTAAATTGATTTCAAGAATAAAAGAGGAACTCACAATTTCTGAAATTATTAATTTTAAAGATTATAAAATCTTTGATGAGGTTGTGGGTAATCATATGATTCACTATTACATAAATAATCAATATGATGAATATCCAACTATGATAAAAGAAATTACAGATGATTTTGATGAGGAAAAATTCATCTTTAATGAAAGTGAAAGAGAGTATAAAACAATATTCACAGAGGATAATAAATTGAATTTTGAAGAGGAACATTCTATACAATATGATAATTGTGATGTTTTAAAAAATTTATTTGATGTTAGTCAAGGACTAATTGAATCACCTGACAAACTTTCTAAATCAATGTTAGATGGTAAAAATAATGGACTAAATGTTGGTGATGGTGTTTTTGTATTGTCTGAATCTGAACAAGTACAAATAGGATTTAATGAACAAGAACAAAAAGATTTATTGAAAAAATATATGTACCCATTGAATGTTGGGAAATACAAGATAAATTATACTGGTGAGAAACTAATTTTTTCTGATAAGTTTTTGAATGAAAAAGATATAAAAGATGGTGTTAAATATCCAAATGTAAAAAATCATTTAGACAGATTAACAGATTTCATAACCTCATCAAATAAACCATATTCATTACATAGACCAAGGATTAAAAAAATCAAAAATGATGATGAGGTAATAAGAGTAAATATTTTTGAACAAGAAAAATTAATTTGTAAGGGAATGTTTGATACTCCTGAATTTACTTATGATGATAAAAACTTTTATGTTGGTTTTTCTTTTTCAATCATCTACAAAAAAGAGGAAAATTATTCTTTAAAATATCTTTTAAGTATTCTTAATTCAGATTTTGGTAAGAGATGGTTTCACAAAGAAGGTAAAAAAAGAGGAATTGGTGTTGATATTGGTGTAGGTGTGTTTCAAAAGTTCCCAGTCAAGAAAATTTCTTATGATGAACAAATGAAGTTTGAAAAAATAGTTGATGAGATTATTTCAAACAAAGAAAATGATATTGAAACATTAGAACTTGAACAAACTTTGGATAATATGGTTAATGAATTATATGGTTCATAAAATTATTTATACTTCTCCTTATACTTTTGACAAAAGTATAAGGTGATTAGTATTGATAATCAAGTAGTTATATATTTTTTACTACTTTAACTTATACTTTTGTCATTTTTATTAGGTAAGTATAAGTTATGTCCTTAAATTTGTATCATAATAATAACAAATAGAAATTATGAGTATCAAAGGACAAAATACAACTACAACATATATTGAATGGAATGATTTCATTTCATTAATCACAAGATTAGAAAAAGATGAGAATTACAAATTCTGTCTTTTAGTTTCAATTGGTGTTTTTACTGGTTTAAGGATTTCAGATTTATTAACTCTTACTTATTCAGATTTATTGAATAATGAAACTTTCACATTGAGAGAGATGAAAACAAAAAAACAAAGAAGTATTAAAGTGAATAAAGACTTAAAAGATATTGTTAGTAGGATTGTTTCAAAATCTAATATAACTAACTTAAATCAACTTATATTCATTAACAAGTATGGAACTAAATCAATTGATAAATCTTATGTGAATGTAAAACTTAAAGAGTTAGTGAAAAAGTATAGAATAAAATTAGATGGTAATGTTTCAACACATACTTTTAGAAAAACACTTGGTAGAAGGGTAATGGAAGTAAATAATTACTCAAATGAAAGTTTAGTTCTATTGATGGAATTGTTTGGTCATTCAAGTATGAGTATTACAAAAAGATACTTGGGGATTAGAGAACAAGAAATTCACAATGTTTATGATAGTTTAACTTTTTAATTTCAAAAAATGAATACAACATTACAATACAAAGACTTAAAAGATATGATTGATGAGAAATTAAATCTATTAAATGAGAAATTAAAAAATCATCAAGATAGTTTCAATCAAAACCCCACAAATTGGGGTTTTGTTGGAGACCTTCAAAACATTAGTAATACACTTGATGAGGTTCTTAAATCATTGAAATAGTTTATTATTTATTATATTTTATTCTTAATGATGAATCATTGAATAAATAAGATTCAAAAAGTCCTTTCATATAATTTTTCTGATGTTTCATAATTTTCAAATTACCACTATGATTAGGTAGAAAATCATAATATTTTATGGAATTCATTTTTTCTTCACTTCCAACCATAAAATAGAATCCAAATTTATTTATATAAAAAGTGTACTGAATAATACCATTTGTTTTACTTTTTTCTATTGGTAAAATAGTATTAATCAAATCATTTTCTTTATCCATAATTGAAGTTAAAATTGGATAATCATTTACTTCTTTACAATCATCATTAAGTATCATTAATCTTATTCTCTCATTATGTTTATCTCCCAAATCAACATTTTTATAATCTAAATGATTTGTTATTGAGGACCTCCAAAGAATTGATAAAAGACCTAATTTATATTGTTTATAATCAATATTTTTTAAATGAATTATTGAAAAAGAGTTTGTTTCTTCAATAAAATAATTGTCTGATTCAATTTCCTTGAATAAAAAATTTTCAAGATACTTTTCATAAACTGAAATCTTTATTTCACAAGTTTTACATAAAAGACCTTCCTCATAAAAATAATCAGACATTCTTTTTTGTTTAATTTTATCATTAGGTCTTAATTGAACCATTTTATCATTTCCTTTTAACCCTTTTAAATCTTTAAAAAGAAATTTAGGATAAATATGTGATTTAACTAAACCTATATTTTCACTCAAACACAATTTACAATTTCCTATTATCATCAAAATATTTTATTAAATTTCTTGGTCATTTCATCATTCTCACTTATAACTCTATTGTCAAGGAAATCACTTACATAGTGTTCTGTTGAACTTAATCCAGTATGACCTAGATTTCTGGAAATTGTATATATGTCTTTTCCTGTGTGTTCAATCATCAATCCAGTATAAGTATGTCTTGATAGATGTGTAGTTAATACTTTATTCAAACCACATCTTTCTTGTAATTTTTTTAATTGTTTATTGTAGATAGTTGTCTTGGATGACATCTGATTATACTGATATTTAGAAAGAATATGTTTTTCACTACCAAATTGAACATTCTCAAATATTTTATCATCAAGAATAGGAAACACAAACTTACTTGGATTTTTTAATGAATATTCTCTGATTTCCATCTCTAATTTCATTTTTATCAGATTCTTTTTCTCATTCTTTAAATCTAACCAAGTTTGTAATAACCTTTCAATGTTTTCATCAACTTTATTAATACCTTTCATTACATCACTTATATTAATATATTTAGAAATGTTTTCTTTTGTGATTAATTCATAATGTTTTTCAATTTCTTGGTAAGTCATATTATAATCAACTCCTTCAATTGAAAAATTTAATTTAGTATTAAGTATTTTATTTCCATTTGGGAAATAATCTACCAATCTAAAAAGTATGACATCATTTAATGAAACAAGATGAGGTACTTTTGTTTTGAATTGATAAAAAACAATATTCCCTGATACTAAATTCCCCCATCTCAAAGTAATCAAATCACTTACCCTCATACCTTGACTAAAAATTTGAAACAAAAAGTAGTTTTTAGTATTATAAAGGGGGTCATTTTTATCTATGTTAGTGTTAAAAATTGTTTCAATCTCAACCTTTGTCAATGGGTCTTTATTTACAGGTGTTTTCTTTTTATTTATTCTTAAAAATGGATCTATGTCAGTATCATAAACATAAAGTTCAATTCCTTTCTTAAATACATTCTTTGTTGTTTTTAAATATTTAATACAAGTATTTGTTGATAAATCTTTAGTACATTTTAAATAAGTTTCAAAATCTCTGATAAAAAAAGTTGTGAGTTCTGAAAACAATAAATCTTTTTTATCCAATGTTTTTAAAAAACTCATTAGATGAAAATAACTTGTCTTGTGAGATTTATAAGAACCTATTTCTCTCCTTGATTGAAGGTATAATAATTGGTTTTCAAAAAAATTAATAAAAGAAACTTTTTCATTTGATTCCTTTTCAATTTTCTCTACATAATTTTCAGGTACTTTACTATCTGTGAATTTTAATTCATCTATTTTATCTTTAATGAGATTAGTCAATCTTTCATACTCTTTATAATTACTTCTTACCTCTCCCTTCTTTTTATTCCAATAAATTTCTTTTAGTGATTCACTCAAAGTAAAATAAGTAGATTTTCTGTTTTCTGTTCTCCTAACTTGAATTACTCCAAAGTTGTCAGTTGAAAATTTCTTTTTCAAATAAGGTGTGTAAGTTATTTTAGTCATAATTTCTTTTTTAAAAATTAACTAAAACAAAGATAGTGTAAAACAAGTGTAAAACATATTTGTGTTACACTTGTTTTTTGTTTTTTCTATGTGTTTGTTTTACAATGTTTTACATATTAAAAAAACAAGAATAGTATAACTGGAGGGAATGCACATAATGCTGGTGGTGGTGGTGGTGGAAATGGAGGTTCGGGAGGTGTAGGTGGAAATGGAATTGAACGCGTTTGGGGAGTAGATTTTCCTAATGGAGGTCGTCCAGGCATCCAAGTTCCTAATATTCCCAATAAAATATTCTTAGGTGGCGGTGGCGGTGGTGGTGATGCAAACGATGCTACAACAGGAGTTAAAGGAGGACCTGGTGGTGGAATTATTATGATTAATGCACAAGAAATAATTGGAAACGGACAGATTTTATCAAATGGTTTTAATGGCGAACCAGGAGTTTTTGCTGTTAATCCTGATGGCGCAGGGGGTGGTGGTTCAGGTGGCTCAATACTAATTTTAACTTCTCAATCTTCAAATAATACTTCAATAAATATACAATCTAAAGGAGGTAAGGGAGGAAATACATTGTATGATTTAAGTGACCCACATGGTCCTGGTGGTGGCGGTGGTGGTGGCATTGTTATGCATAATTTACAAAATTCTATACTAAATATTGATGTATCAGGAGGACTAAATGGTTTAACTGGAAATGGTTCAGGTATTTCCCATGGTTCAAATGCAGGGGAAAATGGTATTATAATAGATTACAATACTACAGGAGTACAACCAATATTATTAAATTCATTATATCCAAATCCTATAGCTCAATTCAGTGTAAATGATATTTGTTTAGGTGAAAATATAACACCTAACAATACTTCAAATGTTTTAAATATTTACAATTCTAGTATTGTAAGTTATAGTTGGGATTTTGGAGATGGGACAACAAGTAATTTAATAAATCCAAGTCATCTGTACAATCAATTTGGTACATTCACTATAACTTTAACTGTATTGACTAATTGGGGTTGTTCAGACAAATACACCCAAATTATAAATGTATCTAATTCTACTACGCCTAATTTCACCCAAATAAGCCCAATAACTTGTGGTAATAATTTCATTCTTCCAACAATTTCTAACAATGGTATAACAGGTGCCTGGACACCTGTAATAAATAATTCTTTAACAACAGTATACACTTTTACACCATTAGCTGGTCAATGTGCCAATTCAACGTCAATGACTATTATTGTAAATTCACCATCTTCCCCAACTGGCTCATCCACTCAAACCTTTTGTAATTCATCAACTATAGCAAATTTATCCGCTACTGGTTCCAATATCCAATGGTATAGTTCACCTACTGGAGGTACATCTTTAGCAAACACTATATCATTAATTAATGGAACTGTATATTATGCAACTCAAACAATAAACGGTTGTGAAAGCTCTGTAAGATTCCCCGTTACAGTAGTAACAAACTCACCTTCAGCACCAACAGGAGCTTCAACACAAACTTTTTGTAATTCAGCAACGATAGCTAGTTTATTAGCTACTGGTTCAAATATTCAATGGTATACTTCAGCTTCTGCAGGAACATCTTTATCAAATACTACTCCCTTGGTGAATGGCAATACATATTATTCAAATCAAACAGTAAATGGCTGTTTAAGTCCAAATAGATTTCCTGTATTAGTTACTATTAATGTTACATCAACTCCAACTGGAACTTCAACACAAACTTTTTGTAATTCTGGAACTATTAGCAATTTATTAGTTACAGGTTCTAATATTCGCTGGTATGCTACAGCTACTGGAGGAACTCCTTTCGCAAACACAACTGCGTTGGCAAATGGAACAACCTATTATGCAAGTCAAACAATCAATGGATGTGAAAGTTTAACTAGACTTCCAGTAAATGTTATAATTAATACCCCCGCTTCTCCAAATGGAAACTCCAATCAATTGTTTTGTAATTCAGCTACGGTTACAAATTTGACAATAAGTGGACAAAATATTCAATGGCACACTACAGCAACTGGTGGTGCACCATTAATCAGCGCAACTTCATTAATAAATGGCTCTACATATTATGCTTCGCAAACCATTAATGGATGTGAATCACTTATTAGAACACCTGTTCTGGTTACAATAACTGTAGTACCTACACCAACGGGAAGTGGTTTCCAAGAGTTTTGTAAAATTGATAACCCAAGAGTTTCAAACTTAATACTAAGCCAACCAAATGTAAAATGGTATACAAGTATAACTGGAGGTAATCCATTGATTTCAAATACTCCATTGATAGACAATGTTTCATACTTCGCTGAAGCCATTGATGTAACAACTGGATGTAAAAGTCTAAACAGACTAGAAGTTATTATCAAAATAAATGATTCAAATCCTCCAACAGGTGACGGTAATCAAATATTTTGCAAGGAAGATTATCCAACAATAAGTAGCGTTATAGTTAATAACTTAAATACATTAACATGGTATGATTCAAACCTTGGGGGTAATATTCTGCCTAATACGAATCTATTGGAAGATGGAGAAAATCTGTACGCTAGTGATTACAGTGCTTTAACAGGTTGTTACAGCTCTACTAGAACAAAAGTTGATGTTACATTATTAAATTGTACTCTCGAAATAAACAATATTTTAACTTTAAACGACAATAACTTAAATGATTTTATTGTCATAAAAAATATTGAAACTTTCCCGAAAAACGATTTTCAAATTTTTAATCGATATGGTAAATTAGTCTGGAGAGGAGATAGTTATGATAATATTCAAAATACTTTTATAGGAAAATCAAATGTTGAAGGTGTATATAAATTGAATGAATTTTTACCTACTGGAACCTACTTCTATGTTCTAACTTATTATGACTTGTATCGCAATAAAAATAGAGATTTAAAAGGGTTTTTATATATAAACAATAATCAATAACATTGGTATATGAAGTCATATAAAACCTTAATATTGTTGTTTTTATTTAACCCAGTTATTGTACTCTCCCAAAGTGACCCAAAATTATCCGTTTTCACATTTAATCCGATAATGTACAATCCAGCTTATGCGGGTTCCTATGATGGATTAACAATTAATTCTATATACAGCACACAATGGGTGGGTTTTGATGGTGCTCCAAAAACACTGCTCTTATCGGGTCACAGTATATTGTCAAATTCTAATACGGGAGCAGGTTTTGACATAATGTCTGACAAGATTGGAGCCGTTAGCGAAAATAATATTAACGGCAATTTTGCTTATCATTTAAACCTTAGTGAAACCATAAGATTGTCTTTAGGGTTAAAGGCTGGTGTAAATTTATTCAACATTGATTATAACCAATTTGTTATTCAGAATCCAAACGAAAATGATTTAGCTGATAGAAATGTGTCTCAAAGTAATCTAATGATTGGTTCTGGAGCATATGTATATAATGAAAAATGGGCAATTGGTCTGTCTATTCCAAACATGCTGAAAACAGTATATATTAATAATAGAAACAATCAAATAGCAAATAAAAATCCATACTACTTTATTACTGGTGCATATAAAATAATTGTAGATGATGAAATATTTCTTAAACCAAATTTTGTAACAAGGATTACCGATGGCGCTCCAATATCTACGTTGATAGCTTTGAACCTAGATTGGAAAGATAAACTTGTCACAAGTCTTAACTTTGAAATGAATGCTTCAATTGGTGGATTTGTTGGGTTTAGATTTTTTGAAAATTTTTTAGCAGGGTACTCTTACGATTTATCGGTAAATGATTTTAGTAAATATAATGGTGGTGTTCATACTTTTATAGTCACCTATAGGTTAGGTGATTATTGGAGCAAGAAAAAATGTAGTTGTTTTACTTTTTAATATTTCAGTTTTTTTCATATCTTAGTTTTCGCTAAATTCAAAATCGTAATCTTTCAACTTTCTTCCATAATACATCACAACCAAAATCTCAATTTTGTTGTTGTTGACGCTCACATAAAAATTCTTAACCCCTTCAATATGTCTGCTAAGTCTTTTGTTTAGGCGTTGCAAATCCAAATGACATTGTGGGTCAAAATCAAATGTTATCTTAAGTTCCTTGGGTCTTATGAAGTTTTTGCTTTCAACCAGCGTATCAACTATCATGTTTCTGCTACCGTAGTTTCTAATCATCAAACGGTGAATTGCTGTTAGGTCCACTTGTATCATGCCACTAGCATTTTTCGATTAATCATTACTTTTTTTACTTTGCAAATGGTTGCACTAGATGCGCCTGTAATCTCTGAAATATCTCTAATGCTAATTCCTTTCTGTAACTTCTTTACAATGGTTTGGTGGCGTTGCAATAGCTTTTCATCCGTTTGAGTCGCACCGATTTTCCTGCCTTGATACTTGCCTAAAGCCTGCGCAACCCTAATGCCTTCCAGAGATTTTTGTTTGATTTGATTACGATTTAATTCGGATATTGAACCCATACAGGAAATAACAAGTTGTCCCATAGGATTAACATCTCCGTTATCTAGTAGAGTGGTAAAGCCTTCTTTGATTGACTTCAAATTGATTTTGTTTTTGGTGAATAGGTCAATAGTATGTAGTATATCAATGAGGTTTCTCCCAAGGCGGTCAATACTATCTACCACCACAGTACATCTTTCTGATTGGTTAGTTATGGTGTCAAACATTTTTACTGCTTCTGGGCGTTCCATAAATGGAACATTACCTTGAATACGTTCAATAAATAATTTTGAAGAATCAAACCCTTCTTGATTTTTGAATGTTTCGATTTGTCTTGCTGAATTTTGTAAAAACGTTGACGTTCTGGAATAAAAGTAATAAATCATAGTATTGGTGTTTTGGTTGTATCTCGTTTTAGTTTTAGGGTGTCAATTTTTTTAAAACACTTTGACTGATTTTGTTGGTTTGGTCATTTTGGATAGTGTTTTAATAATGAACTATAGTCTAAATCTAAAACCTTTGACAAAGGTCAATAAAAGAAAAAACCAGGACAAGCTTTTGGGCTATTATCCTGGTAATTAATACATTGCTTATTTTTTGCACTTATGTTTTATAAATAGTTTGAGCTCAGTTAAAGTTGAACTGTAATATTAAAACATACAAGCACTTAGGGATTTTGTATTCTTAATTTTTTTGAAATGTCAAATATTTTGTTACTCCAGTAGCACTACTTACATCAACTAATTGAATTAAATTATTCGTATAACTAACAATTTGCCAATCCCCCGCTAGCGCGAGCTTCTAGCTCGTGACCACAAACAAAATCAATTTAAATCTATTTCCAAAACAGTTTGATCATTATTACCATAATTTCTTGCGCTACTATATTTCCAATCTATTGGGTCTGTAACAAAACCTGCTTCAACAGGATTGTTATGAATGTAATCTAATTTTTGCTCAAAAACATTCAATGACCAAATTTCTATTTGATGGTTGTCTTGTTGCCAAAACTGTCTAAACTTTACATTGCTGTTTTTCTTTCCTGCTCTTTCAAACATCCAAAGCAACCATTCTTTCCTGCTCTCTTGCGGATTCTCTTCTATTAATTTTAATAACTTTCTTGAAGTAAAACCTTTAAAATCTCGAACTAATCCGGATGGGTCATTTAATGCCGAACGAAATATTAAATGTACATGGCTGTGCATAATGCAATAACCATATATTTCCATTCCTTTACTTTTTCTACAATAATCTAAAGATTCCGTAAGACATGAAAAATAAACATCTCTCGTAAAAACGTCTATCCAATTAACCGTCGCAAAACTTATAAAATAAGCTCCAGATTTTTCTCCAAATTTATATTTTGTACTCATATAAGGTAAAAATAGTAAATTTATTTAATATTTGTTGTGGACACGAGCTAGAAGCTCGCGTTAGCTGAGAGATTTGGTTGCCGTAGGAGTTTTGGCCTATTTCAACGAAAAAGGCATTCCAGTTCCTAATCAAATTGCAGTGATAGGATTCAGCAATTGGTTTATGTCACAAGTGATTACCCCAAAATTAAGCACCGTTGATCAGCCGAGTTATGAAATGGGAGTTGTTGCATTTGATTTGCTCTTAGAGGAAATGATTTGCCATAAAGACAATCTTCTTTTCAAGCCTAGAACGGTTGAATTAGCAACTGGAATCATTGAAAGAGAATCTACTTTAAGAAAGTAATATTTCGTTTCAACCCTTCAAATTTTGTTCTTTTTACAGCAGAATTTCTAAATACCTTTTTGAATGTTTCTTCCGTAATTTCCTCCCAATCTTTCTTGTCCATTGATAGCAAATCAGGATTGGGATTAAAAAGAGGTTCACTGTGAGGTTTTGAGAATTTATTCCAAGGGCAAACATCTTGACAGACATCACAACCAAAAGCCCAATCGTTGAATTTCCCTTTCATTTCACTCGGAATATTTTCCTTAAGTTCAATTGTGAAATAGGAGATGCACTTACTTCCATCAACAACATAAGGCGCTACTATGGCTTCTGTTGGACAGGAATCAATACAAGCCGTACAAGTGCCACAATGGTCGGTTGTTGAGTTGTCATATTCTAATTCTAAATCAATAATAAGTTCTGCAATAAAATAAAATGAGCCAACTGATTTTGTTATTAGATTACTATTCTTCCCAATCCAACCCAATCCTGATTTAGCTGCCCAAGCTTTGTCTAAAACCGGTGCAGAATCAACAAAAGCCCTACCGGAAACTTCTCCTATAGTTGACTGAATAGAATGGAGTAATTGATTCAATTTCTCTTTTATAACAAAATGATAATCTTGTCCGTAAGCATATTTGGATATTTTATAGCTTTCTTCATTTTGAAATTCAGAAGGGTAATAATTCAGGAGTAGAGAAATTACGCTTTTGGCATCATCAACAAGCAAGTTAGGATTCAATCGTTTGTCAAAATGATTTTCCATATAGGACATTTGACCGTGCTGATTTTGGTTCAGCCATCTTTCTAAACGAGGTGCTTCTTCTTCTAAAAAACCAGATTTGGATATCCCACAAGACAAAAAACCAAGGCGTAATGCTTCGGATTTGATGAATTGAGAATATTTTTCTTTATTATTAAACAATTCTTCTATAGATAGATTTAAACCATTAAGGGAATAAGGAAATTAAGCTTGAAATATCTTGATGAAACTTAATTTTAATAGTTTAAAAAATTAAAAAAGTCCGCCCTGAACGTTCGTTTTAACTTTTCCTAAATGTTTGTAGGCTTTCTCAGTAACCTCACGACCTCTAGGAGTTCGCATGATGAATCCCTCCTGAATGAGAAAAGGCTCATATACTTCTTCAATAGTTTCACTGCTTTCTGATACTGCTGTTGCCAATGTAGACAATCCTACTGGTCCTCCTTTAAATTTATCGATTATGGTGTTCAAAATTTTATTATCCATTTCATCCAAACCGTGTGCATCAACATGTAATGCTTTAAGAGAATAGCGTGCAATTTCAATATCTATTTTACCATTTCCTTTAATCTGTGCAAAATCACGAACGCGACGCAACAAAGCATTTGCAATTCGAGGCGTTCCTCTGCTCCTACCTGCAATTTCTATAGCTGCCTCCATAGTTATAGGCATTTTTATAATAGATGAACTACGTTGTACAATAGTTGTTAAAAGTTCTGTAGTATAATATTGCAATCGGCTTTGTATTCCAAACCTCGCGCGCATAGGTGCGGTTAATAGCCCTGAACGAGTTGTAGCTCCAATTAGAGTAAATGGATTGAGATTGATTTGAACCGTTCTAGCATTTGGACCAGATTCAATCATAATATCTATTTTGAAGTCTTCCATGGCGGAATACAAATACTCTTCAACAATTGGACTTAGTCGATGAATCTCGTCTATAAAAAGAACATCACGTTCTTCAAGATTAGTGAGCAATCCAGCTAAATCGCCAGGCTTATCTAGTACAGGCCCCGATGTAATTTTGATCCCAACTCCTAATTCGTTAGCTAAAATATTTGCTAAAGTGGTTTTACCCAATCCTGGTGGACCATGAAATAATGTATGATCTAAAGCTTCATTTCTTTGATTAGCTGCTTCAACAAAAACTTTTAGATTTTCTAATATTTGATCTTGTCCTGAAAAATCATCGAATGATAGAGGCCTTAATCTTTTTTCGAGATCAAGTTCTTCATGATTATAGTTGTTATTTGTTGGGTCTAGATTTTCATTCATCCTACAAATGTAACAAAGTTTTGCGCAAATAAAAATGCCTTTCATTTCGGAAAGGCATTTTATATATTTTACAAATTCTAGTGATGCAATTGCTCTTCACCTTCTTTCATTGGTATATTTTGAGGAACAAAATCTTCATCATGCCCTGGTTTACTATAATCGTAAGGCCATCTGTGAACATGAGGTATTTCTCCAGGCCAATTCCCGTGCATATGTTCGATTGGTGCAGTCCATTCTAAAGTATTCGATTTCCACGGATTTTGAACTGTTTTCTTTCCGTAGAAAATACTACTAAAGAAATTATAAATAAATACCAACTGAAAAGCTCCTCCAACTAAAGCGAAAATAGTTATTAGCACATTTACGTTTTGTAAATCATCAAATAATGGAAAGTTAGTATTGGTATAATATCTTCTAGGTAAACCAGCTAAACCTATAAAGTGCATCGGAAAAAATACTCCATAAGCACAAACAGCTGTTACCCAAAAGTGAATATAACCTAGATTTTTGTTTAACATTCTTCCGAACATTTTTGGAAACCAATGATAAATACCAGCAAACATTCCGTAAAGAGCAGATATACCCATTACTAAGTGAAAGTGAGCTACAACAAAATAAGTATCATGAACATTTATATCTAATGTACTATCACCAAGAATAATTCCTGTTAAACCTCCGGTGATGAAAGTTGAAACTAATCCAATTGAAAACAACATAGCAGGGTTTAATTGTAAGTTTCCTTTCCAAAGTGTAGTAATATAATTGAACGCTTTTACGGCAGATGGAATAGCAATTAACAATGTTGTAAATGTAAATACAGAACCTAAAAAAGGATTCATCCCAGATAAAAACATGTGGTGACCCCAAACAATAGTTGATAAAAAAGCAATAGCTAAAATAGACATAATCATTGCTCTATAACCAAAAATTGGTTTACGAGAATTGGTTGCTATAACTTCTGAAGTAATCCCTAACGCAGGAAGTAAAATAATATACACTTCAGGATGTCCTAGAAACCAAAACAAGTGCTCAAACAAAACTGGAGACCCTCCTTGATAGTGTAAAACTTCACCAGCTATATAAATATCTGAAAGAAAGAATGAAGTACCGAAACTTCTATCCATAATTAATAACAAAGCTGCAGAAAGAAGAACTGGAAATGAAATAACTCCAATTATTGCAGTAACAAAGAAAGCCCAAATCGTAAGTGGCAATCTTGTCATGGACATACCTTTTGTTCTTAAATTGATAACAGTAACAATATAATTTAATGATCCCATTAAGGAAGATGCAATAAATACTGCCATTGAAACCAACCACAAAGTCATACCCATTCCAGAACCAGGAATAGCTTGTTCTAGAGCACTTAATGGTGGGTAAATAGTCCAACCAGCAGATGCAGGCCCTGACTCAACAAACAAAGAGGAAACCATAATTATACTGGATGTAAAAAACAACCAATAAGAAACCATATTTAAGAATCCTGATGCCATGTCGCGGGCTCCAATCTGTAATGGTATTAATAAATTACTGAAAGTTCCGCTTAAGGCTGCCGTTAGTACAAAGAAAACCATTATGGTTCCATGTATGGTTACTAATGCTAAATAGCGGTCATTTGCCATAACTCCATTTGGAGCATATGAATCGCCAAGAACAATACTAAAAATCTTAAAAGATTGTTCAGGCCAAGCTAATTGCAATCTGAAAAGTAAAGAAATTGCAACACCAATAATACCCATTAAAATACCAGTAATAAGGTATTGTTTGGCTATCATTTTATGGTCTATACTAAAAATATACTTAGTAATAAAAGTGTCTTTGTGATGGTGTTCGTGATCGTGATCATGCGCATGCTCGTTTGAGTGG
This sequence comes from Flavobacterium myungsuense, assembly GCF_042677265.1. Lineage (NCBI taxonomy): Bacteria > Pseudomonadati > Bacteroidota > Flavobacteriia > Flavobacteriales > Flavobacteriaceae > Flavobacterium > Flavobacterium myungsuense. Next base: position 425,249 of record NZ_JBHTIZ010000005.1, on the reverse strand, counting down.
TCTATTGCTGATGCTGACATAAAATATTTATTTATATAATTTAAAAATATTATTTAGTAGTCACTTGCGCAACTATTTTTGAATCTTTAACCATTGTTGAATCATTACCCATTGGTTTAGAATCATCGGCTGGTTTGGTAGTTGCCACTTTCACTTCTTGAGAAACAGTTGGCTTGTCTGAAAGCCATTTTTTGTAATCTTCAGGAGTATCAACAACAATTTTCATTTGCATATTATAGTGAGAGGCACCACAAATTTTATTACACAAAAGCAAATAGTCAAAAGTGTAAGGGTCTAAAGCAGTCTGACCGTTAGCAACTAGCTCAATACTTTTCTCTGCTCTGATTTTGTTGATATTAGCAACCTTTTCAACCATAAAGGTCAGATTTCTATATTCGTCAGAAGTATAAGTAGGTGTATAGGCAAATTCAGTTACCATGCCAGGAACAACATTCATTTGAGCTCTAAAATGAGGCATATAAGCTGAATGTAATACATCCTGAGATCGCATTTTAAAATGGATTTTCTTTCCTTTAGGAATATGCAACTCTGTTACAACTATATCATCTTGAGCGTTTGGATCTGATAAATCAACCCCAACAGCATTTACTCCTTCAATGTAACGAACATTAGCTTTACCTAATACATTATCCGTTCCTGAATATCTTGCTTTCCAATTGAATTGTTGTGCATACAATTCAATTTCAATCGTTTCTTCATCTTTATCAATAAACATAATGTCGTTCCATGCATACAATCCGTAAAGAATTAGTACTGCTAATACAACTGCTGGAATAGCACTCCATATAATTTCTAATTTATTACTATCAGAAAAATATAAAGCTTTATTTTCTTTTTTTCCTCTGTATTGAAAAGCAAAATAATGAAGTAAAACTTGGGTAAAACCTTGAACAAAAAATATAACTAACCATGTAATATTCATTAAGCTATCTACTTCAGGTCCGTGCTCAGATGCTGGAGTATGAAGTACCAAGGGGCCCCATTTAAACAAACCATATATAGTAAAAATATAAATGAAAGCTAAAAAGCCAAACATTAAGTATCCTTGGACATTGTTATCTTTATCGTTTGCAACTTGAGAATCATCATTTGCAACACCAACTTGAGTTAAATCGAATATTTTAGTTAATTGCCATAATGCAATAGCTAATAAACCTAAAACTATAATTACCAACAAACTTGTCATCTGTTTATTTCTTTAAATATTAATAATGAAAATGTTTACTTTCTTCTATGTAAGGATTTCTTTTAGGTAATAAAGGAACTTTTGTTAAAGCTGAGAATACCACAAATATAAACAACCCTAAGAAGAAAAGTACTGATCCTATTTCTGAAACCCCAATAAACCATTGGTCACCAACGGATGAAGGCATTATCATGTTAAAGAAATCAATATAATGTCCTAATAAAATTACAGTACCTGCCATAACTAAAACCCAAGTAATTCTCTTAAAATCTGTATTAATTAAAATTAAAATTGGGAATAAAAAATTCATAACTACTGCACCAAAAAAAGGAAGATTATACATTTCAATTCTCGTTACAAAATACGTTACCTCTTCAGGAATATTAGCGTACCAAATTAGCATAAATTGTGAAAACCATAAATAAGTCCAAAATACACTTATACCAAACATGAATTTTGCTAAATCATGAATATGACTTGTATTTACATTTTCTAAATATCCTTTTGATTTCAAGTATAAAGTAACCATGCAAATTGTAGTAATACCGCTTACAAAGAAGCTAGCAAATACATACCATCCAAAAAGTGTACTGAACCAATGCGGATCAATTGACATAATCCAATCCCAAGACATAATAGATTCTGTAACAATAAAGAAAACAAGAAACATGGCTGAGATATTGAAATTCTTTTTATAAAAACTATTATCATTAGATTCATCTTGTGCAAGACAATTTTTTCTTGAAAAATAACGATAAAGATTCCAACCCAACAAGAAAATTGCAGCTCTTATTATCCAAAACGGAAAATTTAAGTAGCCTGCTTTATTTTGTATAATCTTATCATGTGCCACCACTTCAGGATCTAACCAAATAAAAAGGTGGTTCAGATGCAACCCACATAGAATCAAGAAAACAAAGAATATAATAGAACCTACAGGCAAGTAGGCTGTAATTCCTTGCATTACTCTAAACAATACAGGAGACCATCCTGCTTGAGCTACTTGCTGTATAGCATAAAAAGCCAATACCCCTAATGAAACTAACATAAAAAAGATACAAGCAACATAAAAAGCAGCCCAAGGTTTATTTTGCAATTGATGTAAAACGTGCTCTAAATGCTCTTCGTGTGCTTTGTGCGCTTCCTCAGCAGAAATACTTTTAATTTCTTTGTGAGCGGTATGTGAAACTGTTTCAACAACTACTTCTTCATGAACTTTAGCTGTATCAGCATTTGTAGAATCTAAAGAAACTTCATGTATATCTTTTTTCTCATCTAAATGAGCTGTTGCAGCATGTGAAGATTCATGACTGCTTTCTTCATGAACGGTAGTTTCAGCATTTGGTGCTTTGTGATGCCCGCCATGAGAATCAGCAGCAAGAATTTTTTCAACTTCTTCAATATTTTTTGGTGCAGTGTAAAAACCATATCCTATACCAAGAACACCTAAGATCATTAGAATGATGGAGAATGTTTTTAATTTACTTGAAAATGTGTACATATCTATTAAGATCAGTTTGTTCTACAATTTATAATTCGCTTTTAAGTTTCATTACATAAGATGAAACTAACCAACGTTCGTGAGCACTCATTTGATTGTCATAAGAGCCCATAGAATTTAATCCAAATTTTTGGACATGGAAAACGCTACCCGTGGTAATAACACGGTCTTTGTAATTAGGAACTCCTAAATATTTTCCCTGAGTAACTAATTTACCTTTTCCGTCTCCCGCATTTCCGTGACATATGGCGCAATAAATTTCATAAAGACCTTTTGCTTTTTCTAAATCGACTGAAGTAGAATCTAAAGGAGATTTTAAATTTGCTTTAGCCAACTCGTATCCCTCAGTAGTATTTGGATAATCGTAGACTTCAAAACCTCTGTTAATAGTTCCAGCAGGTGGAAGTTGACCTTCTTTACCGTTTTTGAAAGCATTCGATTCAGAATAGGTTTCATAACTTACGGCTTCATACATATTAGGCATGTATTGATAGTTAGGTTTCAAATTGTCTTTACAAGATGAAACGAAAAGAGCGATACATACTAAAAGTGCTATTTTATATAAACTTTTCATATAACTATTAATGCTTATCAATTACTTTAACTTCAACTGCTCCTGTCTTTTCAAAAAAAGAAACCAACTCCTTTTCGTTGTTGTTTACCGCTACTTCCATCAAAAAATGGTCATCAGTAGTTCTAACATCTGGGTTCTCTGCAACTTTAAAAGGCCATAATTTACTTCTCATATAAAAAGTAATAACCATTAAGTGTGCAGCAAAAAAAACAGTTTCTTCAAACATAATTGGCACAAAAGCAGGCATGTTTTCGATATAGCTAAAACTTGGTTTACCTCCTATATCCTGTGGCCAATCTTGAATCATAATATAATTCATCATCCAAGTTCCAAAAGAGATACCACACAAACCGTAGATAAAAGCACAAATTGCTAATCGCGTTGGTGCAATTCCCATAGCTTTATCCAAACCGTGTACAGGGAATGGAGTAAAAACTTCTTCAATATGATAGTGAGCTGCGCGTGTTTTCTTAACAGCATCCATCAATATATCATCGTCATTATAAATGGCGTAAATAACTTTATTACTCATGATGTGAATGTTTATTTGCTTCTCTTGCTTTAATATAATTATCTCCAGTTGCTTTTAGTATTGTTTTAACTTCAGCTTGAGCTATCACTGGGAAAGTTCTAGCGTATAATAAGAATAATACAAAAAAGAATCCAATAGTTCCGATAAAAATTCCGATATCTACAAATGTTGGAGAGAACATTGTCCAAGAAGATGGTAAATAATCTCTGTGCAAAGAGGTAACAATAATTACAAAACGTTCAAACCACATTCCAATATTTACAACAATAGAAATAATGAACGAAAACATAATACTAGTTCTAAGCTTTTTAAACCACATAAATTGAGGTGAGAAAACGTTACAAGACATCATCGCCCAATATGCCCACCAGTAAGGCCCAGTAGCTCTGTTTAAGAAAGCATATTGTTCATATTCTACTCCAGAATACCAAGCAATAAATAGCTCAGTAATATAAGCAACCCCAACTATAGAACCGGTAATCATTATGATGATATTCATCAATTCGATATGTTGAATTGTAATATAAGCTTCTAAGTTAGATACTTTTCTCATTACAATAAGAAGTGTATTTACCATTGCAAAACCTGAGAATACAGCACCAGCAACAAAGTACGGAGGAAATATCGTTGTATGCCATCCAGGAATTACTGAAGTAGCAAAATCCATTGATACAATAGTATGCACAGAAAGTACTAATGGTGTAGCTAAACCTGCAAGAACTAATGAAACTTCTTCAAAACGTTGCCAATCTTTAGCTCTTCCACTCCAACCAAAACTCAAAATACTATATATTCTTTTTTGGAAAGGGTTGACAGCTCTATCACGAATCATTGCAAAATCAGGCAATAAACCAGTCCACCAGAAAACTAATGATACCGAAAGATAAGTAGATATTGCAAATACATCCCAAAGTAATGGTGAGTTAAAGTTTACCCATAAAGATCCAAACTGATTTGGTATTGGCAATACCCAATACGCTAACCAAGGACGCCCCATGTGAATGATTGGAAATAAACCTGCCTGAATAACAGAGAAAATAGTCATCGCTTCCGCTGAACGGTTAATTGCCATTCTCCATCTTTGACGAAATAATAATAGTACTGCTGAGATAAGAGTTCCTGCGTGACCAATACCAACCCACCAAACGAAGTTAGTAATATCCCAAGCCCAACCAACAGTTTTGTTTAATCCCCAAGTTCCTATACCAGTAGATATAGTATAAATAATACAACCTAATCCCCAAAGGAAAGCGGCCAATGCAATAGAAAACACTATCCACCAATGCTTGTTCGCTTTACCCTCAACTGGAGCAGCAACGTCTACTGTTACATCGTGATATGTTTTATCACCTATAACTAAAGGTTTTCTAATACTTGAATCGTATATATGAGACATAATCCTTTAAATTGATTTTTAATTTTTATTACGTGTTTCTAACTTTAACATGGTAAAACACATTTGGTTTTGTACCAACATGTTCTAGTAAATGATACATTCTATCTTCTTGAGCCAAATCAGCTACTTTACTTGCTGCATCATTAACATCTCCAAAAATCATAGCTCCAGAAGAACAAGCATTTGAGCAGGCAGTTTGGAATTCGCCATCTTTTACAGTTCTTCCTTCATTTTTTGCAGACAATATGGTAGCTTGTGTCATTTGAATACACATAGAACATTTTTCCATAACTCCACGTGAACGAACATTTACATCAGGATTTAATACCATACGACCTAAATCATCATTCATGTGATAATCGAACTCACTATTTTTGTTGTATAGGAACCAGTTAAAACGACGCACTTTATACGGACAGTTGTTAGCACAATATCTAGTTCCAACACATCTGTTATAAGCCATATGGTTTTGACCTTGACGGCTATGAGATGTAGCGGCTACTGGACAAACTGTTTCACAAGGTGCGTGATTACAATGTTGACACATTACAGGCTGAAAAGCTACTTGAGGATTGTCGGCTGCTTGTTCCATTTGACCAAAGCCACCTAAAGATCCTTTATCTCCGAATAAACCATTAAACCCTTCTTTCTTCTCATCATCTTTAGCAAAAGTTTCTTCAGAAGAGTAATATCTATCTATACGCAACCAATGCATATCACGACTCTTTCTTACTTCTTCTTTACCTACAACAGGAACATTGTTTTCTGCATGACAAGCTATTACACAAGCCCCACATCCAGTACACGCATTTAAATCTATCGAAAGATTAAAATGATGTCCAACAGAACGGTCAAAAGAAGTCCATAAATCTACTGATGTTGCATCAACTTCTTTATGATCTAGAGATACTTTTGGAACTTCATTCCACTCTTTTGCATCTTTCGAATTAAAAATTTCTAAAGTAGTCTCTTTAATAATATCTCCTCTACCCATTAAGGTTTTCTGAGATTGAACACATGCAAACTCATGCTCACCATCAGCTTTCTTTATAGAAACCGATTGAACATCATTAAAGTTATTGTATAATGTGTAAGCATTAACACCTACTTGCATTTCTTCTTTTAGCGCCGCTTTTTTTCCGTATCCGAAAGCTAATCCTAAAGTACCAACAGCTTGACCTGGCTGAATAATTACTGGTACATTTTCTAAATTAATTCCATTAACAGTTAAATTTGCATAACTTCCGTTTAAACCTCCGTCAGCAACATTATGATTTTCTAGTCCTGCTTTTTCAGCATCAACTCTAGAAATTGTTACATAATTATCCCAAGAAACTCTAGTAATAGGATCTGGAAACTCTTGAAGCCAAGGGTTATTTGCTTGTTGGCCATCACCCAAACCTGTTTTAGTATATAATAATAGCTCCAGACCTGAAGCTTTTTTAGTATTTGCTAATGCACTTGCAGCTACACCATAATTAACAGAAGTTGGAGTTGCTGCAGATGATACTCCTACATAAATACCATCGTGTAATACTTTATTCCAAGATGCTCCAGCAATTAATGCAGAAGAATTCGCTTTTAAATAATCATAATAAGTTCCAACAGTTCCATTTAATGAAAGCAAAACATCTTGAAACTGCTTCGTATCAAATAATGGTCGGATAGTTGGTTGCGTTATTCCGTATGTACCTCTAGTAATTGTTACATCGTTCCAAGATTCTAAGTAATGAGGAACTGCAGCAGCAATTGTGGAAATTGATGCCGTCTCATCTTCTTTTAGTGAAAAAGAAACCGATAGCGAAACTTTTTTCAAAGCAGCTGTAAATGCTGCACTATTTGGTAAAGTATATGCAGGATTAACACCACTCATAATTAAAGTATGAACATTTCCCGCTTTTATATCAGCTAATAACTGTGTTACTTTTTCGTTAGAACCTTTTCTTATTTGTCTTGTTCCTGCAGTAGAGAATGCTTCACTAGATAAAGCTTGATTAATTGCTAAAACTAATAATTGGGCATTTTTATCTTGAATACCAGAAACTAAAACTCCTTTACTTCCAGCTGCTTTTAGTTGTTTTGCAGCTTTAATAACCTCATCTTCATTTTCAATTTTTGATGTAGCTATCGTTCCGTTAGTAATAACATTATAAATTTTAACTAAAGCTTGTTTTTGATTAGCAACACTCATCGGCACTCGCTTATCTGCAGCAGCACCAGTTAATGTCATATTCGATTCTAACTGAAAATGACGTGACATTTTCCCGTTTTGAGGAATTCTTCCTTTTGCATAACCTGAGTCATAACTTCCTCCTTGCCAATCTCCAAGAAAATCAGCTCCAACTGAAACTATTAAAGATGCTTTAGAAAAATCATAATCAACTAAAGCTCTTTCTCCATAAGCAGTTTCAAATGCATCTAAAGCTTCAGATGAAGAAACTGCATCATATATAACATGTTTTGCCGTTGGATTCTTTGCAATAAATTCTGAAATTAACTTTTCCGTAGAAGGACTTGCTAAAGTATTGGTTAGTAAAACAACCTGTTTCCCTTTAGCCTTAGCATCTGTAACACTAGCTTTTATTTTAGCATCAACCTCTGCCCATGAAGCTGATTTTCCAGCAATTTTAGGTTGCTTTAAACGCATGCTATCATATAAAGACAAAATAGAGGCATGAATTCTAGCATTAGCAGCAAATTTTGCACCTTCTATTTTATTGTTATCGATTTTAATAGGACGACCTTCACGTGTTTTTACTAAAATATTTGCAAAATCAAATCCATCAAAAACAGATGTTGCATAATAATCAGCAATACCAGGAATTATTTGCTCTGGTTGAACTACATAAGGTATCGATTTGTGAACTGGACCTTCGCAAGCCGCTAAAGAAGCTGCTGCTGTACTGAATCCGACGTACTTTAAGAAATCACGACGAGTAGTTGAGGAAGATGACAAAGAAGATTTATCTCCTAAAAATTCATCTGTTGGAATTTCTTCAACAAATTCGTTATTTCTAAGTGCCTCAACAATAGAACTATTTTCGTTTAGTTCTTCAACACTTTTCCAGTATTTTTTGTTTGATGACATATTTTTTTTAATATTTATTCGTTTATTCTTTTTTCTGGTTAATCGCGGTTTATTGATTTAGGTTAAAAACCTTATCAAACAGTTTAGTAATGGCATTTACCACATTCTAAACCTCCCATTTGCGCTGCAGTCAATTTGTCAACTCCATATTTTTTAGAAAGCTCTTCATGAATTTTTGTATAGTATTCGTTACCTTCCATTTTAACTTCTGTTTTTCTATGACAATCAATACACCAACCCATGGTTAAAGGCGCAAATTGTTTTTGGATTTCATACGTTTGAACTGGACCATGACACGTTTGACATTCTATCCCAGCTACATTTACGTGTTGTGAATGGTTAAAATATACAAAGTCTGGCAAATTATGAATACGAACCCATTTTACAGGCTCTGTTTTTCCTGTATATTTTTGGGTAGATGGATCCCAACCTACAGCTTTATACAATTTTTGTATTTCACCATCATAAAAAGCTTTTGAATGTTCTGGAGTAGCAGTAGTATCTGAAACTTCAGCAATATTTTTATGACAATTCATACAAACATTTAACGAGGGAATTCCAGAATGCTTGCTAACACGAGCTGAAGAGTGACAGTATTTACAATCTATACCATTACTTCCAGCATGAATTCTGTGAGAATAATGTATCGGTTGGATTGGAGCATAATCTTGATCTACTCCAAGCTGCATTAAAAATCCGTAAACAAAATAAGCACTTGCAAGTATTAAGAAAATAGAAGTAACTAAAACCAAAAATTGATTTTTCGCAAAGGCTTTCCAGATAGGAGTTGTAGGCTCTTTTTTTATAACTTCAATACCATTTGCTTTCGCAATTTTAGTTAATACGTTGTTTACTAAAAACAACATTACAATTAACATAACCATAACTAAAGCTAGTGCTCCTAGAATGATATTGTTTGAAACCCCACCGGCAGCTTCTGTTCCTGGTGGACCTGCAGTAGTTGTAGCAGCTACAGGTTCAGCTTTAGGTTCAGAAGTGTAAGCAATAATATTATCGATATCAGCAGTAGACAATTGCGGAAACGATGTCATAACAGAAGGCTTGTACTCTTCCCAAATTTTAACCGCTGCAGGGTCTCCTGATTTAATAAGCTCTTGGCTATTGTGTATCCATTTGTAAAGCCACTCCTTATCGTGTTTACCGATAATGTTTCTTAATGCAGGACCTGTCATTTTAGCGTCTAACTTGTGACATGCAGCACATTGTGAATTGAACAGTTCTTTACCTTTTACTGCATCTGCACCAGAACTTGCTGGAGCGGCAGCATCTGCTACTACTGGAGCAGCTGTTTGAGCAATTGAAGTTAAGGAGAATGCTAGCGTTAAGGCTAGGCTAAAAATAAAAATCCTTGAAATCGAATTATGGTTACCCACTTTTTTCATATTCTGTAATGATTATCGACTAAAATTGGCATGTAAGAGACATAAAAAATGTTACATTATAACATGCTTTGTTTAAAAACTTGCACAAAAATACGACTTAAGAACTATTCTCAAAACCCTAAAACTACCTAGTATATCAATTTATATTAATTCTAAATAATATTTGTTGTTTTGTTTATTTCAATAAATAGTACATTTGCATAAAAATCACAGTATTATGAGAATTTCAACATTAAATAGAAGATATTTCCTACCCGTTTTTTTTATTGTAGGATGCTTAAATTTTTATGCACAGAACAATACTATAGAAGTTATTCAAGATTCAAAATTTGAACAATTACTCAATGAAAAAAGAAAAATAAACTCCTCAATAACGGTAAATGATCGCTATAAAATTCAGATTTTTAGTGGGGATAGTGAAACCGCTAAGAAAATATTAATGGATTTTAGAAAAGAAAATAAAGACTATGATGCAACTATTGTATTTAGCACACCAACCTACAAGGTTTGGATTGGAAATTTTAAATCAAGAATAGAATCAGAACGCAATTTAGCAGAGTTAAAGAAGAAATATCCGAATGCGTTTTTAATAAAGCCAAATAAATAGCACAAAAAAACCCAACAATATTTGTTGGGGTTTTTTTTAAAACTTCAAATTTTTATTTTAATTTCTTTTTAACGGCCACTTCTTGAAACGCTTCAATTACATCACGCTCTTCAATGTCGTTATAATTCTTTATTTGTATACCACAATCGTATCCTTTAGCAACTTCTTTTACGTCGTCTTTAAAACGTTTTAAAGCTAATAAATCTCCAGTAAACACAACTACTCCATCTCTAATAATTCTAATTTTAGAATTTCTAGTGATTTTACCATCCATAACCATACAACCAGCAATAGAACCTACTTTAGATATTTTGAAAATCTCTCTAATCTCAGCAGTACCCGTAATTTCTTCTTTCATTTCTGGAGAAAGCATTCCTTCCATTGCGTCTCTCAAGTCGTCTATAGCTGCGTAAATGATAGAATAATAACGGATGTCTATTTCCTCCTTATCGGCCAATTGTCTTGCGTTTCCTGCAGGACGAACATTAAATCCTATAATAATTGCATCAGAAGCAGATGCTAACATAACATCAGTTTCGGTAATAGCTCCTACACCTTTATGAATAATATTGACTTGAATTTCTTCGGTAGATAGTTTAGAGAATGAATCTGATAAAGCTTCTACTGAGCCGTCAACGTCTCCTTTAAGTATAATGTTCAATTCTTTAAATTGTCCTAAAGCTATACGACGCCCAATTTCATCCAATGTAATGTGACGTTGTGTACGAACAGATTGCTCTCTCATTAATTGAGAACGTTTTGATGCGATTTGTTTGGCTTCTTTTTCATCTTCAAACACATTGAATTTATCTCCAGCAGTTGCTGCTCCGTCAAGACCTAAAACAGATACAGGAGTTGATGGTCCTGCTTCTGTTACAACATGACCTCTTTCGTCATGCATGGCTTTTATCTTACCATGATGCTTACCTGCGAGCATATAATCTCCAACTCTTAAAGTTCCGTTTTGGACCAAAATTGTTGAAACATATCCTTTTCCTTTATCTAAAAATGCTTCTACTACTGTTCCTGATGCCGTTCTGTCTGGATTTGCTTTTAAATCTAATATTTCAGCCTCAAGCAATACTTTTTCTAACAACTCTTTTACACCTGTTCCTCCTTTAGCAGAAATATCATGGGATTGGATTTTACCTCCCCAATCTTCAACTAGCAAATTCATTCCTGCTAATTTTTCCTTTATTTTTTCAGGATTAGCATTAGGTTTATCTATTTTATTGATAGCAAAAATTATTGGAACATTAGCAGCTTGTGCATGCGAAATAGCTTCTTTTGTTTGTGGCATTATATCGTCATCGGCCGCTATCACAATAATTGCAATATCGGTAACTTGAGCTCCACGAGCACGCATAGCGGTAAAGGCCTCGTGTCCTGGTGTATCCAAGAAAGCTATTTTTTGACCATTATCTAAAGTAACACCATAAGCACCAATGTGTTGGGTAATTCCTCCTGATTCTCCAGCAATTACATTTTCTTTTCTAATATAATCTAATAGTGACGTTTTACCATGATCTACGTGACCCATTACGGTAACTATAGGCGCTCTGAAAACTAAATCTTCTTCTTTGTCTTGAACAACTTGAATAGCTTCTTCAATATCAACAGTGATAAACTCTACTTCATAGCCAAATTCATCGGCAACAATAGTTAATGTTTCGGCATCTAAACGTTGGTTTTGAGTTACCATTATACCAAGCGACATACAAGTTCCTATTACTTTGGTAACTTGAACATCCATCATGATTGCTATTTCACCAACAGTTACAAACTCTGTAACTTTTATGGTTTTGCTTCCTTCATCTATTGCTCTTTGCTCATCATCTGATTTTTGACGATGCGTATCTCTTTTATCTCTTCTGTACTTTGCTGCTTTAGATTTACCTCCTTTTCCTTGAAGCTTTTCTAAAGTTTCACGTATTTGATTTTTTACATCTTCTTCTGTTGGCTCTACTTTTGCAACAATTGCAGGTCGGTTTCCCTTTACAAAACCAGGCCTTGCATTTCTGTTTGCAGCATTAGCAGCACCAGAATTTGGGGTAATTTTATTTGGATTGTTCCCTCCGGCAGCACCAACTGCTCCAGTGTTAGGTCTTACTTCGCCCGGTTTAGGCGGAATACGTTTCCTTTTGTTTTTATTGGCATTAGAATTTGGATTAGCCGTAGCATTTGCACCGGGTTTATTTGGCGTTATTTTTGGCTCCTCCTTTTTCTTTTTAGGTTTATTAAATTGAGATAAATCAATTGTTTGCCCTGTTAGAGTAGCACCAGACAATTTTTGATATTGAGTGGTTATTGATTCTTCAACAGGAGCTTCTTCATTAACAACTTCAGGAGCTTTTTCAGTTTTAATACCAGTCTTTACAGCTTTTTTTTCTGGAGCAACTTCTTCGGCAGATGATTCTTTTTTTATTGGCTTTTCAGTTTCGACTTTTGGAGCAACTCCTTTTTGTCCTTTTGACTCAGAAACTATTGGTTTTTTAGGATTAAGATCAATTGTTCCGACTTGCTTAGGAGCATTTATAACCGCTTTTGCTTTAATTACTTCTAGCCTATGACGTTCTTCGTCATATTTTCGCTTGTCTTCAATTTCTTTTTCTCTTTCAATTCGTAAAGCTTCCTTTTCCTTTCTTTTTTCTTCTCCAACTTCTTTTGAAGCTTCTTTGTTTCCTTTGTCGCCAGCAAATTGATTTTGAAGAATACTAAACTCTGCATCAGAAATTTTTGCGTTTGGATTGGATTCAATGGAAATTCCTTTATCTTTAAGATAATCCACAGCTCTTTCTAATGAAATATTTAATTCCCTTAAAACCTTGTTAATTCTAATTACTCTCTCGTCTGACATAAAACCTTTTTAATATTACCTTTTTTTATTGTGTTGAAAATAGAAATAACTATGCGTTAAACTCTTCTTTCAATATGCGCATTACCTCTAAAATTGTTTCCTCTTCTAGGTCTGTCCTTCTTACTAAATCATTTACATCTTGTTTTAGAATACTTCTTGCCGTATCTAAACCAATTTTTGCAAATTCTTCGATTACCCATTCATCTATCTCATCAGAAAACTCAGTTAATTCAACATCGTCTTCTTCTTCAGCTACATTTCCTTCTCTAATAACGTCTAACTCATAACCTGTCAATTGACCTGCCAATTTAATGTTATGACCCCCACGACCAATAGCTTTAGAAACTTCTTCTAATTTCAAGAAAACTTCGGCTCTTTTTGTTTCTTCGTTAATTTTTATTGAAGAAACTTTTGCAGGACTCAAAGCTCTTGTAATATATAATTGTATATTACTTGTGTAATTAATTACATCAATATTTTCATTTCCTAATTCTCGAACTATACCGTGTATACGTGACCCTTTCATTCCTACACAAGCTCCTACTGGGTCTATTCTATCATCATAAGAATCTACAGCGACTTTTGCTTTTTCGCCTGGAATTCTCACTACATTTTTAACCATTATTAAACCATCAAAAACCTCAGGAATTTCTTGTTCAAACAATTTTTCTAAAAACTTTTCTGAAGTTCTAGACATTATAATTTGAGGCTTATTTCCTTTTAATTCTACATTTTCAATTATTCCGCGAACATTATCACCTTTACGGAAAAAGTCAGATGGAATTTGTTTTTCTTTTGGCAAGATGATTTCATTTCCTTCGTCATCTACTAATATGACTACTCTAGGACGAACGTGATGCACTTCGGCAGTATATATTTCTCCTATTAAATCTTTAAATTGTTTGTAAAGATTTGTATTGTCGTGCTCATGAATTTTAGAAATTAAATTCTGACGCAAAGCAAGAATAGCTCTTCGTCCTAAATCAATTAATTTTACTTCTTCTGATACTTCTTCGCCAATCTCAAAATCAGGTTCTATTTTCCTAGCCTCAGTTAATGTAATTTCTAAATGATCTAAATCTAAATCATCATCAGCTACAATAACTCTTCTTTGCCAAATTTCCATATCTCCTTTATCAGGATTGATAATAATATCGAAATTATCATCCGAACCAAATTTTTTCTTCAATGCATTTCTAAATACATCTTCTAAAATCGCCATAAGCGTTACACGATCAATAAGTTTATCGTCTTTAAACTCTGAAAATGAATCGATTAATGCTAAATTTTCCATGCCAATTCTTTAATTAAAATGTTACTGTAACAATTGCTTCTTTTATTTCTGAATAAAGTATTTCCTGCCTTTTTTGAACAGTTTCCTTTCCTTTTCCAATTTTTTTAGGCACTCTAGCTTCCCAAGCTAAAGTAATAAATTCTTCATTAGCATCAACTAACTGGGCTTCTATTGTTTCGTTTGCAAGTTTTACAATTAATGTTCTGCCAACGTTTTTTTTATATTGTCTAACCATTTTTAATGGCGATCCTACTCCTACCGACGCCACTTCTAAAGAAAAATCTTGCTCTTCTCGATCTAAATTATTTTCAATGGCACGACTAATATCAATACAATCCTGCAAAATTACTCCATTATCTGCATCTAAAGTTACAATAACTTTAAAACTATCAGTAATTGTTAGATCAATTAGAAAAACAGCTGGTTTTTCTGTCAATCCTTCGTTTATCAAATGATATACCTTTTCTTTAAATGTCATATTTTATAAAAAGAGGCACGCTTTGCGTGCCTCATTATCTAACTTTTAATAAATAACGGTGCAAATATAGTGTTTTTTTTATAAATCAAAAATGATTGAAAATTTAAAATTATTATTATCTTTATAGCATTAATACATTGAAACCTATTTTATTTGAATACTTACACCTATAATATTTAACATATGAAAAGAATTTTAGTCCCTACAGACTTTTCCAAACATGCAGAATACGCCTTAAAAGTTGCTGCTCAGATAGCTAGAGTTAATGACAGCGAAATTATTTTACTTCACATGTTAGAACTTCCTCATGAAGGAAGTGATGCTGTGGGAAGCGGGCATGCCATTCCTGAAATCATGTTTTTTAAAAATAAGGTTATAAGTAACCTAGAAGATTTGATGGACTCTGATTATCTTGAAGGGATTACTGTTTCTGAAATTATTCAGTTTGACAAAGCTTTTGAAGGAATTATGACTGTAAGTAAATTAAACAAAATCGATTTTATTGTAATGGGATCTCACGGTACTAGTGGGTTTCAGGAAATGATAATTGGGTCAAACACAGAAAAGGTAGTTCGTTTTTCAGATGTGCCTGTGTTGGTTATAAAAAATGAAATAGATGATTTTAAACCTCAAAAATTTGTTTTCGCATCTGATTTTTCGCAAGAAATAAAAAAACCATTCCAACAACTTATTGACTTTGCTAAAACTTACAATTCGCATCTAGACTTGGTTATGATTAATACTCCTAGCAGTTTTAAACCTACTCATATTGCTGAAAAAATAATGAATGATTTTGTAGAAGAATTTGATTACCCTAATTATTCTTTACACATTTATAATGATGTAAATGTAGAAAAAGGTGTTTTGAATTTTTCTAATAGTGTTAAAGCAGATTTAATTGGTATGTGCACTCATGCAAGAAGAACCGGATTTGCCCATTTCTTTAATGGCAGTGTCAGTGAGGACTTGGTAAATCATGCTGTTAGACCTGTGATTACGTTTAAAATATAAACAACTAAAAAAATAACAAACGATAAAACGCCTCAGTTGAGGCGTTTTATCGTTTAAAAAATATTTATCTAAATTATTGCAAAATAATTTTCTTCGTATTCATTAAGTTGTTTGAAGCATCATAAATTTTTACAAAGTAAACGCCTTGACCACCCCAAGTATTAAGAGGTATGGTATATTGTTGCTGGTTCATAGCGCCACTAAACACTTCTTGACTTAATGTATTGAAAATTTTAATATTCCAACCCGATACGTTTGCTAAATTACCGCAATCTATTGTTATTTGATCATTGGCGGGATTGGGATAAATGGTAACGGTGTTGTTATAAGTTGGTGGATTAAAACTTAAAACCCCAGTGTTGATTACTAACGATTGACATGAGTTTTCAGAATAATATAAACTTGTAATTTCGTCTTGGGTTAAAGGACGGTTGTAGATTATAAAATCATCTAAATCGCCATTGAATCTATATGAACCTCCGTTGCCACCGGGTGAAGCATATCCAATTTTCAATGGATCATTAATTACATTTATTAAAGTAATGTTATTGATTGTTGAATTATCAAGTGCTCCATTAATATAAACCTTGTATTCATTTCCTGACTTTGTGTAAATGACAGAAGTCCAGGTGTTTTGAAGAATTACATTGGAAGTCAAAATATTGGTAATCCCTTGTTTCTGTGATGTAATTTTATTGTTACCATTTATTGCAAAATCAAAACAACCATCTTGCCTATGCCAAATGTGTGCGCCTAAATGATTTAAAGGTAAATTATTTTTAATCCAAAAGGAAACAGAAAAATTATCAACTAAGGAACTCATAATTGTTGAATAGGGTATTAATATGCCAGATGTTAAACCATTGAAACTATATGCACTATTTGCATTGCCAAATCTATCCGATGTTAAGGTAGCACCATTGACGGTTCCATTATTCACATTGCCAGTGTTATCATTAGCATTTCCATTAAACGGCCAATATCCCACCAAACCATTATTAGGAACATAAGATGGCACTTGTGCATTAATCATTTGGGCAGTTAAAGTGAACCCAATTGCGAATAATAGTAATTTATTTTTCATATAGTTTGTTTTAAAATTTAACAAATATATAAAAAAAACAGTTGTATAATATTTAAAAAAACAGTTATATATGACTTGAAATATACATTCCTGTTTTTTTAGCTACTTACTTATAATTTTCAACTCTTAATTATTAAGTAATGAGAAAAACGGAAATACCTGAATCTGTAAAAATTGTTGGAAGTAATTTAATAAGGATTATTAAAGAAAAAAATCTCAAGGTAAGACACGTTGCTCACGATTCAGATTTAGATATTGAAGCACTAAGGCGTTATATATTAGGCAAACAAATTATGGGAATCGATAAACTTGTAAGAATCAGTAAGGCTTTAAATGTTGAAATATCCGAGTTATTCCGTAACACATAGTTCTTAAAGCAATGAATGTTTCTTTAGAAAAAATTTTAAAACGACTTGGCGAATTTTAATCTAGGAGCTATACAAAATAAAAAAAACTCCTCAATTTCTCGAGGAGTTTTTTGTTGGTCTACTAGGACTCGAACCTAGAAAGACTGCACCAAAAACAGTTGTGTTACCATTACACCATAGACCAATTCCGTTGCTGTTAAGCGAGTGCAAATTTAAAACAAATTTTATTTTAAGCAAGCAATAATTGCTTTTTTATTAAAAATAAATAAAATACTGCACTTATGAATTCGTAAAACCTTTACCAAGTGAAACAAAGATTATAGAAACCATCTTTACAATTTTAGAATTTTTTGTTAATGCTCCTCACTTTCAACAAAAAAATAGTTTCTTTGTATCTCAAAAAAACATTATAATTTTCAGTATGACTTCATTCAATTTCAATAAATGGAATACAATTTTAGGTTGGTTTGCCTTTGCAATTGCATTAATTACATATACACTCACCGTAGAACCAACTATGAGTTTTTGGGATTGTGGAGAATATATTGCAACTGCCGCCAAACTTGAAGTGGGTCATCCACCTGGAGCGCCATTATTTCAAATGATGGGTGCCTTTTTTGCCATGTTTGCTACTGACATTAAGAATATTGCTTTAATGGTAAATATGATGTCGGTGTTTTCAAGTGCATTTACTATTTTATTTTTGTTTTGGTCTTCAACTATAATTTTAAAGAAAATGATTGCTTCATTTTCAGACCTAAATACAAATAATTCAATTGTTATTTTAGGAAGTTCATTTGTTGGCGCACTAGCTTTTACTTTTTCGGATAGTTTTTGGTTTAATGCGGTTGAAGCAGAAGTTTATGCCATGGCAACATTATTTATTGCACTGCTTTTTTGGTTAGGATTGCGATGGGAACAAGATATGTACACTCCGCGTGGGAACAAGTGGTTATTAATTATAAGTTTGGTCATTGGACTATCGTTTGGAGTTCACTTTATGGCCTTGTTGACGATACCTTCTATTGGGCTTTTGTATTATTTTAAACACTACAAAACGATTACTGTAAAGAGTTTCATAATCGCAAATATTGTAGTTGTATCTGTTTTACTCTTTATTTTCAAATTACTATTGCCATTAACAATGGCATTGTTTGGAAAAACAGAAATTTACATGGTAAATAATTTCGGATTACCGTTTGATTCGGGAACTGTCTTTGTAGCGCTTTTATTTATTGCTTTCTTCTATTTTGGTTTAAAATACACCAAACAAAAAGGGCTCGTTTTTTACAACACTATAATTCTTTGTATTTTATTTATACTTATCGGATTTTCGACTTGGATGATGTTGCCCATTCGTGCTAATGCCAATACAGTAATTAACGAAAACAAACCATCAGACGCTGCCGAAGTATTGGCATACTATAATAGGGAACAATATGGTGTGAATCCTCTTTTTTATGGTCCTCAATACACCGACGCTTTTACAGGATTAGACGAAGAAAATCCTTACTTAGACAAAGCGCCCAATTATGAGAGAGATTATAAAACAGGCAAATACATTATTACCAATAATTTTAAAAACGCCGAACAAAATAGTGATGACAAACAAAAAGCTATTTTGCCTAGATTATGGAGTACCGATCATATAGAAAACTACATGAATTTTACAAATGTTCCTGAATTTAAAATTAATCCAGACTATTCTGAAGAAAAGGAACTAGTAGATATAATTGCAGAGTTTAGAAAAGCATATGCTGCAAAAGAAATTGATAATGAAGGGTATATTTCTTTCTTAAAAAGTTATGGAGAATACCTAATTATAGAAAAACCAAGTACTTGGGACAATTTAAGCTTCATGTTCGAATACCAATTTGGCTATATGTACTGGAGATATTTAATGTGGAATTTTACAGGAAAACAAAACGATATTCAAGGCAAGTATGATAATCTTGACGGAAATTGGTTGAGCGGAATATCATTTATTGATGAAATTCATTTAGGCTCACAAGAAAATCTTCCAACAGATGTTTTAAACAACAAGGGAAGAAATGTATATTACTTTTTACCATTTCTTCTAGGGATAATTGGGTTGGTGTATCATGCCAATAAAGATTTAAAAAGTTTTTACGTTGTATTAGCTTTGTTTTTATTTACAGGTTTGGCTTTGAAAATTTACCTAAACGAACGTCCTTTTGAACCTCGAGAACGAGATTATGCCTTAGTAGGTTCGTTTTATGTATTTGCTATTTGGATAGGATTTGGAGTTTTTGCCATATACGACACCATCAAAAACTATCTTAAACCTAAAATAGCTGCCCCCGTAATTATAGGCTTATGCTTGCTTGCAGCTCCAGTTTTAATGGCCTTTCAAAACTGGGATGATCACGACAGATCTCATAAATATACTGCTATTGCAATGGCAAAAAATTATTTGAATTCCTGTGAACCCAATGCGATATTATTTACAATTGGCGATAATGATACTTTTCCGCTCTGGTACGCACAAGAAATTGAAAAAGTAAGAACTGATATAAAAATTGTAAATACAAGCCTATTTATGACCGATTGGTATATCGATCAAATGAAAATGAAATCCTATGAAGCCGATGGAGTACCAATTAATTTTACACACGATCAATATGTTGGAGATAAGCTAGACTATGCGATTCATAATCCTAAAACAGAAAACCGTTGGGATATAAAGTCCTTACTTGAATTTATTGCAAGCGATGATCCGAAGACTATTGTTGAAATGCAAAACGGGCAGAAAATTCATTTTTACCCAACAGATAAAATACGAATTCCTGTAGATAAGAATATCATCATTAAAAATAAAGTCGTTAACCCTAAATATTACGATTCTATTGTTCCGTATATAGACATTACTTTAAAAGGGTCGGCTTTATACAAAAACAGATTAATGATGCTTGACATTATTGCAAATAACAATTGGAAACGTCCTATATATTTTACGGGTGGAAGTTTTGGCGATGATGACTACTTATGGATGAAAGATCATTTGCAATTAGACGGATTGGTTTATAAATTAATTCCTGTAAAAAATCCTATATCAAAAGACGGAAGCCCATTAGATATGGGACAAATTGATAGCGATAAAATGTATAGTATTGTAATGAAATGGGATTGGGGCAACGGAGAGTCGAAAACGATTTACCACGATCCAGAAACTAGAAAAAATAGTATTTCTTATCGGTCAAACTTAGCCAGACTCATGAATCAATTAATTGAGGAAGGAAAAATTGAAAAAGCTAAAAAAGTGATTGAATTAACCATGACTAAAATGCCATTAAATTATTACGGCTATTACTCTTTATTAGATCCTTTTGCAGCGGGTTATTATAAAGTAGGAGAAAAAGAAAAGGCAAGAAACTTACTAGAACAATTAATGACTAAATACAAAGAAAATTTAAAGTACTATAGCAATTTAAAACCTACTGAACAAAGCTATATTATGATAGATATTATTACCGATATTGAAAGATATAGAGGTTTACTAGAAGTTATGAAAGAACAAGGCGACATGCAGTTTTATAAAAAAAACGCCGTAATTTTTAACTCTTACAATCAAATGTTTGAACGATTTGGAAGAGAAAACGAAGGGCTAAAAAAACAGGAAAGCAATTCTTTTACCGAAAAAGATTCTTTAGAAGAAATTGACACTTTGATTTCACCTGATTCAATTCTTGATTCAATTCCTGATTCAATTAAAAATTAAAATAATTTTATAGATAATAAAAACAGTAACGACTTAGTAAAATTATCGTTGCTGTTTTTATTTTAAAATGAAATTCTATATCAAATGAAGTTCTATTGGATCAAAACTAGTGCCTTACTAAAAAAAATGTTTTCGAACTATGTTTGGGATATTCCGAATAATGAAAATAGTGTTTATCTTACTTTTGATGATGGACCAACTCCTGAAATCACCCAGTGGACATTATTACAATTAAAAAAATATAATGCAAAAGCTACTTTTTTTTGTATCGGAAACAATGTTGAAAAACATCCTGAATTATTTAATACCATTATTCAGGAAGACCACGCAATAGGCAACCACACGTATAATCATTTAAACGGTTGGAAAACAGAAACCGAAACATATATTAAAAATGCAAAGCAATGTGAAATTCGAATCTCAAATCAACAATCTGAAATCAACAATCGAAAATCTAAACTCTTCCGGCCTCCTTATGGTAAAATCAAATCCAAACAAGCAAAAAAGCTAATGGAATTGGGTTACAAAATAATTATGTGGGATGTTTTGAGTGCCGATTTTGATTCTTCAATTACACGAGAGAAATGTTTAAACAATGTTATTTCAAATGTTCAATCAGGCAGTATAATTGTTTTTCACGACAGTGTAAAAGGGTTTAAAAACCTTGAATATGTTTTGCCTAAAACTTTAGAATTTTTAAAACAAAATGGGTATAAATGCGAAGCAATACTTTAAATCTGGTCTTGAACTAAACCAATAATAGTATTCGCATCTAACTCACCAGATTGTCGCCAGATCATTTGACCTTCTTTATAAATCATTAAAGTAGGCAACCCTTTAATTCGTAATGCATCTGCTAATTCTTGATTTTTATCGACATCAATTTTTATTACTTTTGCTTTATCTCCTAAAGCAGCTGCTACATCTCGTATTACAGGATGCATAGATACTGATGATTCGTTCCAATCTGTATAAAAGTCAATTAATACAGGAACTTGTGCATTTATAAGTTCTCCAAATTTAGACATAAAACCAAAATATTTAATTTTTAAAGCCTCGTAAATAAGATATTATTATACAAAAGTAGCACTTTAAACGAATTATGCTAATTTTTCGCCTTTTTTTAGTTGAATTACCGTGATTTCGGGCATAATACCTACTCTGCCAGGATAAGCATGAAAGCCAAACCCACGATTAACGTATATATATCTGCCTAGATTTTCGTACAATCCGGCCCACTGCTTGTAAACATATTGCACAGGACTCCAACGTATAATTCCTGGTATTTCAATTCCAAATTGCAAGCCATGTGTGTGTCCAGAAAGAGTAAGCTGAAAATGCTTTTCATCTTTTTTAATTTCAAATTCCCAATGACTTGGATCATGACTCATCAATATTTTAAAATCTTTTTCGGATAATCCTTCTGAAGCTTTATTCAAATCACCTGCTTGTTTGAAATTTTTTCCCCAGTTTTCAACTCCAACAATTACAATCTCGCTTGAGTCTTTTTTTATTTTTTTATTTTGATTCAACAGTAAATCAAAACCAATTTTGCTATATAACGCTTTTATTTCCTTAAAATTCTCCTCTTTATCAGCTGGAGTAGGCCAATCAATATATTCTCCATAATCATGATTTCCTAGAACAGCATATTTGCCAAAAGCATGGGGTTGTATTCTGTTGAAAGCTTCAATCCAAGGGTTCATTTCTTTGGCATGAGTATTTACAATGTCGCCAGTAAACAAAATTAAATCTGAATTTTGCTCATTTATTAAATCAATTGCATAATTAATTTTCTCAGGATTATCAAAACTACCGCTATGAACATCAGAAATTTGAGTTATGGTAAAGCCATCAAAACCATCTGGTAAATCAGGGAAAACAATGCGCTGTTTAATGACTCTATAATTATATTTACCTATAGTCATTCCGTAAATTAATGATAAGAAAGGAATAGCTGCAATACCTAAACCTATCTGACTTATAAACTTTCTTCTTGAAGGTAAAAAATCGGCTCTTGTATCATATTCAATTAAATAATTAACAGCTCCAGCACCAACTCTAAAAATATCTTCAGTAAATAAAACTAGAGTTATTAATATTTTTGGGATAAAAACTAATAGAAGCAAACCCATTGTAATCATGGTTTGTTTAGTTTGCCCAACAGAACGATCAAATTGCGTAAAAGAATATACAATAAATATAAAGAGTAATAGACTAATTATCTGATAGGTTATTAATAGTCCTCTAACTTTTACGACCGTTTTTATTGCCTGAAAAGCATAAAGCTCAATTACTAGAAGAAGAGCGCACAAAAAAAGGAAACGGAAAAGCATTTTTGAAAATTTTAAGCAAATTAACAAATTAATAATAAGCATGAAATCTTTATTAATTAAAATTTAACTCTAAAAGTAAACTTTCGATTTCGATTCCCTATTTTTACATTTTTAAATTTTGCACTCGTTTTAAAATTACAATTCAAAACATGTCAACTCAAAAACGCCTTTACCTTCTCGATGCTTACGCCTTAATTTTTCGGGGTTATTTTGCCTTTATAAAAAATCCTCGTATTAATTCTAAAGGAATGGACACCTCAGCCATTATGGGGTTTATGAACGCTTTAATGGATGTTATCAAACGAGAAAAACCCGATCATTTAGCTGTAGCTTTTGATAAAGGCGGAAGTGATTATCGCTATGAAATGTATCAGGAATACAAAGCACATCGTGATGAAACTCCAGAAGCTATAAAAATTGCGGTTCCGTATATTCAAGAATTACTAAAAGCGATGCATATTCCAATTATTGAAGTCCCTGGTTTTGAAGCTGACGATTTAATTGGAACTTTAGCAAAACAAGCTGAAAAAGAGAACTATAAAGTATTTATGGTTACACCAGATAAAGATTTTGCGCAATTGGTTTCTGAAAATATCTTCATGTACAAACCAGCGCGGATGGGAAATGACATCGAAATTTGGGGAATCCCAGAAGTATTGGCCAAATTTGAAATTGAACGCCCAGAACAAGTCATTGATTTTTTAGGAATGATGGGTGATGCTGCCGATAATATTCCCGGTTTACCTGGCGTTGGCGAAGTGACTGCCAAGAAATTATTGAAAGAATTTGGTTCGATGGAAAATCTTTTAGCCAATACTGACAAGTTAAAAGGTGCGATGAAAGAAAAAATCGAAGCCAATGCCGATAAAGGAATTCTATCTAAAAAGTTGGCTCGAATTCTTTTAGATTGTCCTGTAACTTTCAATGCTACTGATTACGAACTTTCTAAACCTGATGTTGAAAAAACAGATGCCCTTTTCAATGAATTGGAATTCCGTCAAATGAAAGCGCAATTCGATAAATATTTCGGAACTGGAAAAGAATACGATGAAATTGACACCAATGGAAGCCTCTCCCCAACCTTCTCCAAAGGAGAGGGAGCCGAAACTGGAAATAATACCGCAAGAAAAAGTCCCCTAAAAAAATCGAATGAAGAGCAGTTTGATTTATTCGGTTTTTATGAGGATAATGAAGCTACTCCTTCCCCTTCGGGGAAGGCTGGGATGGGGCTTGCAACGTTAGAAACAACCGAACATTTTTACCAAATCATTCAAGGAGATTTACCAGTAAAATTATTGTTACAAAATTTACTAAACCAAAGTTCGGTTTGTTTTGATACGGAAACGACTGGAATTGATGCCTTGAATGCTGAATTAGTTGGACTGTCATTTTCTTTCGAAAAAGGAAAAGGATTTTATGTTCCGTTTCCAGAAAATCAAGAAGAAGCTCAAATTTTAATCGATAAATTCAAACCTTTTTTTGAAAGTGAAACCATCGAAAAAATTGGTCAAAACATCAAATACGATTTAAAAATTCTCTCTCGTTATGGTGTTTCTATAAAAGGCAAATTATTTGATACCATGATTGCGCATTATTTAATCAATCCTGATATGCGTCACAATATGGATGTTTTATCGGAAACGTATTTAAAATATTCGCCAAAATCTATCGAAACTTTAATTGGAAAAAAAGGAAAAAATCAACAATCCATGCGAGATGTAGCTATAGAAGACATCAAAGAATATGCAACCGAAGATGCTGATATTACATTTCAATTGAAACAAAATTTTAGCCCAATTTTAGATAAAGCCGAAACCAAAAAATTATTTGAGGAAATCGAAATTCCTTTAATCCCTGTTTTAGCTGCTATGGAATTAGAAGGAATTAATCTAGATGTTCCTTATTTAAAATCGATGTCGATTGAAATGGCTAAAGAAAGTGCTGCATTAGAGCAAAAAATCTACGAAACGGCTGGCGAGAAATTCAATTTAGCTTCTCCAAAACAACTCGGTAATATTTTATTCGATAAAATGAAAATTGGCGGTACTAAACAAAAGAAAACCAAAACAGGTCAATATGCCACTGGTGAAGAAATTTTAAGCTATTTAGAGAAAGATAATCCAATTGTAAAAGACATTTTAGAATGGCGACAAATGGTGAAATTGCAAAGTACCTATATTGATGCATTACCCAATCAGGTTGATACAAAAACACATCGAGTTCATACTGATTATATGCAAACCGTTGCCGCAACGGGACGATTGAGTTCCAATAATCCGAATTTACAAAACATTCCGATTCGAACTGAACGCGGACGATTGATTAGAAAAGCGTTTATTGCTCGTGATGAAAATTACACGTTACTTTCTGCCGATTATTCGCAAATTGAACTCCGAATAATAGCAGCTTTATCAGGCGAAGAAAACATGATAAAAGCCTTTCAAAACAATGAAGACATTCACCGAAGTACCGCGGCAAAAGTATTTAATGTTCCTTTAGAAGAAGTTACGAAAGAGCAAAGAAGCAATGCTAAAACCGTAAACTTCGGAATTATTTATGGTGTTTCTGCATTCGGATTGAGCAATCAAACTTCGCTGTCTCGAAAAGAAAGTGCCGAATTGATTGATGCGTATTATGCCTCTTATCCAAAACTAAAATCGTACATGTCTAATCAAGTCGATTTTGCTCGTGAACATGGCTATGTGCAAACCGTTTTAGGACGACGTCGTTACTTAAAAGATATTAATTCGGCCAATATGATGGTAAAAAGTGGTGCCGAACGAAATGCTGTTAATGCACCCATCCAAGGTTCAGCAGCAGATATTATCAAAATTGCGATGATTAATATTCATAAAAAACTAACGTCTGAAGATTGGAAATCAAAAATGCTTTTACAAGTACATGACGAATTGGTTTTTGATGTTCATAATTCGGAATTAGAAAAAATAAAACCAATGATTAAATATGAAATGGAAAATGCTTTTAAATTGGAAGTTCCGTTAGATGTAGAAATTGGAATAGGTAAAAATTGGTTAGAAGCGCATTGATTTTAGTTTGAAGAGAGTAAAAGAATATATTAATGTACACAGATTCCACAAATTTACACAGAAAAATATGTGCTAATTTGTGGAATCTGTGTATAGAAAAAAACTAGATTAGAGAAATTATAAAAATTAATTTACAATTACCTTCTTCCAAGATTTTTCAGATTTATTTTCAAGTTCCATCAGATATACTCCTGTTTGCAAACCTTCAACCTGAACTTCAACATTATCTGAATTGTCTGTAACTTCAATTGTTCTTACAAAAGCACCAATTTGTGAATAAATGTTTATCTTATTTAACCCAGTTTTTGTTTTAATTTTGAAACTACCGTTTGATGGATTTGGAAAAACTGAAGTGGCCTGTAAACTAAAATTTCCTAATCCCAAGGTAGTTCTTGTTAATCCACGTGATCCCCTAGTGTTATGAGATCCTGATCCTAAAGATGTAGAAGCGCCTTCAGCAAAAATTACTGGTATAGTAGAACTATCATTTAAAAAAGTGTAATCGCCAGCAGAAACTAATGCTCTTGTAGCAACAACCGTTCTAATGTTTCCAGCAACATTATCAGATACAATTGCCCAGCTTTGAGATGCAGCAGCATCTGCAGAAGGTTGAGAACGGCTTCCTGAAGCGGTATAATCTCGATTAGCTGTACCATTCCAAATAAACATATCTGAAACCGAAGACATAGAAGTTCCTCCAAAGCCAACTCCTAACCAAGCTGTACTCGAGCCTGTTAGAGTCATTGTTACAGTTGTTGCATTGGTATCGATTTTTAGAGATAGATTTGAGCCTGTTAATGCAACAGTTCCTGTTGAAAATTGCGCAAAGGAAAAAGCTGCTATGCACAAGGAAATTGCAGTAAATAATTTTGTTTTCATAGTTTTTTATTTTAATAAGTTAATAATTGCTTCATTTTTAGAAAAAACGGCAAACTCAAAAGCAGTTTTACCATTTTTATCTATTCTCGACCTGTCGGCTTTGTGTTCTAAAAGTAATTTAATTAAATATTCATTCTGAAACTGAACAGCATACATTAAAGCAGTAGTCCCGTTTGCATCTGTAGCATTTATATCCGCATTTTTATCTAGCAAAATTTTGACTATTTCATCATTCCCTTTAACAACTGCAGCCATTAGAGCCGTTCCCATAGTACCAGATACGTTTAAATCACTACCGTTATTGATTAAAAATTTTGCAACTTCATTATTTCCTCTATAACAAGCTAATATAAGTGGCGAAAAACCTTCTTTATTAACTACTATAAAAGCTTTAGGATTTGATTTCAGAATTTCTTTAACTTCTTCAACAGTTCCTGCTCTTGCCACATCAAAAACATCTACTTCCTCTTGAGAAAATGAAAATTGAAATACGATTAAAAATGATATAATTAGAAATGTTTTAAACATCTATTATAGTTTTTTAGTAGATTCACGTTCGCGTAACTCCGTTTTTATAACTGTTGTTTTATAAGGACTCTCTACTTCTTGTTTACTCTCTAATCTTTCTATAAGTAGTCTAGCAGCCTCCTCCCCTATTTCGGGACCATGCTGAC
The DNA here is from genome assembly GCF_042677265.1 of Flavobacterium myungsuense. Taxonomy (NCBI): domain Bacteria; kingdom Pseudomonadati; phylum Bacteroidota; class Flavobacteriia; order Flavobacteriales; family Flavobacteriaceae; genus Flavobacterium; species Flavobacterium myungsuense. The sequence continues at coordinate 397,174 of NZ_JBHTIZ010000005.1, read as the reverse complement.
TCACGGTTGATAAACTTGGCGAAAATCTTCTAGACCAAACACCGTCAGCAAAACCAATAATAGATAAGTTTTCAGGAATTTTATAGCCATTTTTTAAGCCTAATTTTATGGCAGAGGACGATGAATGTTCATCTAAAGCAAAAATGGCATCTATTTTATTTTGAGCAAACAACATCTTCGATTTATTATCAAAATCATCTTCTGATTCGGTAAGAACAATAATATCGTCATTTACTTTAATGTTGTTGTTTTCTAGCGCTTTAAAGTAACCTTTAGCTCTTAATTTTCCAACGCTTAAATTGTCAATAGCAGAAAACAAGGCTATTTTTTTACACCCAGAACTAATTAAATGTTGTGTAGCATTTACCGAAGATTCAAAATCATCAACAATTACTTTATCGCAATTTACTTTATCAGACACCCTATCAAACATAACAATAGGTGTACCTTCATTTATAATATCATTAAAATGCGAAAACTCATTTGATTTTTGCGCTTCTTCAGATATTGATAAAATAAACCCATCAATAGTGCCATTACTCAACATTTCTAAAGTGTTAATTTCTTTTTCTAAAGACTCATTTGAAATGCAAGTTATAACATTGTAGCCTTTTTCTTCAGCTAGCTTTTCTATTCCTTTGAAAACTTTAGCAAAGAATGAATTCAATATATTTGGAATAATCACTCCAATAGTTTTAGTTTTTCTGTTTTTAAGGTTTAAACCAATAACGTTTGGCTTATAGTTTTTAAGTTTAGCATATTCCTTTACCTTCGTTTTTGTTTGTTCGCTAATTTCAGAACTGTCATTCAGAGCTTTAGAAACAGTCGAAACAGAAACATTAAGCTCCTTTGCGATTTGTTTTAACGTGGCTTTAGATTTCATATTTGTAAAAATTGTTTATTCATGTACTATTTTATAACATTTAAATCATTAATCTTTGATAAATTATAAAGCTTGCTAAATGCAATTTCATATTTAAATTTAATGATTCGTAAAAATAAGAAAAGTAATCAAATAATTTTATTTAAGTGTAGTAAGCTTTTTTATTTTTAAAGAAAACCTTGAAAAAATGTTAAAAAATAAAAGATTTCTATTGTTTATACTTTATGCCTCACAAAAATATAGTTATTTGTATTTATAATAAGAAATGGCAAAAGTAGTTTTCTTTAAAATTATCATCTGATTAAACCAAATAAAACGTCATTAACGCAAAGAGTTAAAATAATGACTTAAAGCTATTTGTATTTAAAATAAATATTTGTACTTTTGCATCCCCTTATATGGGATGGAATGTTTAATTAAAATAAATTATTGTGAACGCATTAAGCTACAAAACAGTATCTGCAAGCAAAGCAACCGTATCCAAAGAATGGATTGTGGTAGACGCTGACGGACACAACTTGGGCCGTTTGGCTTCCAAAGTCGCTATGATTTTGAGAGGCAAGTACAAACCAAGTTACACACCACACGTAGATTGTGGAGATAACGTTATTGTTATCAACTCAGAAAAAATTAACCTTACTGGTACTAAAATGGATGACAAAACGTATGTGCGTCATACTGGGTATCCTGGAGGACAAAGAACTTTAACTGCCAAAGTATTGCAAAGTAAAAACCCAGCATTATTAGTAGAAAAAGCAGTAAAAGGGATGTTACCTAAAAACAAATTAGGAGCTGAACTTTTCAGAAATTTAAATGTTGTTGTAGGTTCAGAGCACAAACAAGGCGCTCAAAAACCTAGAACAGTTAACCTTAACGATCTAAAGTAATGGGAGTTATTCACAAAATCGGTAGAAGAAAATGTGCTGTTGCACGTGTTTACGTTTCTGAAGGAACAGGAACAATTACTGTAAACAAAAAACCTTTTGCAACTTATTTTCCTACAGCTACTTTACAGTACAAAGTATTACAACCAATGTCTATGACAGAAAATGTAAGTAACTATGATGTAAAAGTAAACGTTTATGGAGGTGGTTCAACTGGTCAGGCAGAAGCTGTAAGAATGGCTTTAGCAAGAGTAATGTGTGAAGTTGGCGAAGGAAATAGAGCTATACTTAAACCAGAAGGTTTGTTAACAAGAGATCCAAGAATGGTTGAACGTAAAAAATTCGGTCAGAAAAAAGCTCGTAAGAGATTCCAATTCTCTAAACGTTAATATTGCCTGTCTTGTGCAATTCGTGCAAGACGTACTGATAATAAATTTAAAAACAATGTTGTTGTTGCTCGCTGAGGCGAGAATTAGTTTAGCATCTAAATGGGTTGAAAAAGTTAGAAGTTAGAAGTTAGAAGTTAGAAGTTTTTCTAAAAAACTATAAACTATAAACTATAAACTATAAACTCAAAAAACACATTGCTAATTCAACAGAACGTAAACTAAGAAAAAAATGTCAAACAAAATAGAAGTAAAAGAATTACTAGAAGCAGGTGTTCACTTCGGACACATGACTAGAAAATGGGATCCAAACATGGCTCCTTACATTTATATGGAACGTAATGGTATTCACATTATCAATCTATATAAAACTGCTGCAAAAATTGAAGAAGCCAATGAAGCTTTGAAAAAAATCGCAGCATCAGGTAGAAAAATATTATTTGTTGCTACCAAAAAACAAGCAAAAGACATTGTTGCTGAAAAAGCAAAAGCTGCAAACATGCCATACATCACTGAAAGATGGCCTGGCGGAATGCTAACTAACTTCGTAACTATTCGTAAGGCTGTTAAAAAAATGGCTTCTATTGATAAAATGAAGAAAGATGGTACATTCATGACTCTTTCTAAAAAAGAGCGTTTACAAGTAGATCGTCTTCGTGCTAAATTAGATAAAAACTTAGGTTCAATCGCTGATATGTCTAGACTTCCAGCTGCATTGTTCGTAGTGGATATAAAAGCAGAACACATTGCAATAAAAGAAGCTCAAAAATTAAACATTCCTGTTTTCGCAATGGTAGATACGAATTCAGATCCACGTGAAGTAGATTATGTAATTCCTGCTAACGATGATGCTTCTAAATCAATCGACAAAATTTTAACTCTTGTAACTGCTGCGGTTATTGACGGCCTTTCTAACAGAAATACCGATGCAACTACTGAAACAGAAGCAGAAGTTTCTGAAGAAGTTGTAGCTGAAATAGCTGCTCCTGAAGTTAGTGCTGAAGTAACGGCTCCTGCAGTTGAAGAAGCTGAACAAGCAGCAGAGTAAAAATAACAATAGGTTAAAGTCGTTTTGCTGATGTATGCTTACTTTTGTAGCCATTCACAACAAAGCGACTTTTTTTATAAACTTTAAAAATCAAGGAAAAAATGGCAACAATTACTGCTGCAGACGTAAATAAATTAAGAACAATCACCGGTGCAGGAATGATGGACTGCAAAAAAGCATTAGTAGAATCAGATGGAGATTTTGATTTAGCAATAGAAAACCTTCGTAAAAAAGGTCAAAAAGTTGCTGCAAATCGTTCAGATAGAGAGTCTACAGAGGGTGCTGCAATTGCTGTAGTTAACGCTGACAAAACTGCCGGAGTTGTAATCACATTAAATTGCGAAACTGACTTCGTAGGAATGAATGAAAGCTTTGTAAAATTGGCTACCGAAATAGCAAACCTAGCTTTAAACTTTGAAACTAAAGAAGCTTTATTAGCATCAAATTATAACGGTATAACTGTTGCCGAAAAATTAATTGAGCAAACTGGAGTTATTGGAGAAAAAATTGAAATTAGATCTTTTGAGAAATTAGAAGGAGCTTTTATTGGTTCATACATTCACTCTGGAAATAAAATCGCAACTTTAGTAGCATTATCTGCAAACATTGCAGGAGCTGATGAAGTAGCTAGAAACGTATCTATGCAAGCAGCTGCTATGGCTCCTATTGCATTAAACGAAGCTGGAGTAGATGCTGATACAATTGCTAAAGAAATAGAAATAGCTAAAGATGTATTGCGTCAAGAAGGAAAACCAGAAGCAATGTTAGATAGTATTGCTAAAGGAAAAATGAATCGTTTCTTTAAAGACAACACATTAGTAAATCAAGATTATATTAAAGATAGTAAAATGAGTGTTGCTACTTATGTACAATCTTTAGATAAAAATCTTATCGTATCTGGTTTTAAAAGAGTTGCTTTAGGATAATTCAAGTTTTTATTTTTGAATTAAACATATAATACCCTATCTTGTTTTAGAAAGCGAGATGGGGTTTTTTAAATTAAATCAAAGCAATTCTAAAAAATTAAATAGTAATTTTGAGAAACTTAAAAAATATGTTTAAAACCCGTAAAGATTTCGTTTTTGTAATTCTAGCTGGAATTTTTATTACCAATGCAGTAACTGCAGAATTAATTGGTGGAAAGTTAATTCAGATAGGTCCATTTGTAATGAGCATTGGTATTTTACCTTGGCCAATTGTTTTTTTGACGACCGATTTGATTAATGAGTATTTTGGAGAAAAAGGAGTTAAAAAGCTTTCCTTAATTACTGCTTGTTTAATTGCTTATGCCTTTGTAATTTTATTAGTAGCAATAGGAATACCCGCAGCTAAAGGAATAAGCCCCGTAAGCGATGAACAATTTCAAGCCGTTTTTGGGCAAAGTATGTGGATTATTGTAGGAAGCATTATTGCATTTATGTTTTCACAATTAATAGATGTAACTTTATTTTGGTTCTTTAAAAATAAAACTGGTGATCAAAAAATTTGGTTAAGAACTACTGGTTCAACAATAATATCCCAGCTTTTCGACTCTTTTATTGTTTTAGGCATTGCTTTTTGGTTGCCTGGAAAAATTAATTTTGATACTTTTATTTCCTCAGCACTTACAGGTTATACTTTTAAATTAATCATCGCAATTGTATTAACGCCTTTGATTTATTTAGGGCATTATGCAATAAAAAAATATTTAGCTGACGAATAAAATGGAGGGAAAAGTAAGATGCAAATGGTGTTTATCTAGTGAGCTGTATCAAAAATACCACGATGAAGAATGGGGAGAACCTGTTTATGACGATAAAACTTTATTTGAATTTTTAATTCTCGAAACCTTTCAAGCTGGTTTGAGTTGGATAACTATTCTAAACAAAAGAGAGAATTTCAGAAAAGCGTTTGACGGTTTTGATTATAAAAAAATAGCCATTTATAATGAAGATAAAATTCAGGAACTCCTACTCGATTCAGGAATTATCAGAAATAAACTTAAAATTCGTTCAGCTGTTTCAAATGCTGTCGCTTTTATAAATATACAAGAAGAATTTAGTAGCTTCTCCAACTATATTTGGGGATTTGTTGACGGCAAACCTTTAATTAACAATATAAAAACACTTTCGGAAGTTCCAGTTACAACATCACTTTCAGATACAATAAGCAAAGATTTAAAAAAAAGAGGATTTAAGTTTGTAGGTTCTACGGTTGTTTATGCGCACATGCAAGCTACAGGAATGGTAAACGATCATGTGTTAGATTGTTGGAAAAGAACCTAATTTGTTTTCTTAGTGTTTAATATCCGCATAAATGCATTTCTAGAAATTTCAAAAGCCCCTAATTGCTCTAAATAATCATTGTGCAATTGACAATCTAATAAAACATAGTTGTTTTCTTTTAAATATTCGACTAGCTTTACAAAAGCAACTTTACTTGCATTCGAAACTTTTGAAAACATACTTTCACCACAAAAAACATGACCTAAATCTACACCATATAAACCTCCTACTAATTCGTCATTTTGCCAAACTTCAAAAGATATCGCTTTCCCCAACTGGTGTAATTTTGTGTAGGATTCAATAATATCATCGGTAATCCAAGTATCAACTTGACCTTTCCTTTCTATTTTTTGACAATTGTAAATGACTGCTTCAAAATCTTTATTCATCGTTATCTTAAAGAGGTCTCTGTTAAGAATGTTCCTGATACTTTTAGAAACTTTATAATTTTGAGGATCAACCACCATTCTTTCCGAAGGCGACCACCAAAGAATGGGCTCATCAATAGAAAACCATGGAAAAACTCCACTCCTATAAGCCAACAACAATCGTTCTGTAGACAAATCGCCTCCTACAGCTAAGATTCCTTCGAAAGACGCCTCTTCTACTGGAGGGAAATACAATTCTTTAGTTAAAAAATACAATGCACAGCCTTATTGAATGAATATAAACTTTAAATTAGTTGCAAATTTAAACTATAATTGTTCAGATGGAAAACTTCTTTAAATTGAATAATTATTTTTTAATAAATAAAATGAAAATGAAATTTTTACCAATCCTATTATTGCTTTTTTTTAATGGAAATGCACAACAAAGCGATACTGTTTCATCAATAAAAATTCACAATAAGCTAACCTATAAACAATTTATTGCACCAGCGGCTTTAATCACAAGCGGTTTTTTATTAAAAAACACTTCATTAAATCTGAATTTACAAAAAGATATTAGAAATACAACTGGAACTAATTTTAAAAGTAATGTTGATGATTTTTTATTGTTTACTCCTATTGCTCAAATTTATGGCGGAAATTATTTAGGTTTTAAATCTAAAACCGACTTTAAACATCAAACTTTGAATATTACTATTTCAAACTTAATTACGTATGGAATTGTATTTTCAATGAAAAGAACTTTTAAAGAAGAAAGACCCGATTTATCTGATACTGAAAGTTTTCCATCTGGACATACTGCCTTGGCCTTTACAAACGCTTCTTTATTGTACTATGAATATAAAGACTCTAATATTTGGTATGCAAGTAGCGGTTTTTTATTTGCATCGGCAACCAGTTTTTTAAGAATTGCAAACAACAAACATTATACTTCAGATGTGCTTTCTGGAGCAGGAATCGGTCTTGGTGTTGGATTGGCTGTATCGTATTGGAATCCTTTTCAATCGATAACTTTTGGCAAAAAGAAAACCCATGCAATACTTTTTCCACAAATTGGGAATCAGTATGGCATAGGTTTATTAATTAGAAACTAATTTTTATTCTTGATTAGAAATTAAAAAGGCAAATCATCATGCTCTTCCTCAGTAAAACTTGCAGCTGGCTCAAATGCTGCTGCTGCAGGCATTGGGGGTGCTTGAGTTTGCGGTGCTTCAGAAGTTAACTTTTCAATTCTCCAACCTTTAATTGAGTTGAAATATTTAGTTTCTCCTTGTGGATTAACCCATTCTCTTCCACCTAAATTGATAGAAACTTTTACATTTTCACCAACTGAAATGGAATTTAATAAATCGGTTTTATCTTGAATGAATTCAATCATGATACTTTGAGGATATTGTTCATCTGTAGTAACAACTAATTCTCTTTTCTTAAATGTTGGGCTTACTTGTTGTTCTACTCCAACTACTTTTACTTTTCCTGAAACTTCCATAATATAAAATTTATTGTTTGGTCAAAAGCACCTTCCAAGCGGTTAGCACTTCATTTTTATTTAAATATTTTTTTAGTTAATTGGTGGTTTTTTACTTCATCGTCAGCGTTTAAAACCCCTTTCCTTTCAAAATTTTGTTTTACAAATATAGTAACTTCTTTGTTTGTAGGCAAGGATTCTATATTTTCTAATTATCCTTATTCATTTTTATAAAACTACAACTATTTTCTTAATTGGCAGACTATATTCTAGGAACGAATTCTTTAAAATACTGATTGTCTGATTGTTTTAATTACGAATTTAAAATTAATTATTTATCAACAATTTATGAAACTACAACGTTTTAGTTTGAATTTTACACATTAAAATGCCTTAAATAAAAAATTATTGTATAAATAGTTGAAAAAAAATATTAATTTCATAAAAAAATTAAACAAACCTTAACCTAAACCAAAATTTATGAAGGCAAAAAAAATCTCTTTTTTTAGTAAAAAATCGCTACTGTTTGTAGTATTTTTTTCCTCACTATTTTCATTAAAAATGAATGCGCAATCAGCTGCAAACGTAAATGATATTATGTTTCAGGCTTTTGGCTGGGATGTTCATACTCAAGCTTCTGTTTCATCTGAAGGCGGACTATATAATTTCTTAAAAAACCGAACTAGCGGATATGCTGCTTCTGGTTTCAATGTGATTTGGTTACCGCCACCAAGTAAGTCTACAGGTGGTGTTGGATATATCCCTACTGAATTATTTAACTTTTCTCAAACTTCGTATGGAACAGAAACTCAATTAAGAGCTTTATTAACCGCTATGAATACCAGCACTCCAAGAATTCACCCAATGGCTGATATTGTTGTAAATCATAGAGGGGGGACAACCAATTGGACCGATTTTACCAATCCAACATGGGATTGCAGTTCTATAACAAGTACTGACGAAGCAAATTTTGGAACAATATCAGGAGCTAGGCCTTGTGGAACTCCGGATACTGGGGAAGATTTTAATGGCGGAAGAGATTTAGACCACACCAATTTACAAGTTCAAAACGGGGTAAAAGAATACCTTACTCGATTAAAAGGTTTAGGCTTTGATAGTTGGAGATGGGATGTTGCTAAAGGTTTTTCTGCTGGATTTTTTGGTGATTATGTTAATTCGTCTACTCCATATGCTTCGGTGGGTGAATATTGGGATGGGAATTCTGCGACATTAAAATCTTGGATAGATGGAACTGGAGGAAAATCTGCTGCATTTGATTTCAGTTTATATTATAATGCCTTACAACCAGCCATTAATAATGGTAATTATGGTGCCCTGGCTGGTTATCCTGGCTTGGCTGGACAATTTGGTTATGCTGACAAAGCTGTCACTTTTATAGATAATCATGATACATTTGTTAAGCCTGGTAGTTTTGTAACAAGTGACAACATCATGAAAGGGTATGCCTATATTCTTACTCATCCTGGAATGCCTTGTGTTTTCTTTCCTCACTACTACGGAGGGACTTATCAGAAAGATGGAGTTACTGTTGCATATAGTGCTAATAAAACCGCTATTGATAACCTAATGGCTATCAGAAAAGGAAATGGCATCAATGCATATAGTTCTGTTGTAGTTTCAAATACAATTGGGTTTTACTCCGCTACCATTGATAATAAAGTCGTTGTAAAAATTGGCCCTGGTTTATGGAATCCTGGTGCTGGTTGGACTTTAAAAACATTTGGTACAGACTATGCCGTTTGGGATAAAACAACGGTAGTTGTAGATGTTCCTAGTTTGACTATCGCTCCCATCGGGGGAACCTTTGTTACTGGAACAACAGTAAATGTTGCATTGACAGCTAATAATTCAACTTCAACTATTTATTACACTTTAGATGGTTCAACACCAACTACGGCTTCTTTATCTGCTATAGGAACAAAATCATTAGCTATAACAAATACAACCACTTTAAAAGCATTGGTAACAAATACAGCAAATGTAAGTTCTGCTGTGTCAACTCAAGTTTATTCGTTTTCTACTCCAGTAGTAGATGTTCCTAGTTTGACAATCGCTCCTATAGGAGGTACATTCTTTACTGGATCGACTGTTAATGTTGTTTTAACTGCAAACAATCCAACCTCAACCATTTTTTATACATTAAATGGTACAACTCCAACTACTGCTTCTTTATCAGCTGTAGGAACAAAATCATTGGCTATAACAAGTACAACCACTTTAAGAGCATTTGTAAGAAATACAGCTGGAACTAGTTCTGCTGTATCAACTCAAGTGTATACTTTTTCTGCTCCAACTACTTTTACAGTTTATTTCAAAAAGCCGACTAACTGGGGTACAGCTGTCAAAATATTTTACTGGGGTGTTAACGGGACAGCTCCTGCTCAGACTTGGCCTGGTGTAGCAATGACTTTAGATTGTGGAAGTTGGTATAGATTCACTTTCCCATCAACAGTAAGTGCCTCAAATATAATTTTTAATGACGGAACCTTACAGACTGCTGATTTAAGTGCTACTGCGGGCATCAGATTTTATGACAATGCCTGGCTAACTTCTGCACCAGCAAATAGATGTCAAACAACTCTAACTGTATATTTTAAGCCGCCAACTACTTGGGGAACGGTTATTCCTAGAATTCATTATTGGAACGCATTGCCAACAGGCAGTGTAGCCAATACTACTTGGCCTGGAATCAGAATGGTTGCCGATGCAAATGGATTTTATAGACATACTATAGTTGGACCAACGTCTGTAAATATTGTTTTCAATAATGGCAAAACCGGATCAGCGAATCAAACCCCTGATTTATTGAACAAAACTAATGGCTATTCTTACACATGGGGAGCAGCTGCAAGAATGTCAAACCCTGAAAACTCTAAAACCAAATTGGTTGTGTATCCTAATCCTGTATCTGATATTCTCCAAATTAGTTCCCCATCGGCTATTCGGAATTTTAAAATCACGAATATCCAAGGAGCTGTTTTACAACAAGGGAAACCAATTGAAAACGCAATTGATGTAAGTAATTTAAGTTCTGGTCTTTATTTTTTACAAATGAAACTTGAAAATGGAGAAGAACAAATACAAAGGGTTATAAAAAAATAAACAATTGCATACATTTGAATCAAGGCTTAAACATTTAATTTGTTTAAGCCTTTTTTTTGAAAATATATTTCCCGAAGTTTATTTTATAATCTAAACACATTTATTTCGTTATATTTATTCCGTAAAATAATATATATGCAGTTTTCTAATAGAAAAAATACTACTCGCTGGATCTTAATTGCAGCTTCTTTTGTTATTATCACTTTAATTCTATGGAATACTTATACTTTTTTTCAAATTTTTAAAAACGAGGAACGCGTAAAAATGGAGATTTGGGCAGAAGCTCAAAAAACATTGAAAAATGTAGATGAAAATACCGACATCGAGCTTCCATTAAAAATATTTCAAAATGCAAGCATTCCAATTCTTTTAATGGAGAATGACACCATAATTAATAGCAAGAATATTGACGAGGAAATTTTAAAGAATAAATCAGAATCTTCAAAGCTGTTATTAAAACTTAAAGATCAGAATGAGCCAATTAGCATTGAATATGTTCCTGGTAAATTTATTTATTTATACTATGGAGATTCTGATTTGTTAAATAAACTAAAGTATTATCCGATTGCTTTAGTTGTCATTATTGTATTATTTGGCGCATTAGTTTACAATTTTTACAGGAGTACAAAAATGGCCACTCAAAATAAACTTTGGGCCGGAATGGCAAAAGAAACTGCTCATCAAATAGGAACTCCTTTATCCTCATTAATAGGTTGGTTAGAAATAATGAAAGCCGATAATGTTGATGAAACCACAGTTTCTGAAATTGAAAAAGACATTACTAGGTTACAAACCATAACCGATAGATTCTCGAAAATTGGTTCAGAACCTGTGCTTGAACTTCGTGATATTATTTCAGAAACAAAAGAGTCCTATGACTATTTGCAATCGCGATTTTCTAAACAAGTTGTTTTTTCATTTAAAGCACCTGCGAAATCGATGATAGTTGCCATAAACCCTGCTTTGCATAGTTGGACAATAGAAAACTTGGTAAAAAATGCAATCGATGCCATGAAAGGAAAAGGGCAGCTTACAGTAATTATTGAAGAAGAAGGGAAGTTTGTAAAAATAAAAGTATCTGATTCAGGGAAAGGAATTCCTAAAAATCAATTTAAAACTGTTTTCGAACCCGGATTTACAACTAAAAAACGCGGTTGGGGTTTAGGGCTGTCGCTAACAAAACGAATTGTTGAAGAATATCATAAAGGAAAAATAAAAGTGTTAAGTTCAGAAGTGAATAAAGGCACAGTCATACAAGTAAGTTTTAAAACGGAAGCATAAAAAAAAGATGGCAACTTTAAGACATCTCTTTTTTCTAATAAAACTTAAAAATAAGCTCTTAACTGCACATTTCCAGTATGAATGGTTGAACTGGTTTCGCTTTTTCGACCTTGGTAATTGAGGTTAATGTCTAGAAATTGGGTTAAACTTTTTTGTATGAGCAATCGCCAAGTAGTGTTTTGTCCCGGTTGCAAGCCTTCTAACATTTGAAACCCCGCTGCTGACAATTCACTACCATTAAATTTATTTTCATAAAGCGAAAATTCACCGTTCAGCGTCAGTCGCTTTTCGCTAGCATAATTAAAAGAGGTGCCTATTCGGGTTTGTTGTAGCTTTTCTGATTTGCCTATTTTATTTTCTTTATTCTGAAATTCGCAAAACAAATCCCAACTCGCGTTTCTAGAAAATAAATAGGAAATTTTGGGAGCAACTTGATACCCTGAAATGGTGTAGTTTCTAAATGCAAAATTTTCAACTAAGGATTGGGTTCTAATTGTTTTCGAATTCAGTCCAAACAACCAGCTTTTTTTATACAAATGCTGGAACTGCAATTGGTGCGAGCTATTGTTGTTTTCAAGTGAACCCACAGATAATAAATTCTTCGATTGACTGTCTAAATACGTATAGGTAATGGAGTGGTCCTGCTTTCCTCTGTTAAAAAACAAACTGTTTCTGAAACTTACATTCAATCCAAATAAATTTTCTTCAGAAGTGTTAAACGGATTTAAATCGAAATTGTTTCCGTTGCGTTCTATTTTTCGATCAACTAAATAGGATGTTTGGTTGTAGAAATAGGAAATAATCTTTCTAAAACCCTTCTCATTTTGCCATTGATTGGGATTGAAAGTTACCGTTGCAGAAAACTTATTTTGATGTGTTTTTAAAAAAACTTGATTGGGTAAAAATACTCGAACATACTTGGCTTGATCTGGAAATGGAGCCACTTCAAACTCTTGTAATTCTTGAATTCCGTTACTATTGTAGTCGTTCCAAGTATAAACACCTTGACCAGGCTCGACTTCTAAATAGGTAAATTCTTGTTGCGGAATGGTTCCAGAAGCGGTTTCGAAAGCAGTTGTAGTTTGAAGAAGTTGTTTAAAAAAGCGAGAACTGTACAAAATTCTAGAATTTAATGAGGGTTCATTGTCTCGAAGAACATCAACATATTTCAAGTTTCTATAATTGACAAAAACAGCCAAATCACTTCTCTCGTTTTGAATTAATTTCGATTTCAAATAATAGGATTGCGAAGTGTTAACTCGTTTTAAAAATCCACTTTGCAAACTATCATTCTGACGGTGGAGATAGCCAATCTCAGTATAAACTTTGGTACTATCCCCTCTGCCGAGAAAAGTACCATATTCAATAAATTTTTGACTTAAAGCAGAAAATTGGTTTGTGGCTTTTATTTGTTCTTTATTATCTTCTAATCTAAGACTGGCACCAACCCAGTTTTTCTTAAAATGACAGCGTGTTTGCGCCTGATTTCTGATAAATTTAGAGTCTGATAAAGTGCTATTGCTGTTCAAGAAACTGCCTTGATTTTGAATGTTCCAATTTTTAAACTTAAATAACGCATTACTATTATGGCGGCTACCTGAAAAGGATTTGGTAAAATCGAGTTTTTCTATTTGATAGGTAAATAATCCTTTTTTTGGCAAATTAAAATTCAATCCGGATATCAACAAACTTTGATTTCCTACAACAGTTGTCAAATTCCAATCTCTATTAAACTCTATGGTAAACAAACGCTCAATTGTTCTGAAATCCTGTTGTACAAACTGAAAATTAGCAAAGGCATCCACTTCCCACTTTCCAGTAAAGAGTCGTTTTTTTGCATTTATTTTCCCAGCCAGACCTTTATTATTTCTATCGTCTTCAGAAGAAAATAAATTCAAGTCGTTATTGCTCATGCCCAATTCAAAATCAATTGCGCTTTTTTCAGAAGGATTGTATGCGCCCATGATGGTTGCAATTTGAATTTTTGTTGGGGCAACCAATCGTGTAATAGGCTCGTAACTTCCTTGTTTTACATTATTAATTGGCGCTATATAAGAATAAATTTTACCTACCGCAGCTGCATTTGATATCGTATAATTTCCCAAGCCATTTCCAACAAAACTAAATCGAACATTGTATAAAACAGCAGAAGGATTGTCAGAATATTCGAAAATTTCTTGTCCGTTTTGTGTTCCTTTTTCATACAAAATTCTATTTTCAGAGTAACTTTCATTTACTGCCGATGGTGCAGTCATTAAATCAGGATTGTCACCAGCATTTCCTAAAATTTGAGCCTGCTCTGTTGATAATTCTTGTTGTAAAGGTTGGTTTTTTACATCATTTTCAGAATAGACATATGCACCAATATTCCAATTTTCTTTTTCATGAGTAGCACCAAAATAAGTCACAAAACGAGTGTAGTTTCTGTCAGAATATTGATATTCTATAGCAATTCGCATTTCTGAATTTATAGGAAAAAGCGATGTAAACGTAACTTCTCCAGCATTGTAATCTATGGTGTAATCATTATTTTCTCCTCGTTTTAACAAAATTCCATTAACAAAAACACGTTCTGATCCTGAAATCACCAATACAAACAACTCGCCATTTGCACCTCGCAACTTATACGGGCCTTGATTCCCTTCCTGACCTACAAAGTTGCTTTTAGTATATTGCCCCCGAACTAATGCTGCCGATGCAAAAATATTGGTTTTGTTTTCAGGAGTTCCAAAAGAAAAATTAGAAGACAACCCCTGCACTTTTTTATTAAAATTCAGAAAACTAGATTTCCTATTTTCCATAAACAAATCGCCTGCTCTAACCAGCCATTTCTCACTAAAAAGTTCAATGAAAATTTGGTCGAACTCGTCTAATTTTTGCGAATATCCTCCATTTTGAAGGGGAATATTACTGTCTTGAATAGAAGCTCTCAAACTTACTTTATCGGAAATTTTGCCTGTGATTTGTAAATCGAGATTCGAATTTACAACTGCATTTTGGTTATTGCCAATAGTGATTCCTCGAGTGATGCTTCCTGAGGTATTTAAACCATCGAAAGGAATAAATTTTTGAAACGCATCATTAGAAACACGATACAAGTTTTTTTCGTTAGTATCATTATCAACTACACGACTGTCATCGTAAATACTGTACTGCTTGGTTAAATAATCTGGAAACTTTAAATACTGAACCGTTACTGAATCTTTATTAGACTTGAAATTTTCTTTTAAAAGCAAGGCTCCTTTTTGAAAATTTATTTTGTAAAACGAGGTGTCAACAACTTTAGATTGATTATCAAGTAGTTTAAAAAAGCTCGAATTGATACTGGTCTTTTCTAAATGAATTGTATCGTAAGAAACTGGAATTTTTTTGGTTTTATATGACGTATTGATTTCTTGGGCATGAAGTGCCGAAAAAACGCTTATAAAACCAAAAAAAAATAGTTTTTTTAACATAAAGATATAACGCCAACATATCAAAAGTAGTGTGTTTTTTTGATAATTCAAGGAGTTGAAATCTCTAGCTTTAATATGCTTGCAAATTAGCTTGCGTCTTTCGTCACAATTTGCATGGTTTCCCTACTAACTTGTTTCAATAAAACTTCTTTATTTTCCTCGACCATTTGCGAAGCTTTTTCATTAAAATGTCTGATAGTGTAGAGAGAAACGTTTTCGTTATAAGAAACTTTAAATTTTTTGGCAAGGATGTTTTTCAACTCATTAAAATTTCCAAATTTGTCTTCCACACAAATAGAAAAACTAATAGCTGAGTTTTGTATTAAACTTACTTTCATCTTGTATTGATGCAACAATCCGAATATTTCACTAATGTTCTCTTCCATGATAAATGAAAAATCGATAGAAGAAAGTGAAACTAATAATTGATTTTTCTTTACAATGAAACAAGGTAGAAAAGGCACTAAATCTTCGCCTTTAGAAACACTAGTACCAGGCAATAATGGGTTTATAAATGATTTTACAAATAATGGTATTTCCTTTTTCTGTAACGGCTGTAGGGTTTTTGGATGAATAACACTAGCACCGTAAAACGCTAATTCGATAGCTTCACGATAGGAAATTTGATTCAATAAACTGGCATTTTCAAAATATCTAGGGTCGGCATTCATAACCCCAGGAACATCTTTCCAAATAGTTACGCTTTCTGCATTAAGGCAATACGCAAAAATTGCAGCTGTATAATCAGATCCTTCACGACCCAAAGTTGTTGTAAAGCCATTGTCATCATAGCCTATAAATCCTTGAGCTATGTTTAATACTTTACGTTTAACGTTTTTAGAAATGTTTTTTTGAGTGATTTCCCAATCTACTTCTGCATCACGGTAAGTAGAGTCTGTTTTTATAAAATTTCGAACATCAATCCAAGTGGTTTTTATTCCCATAAAAGACATAAAATGGGAAAGGATTGTAGTTGAAATTAATTCTCCAAAACTCACGATTTGATCGTAAACAAAATTATAATTAGGAGATTTATTGTGACTTAAAAAATATTCTAAGTCAAAAAATAAATTGTTTACAGCAGTAAATACTTCATTTTTATCGTCTTCAAACAACTCCAATAAAATTTGATTGTGGTATTTTTTTACTTCTTGTACTGAAGAATTCAATTCAGCCGATTTATCAAAATAGTTTTTTATTACTTCCTCTAAAGCATTTGTTGTTTTTCCCATAGCCGAAACTACTAGTAAAACATCTTCATAACCTACTTTTTGTAAAACATCATATACATTTTTTATTCCGGCAGCATCTTTAACCGATGCACCACCAAACTTAAATACTCTCATTATAAATTTCTTAAAAAATTATCAATTCCTATTTCGTCCATTTGTGCTACTCTCCAATCTTCTAAAACGATTGCTCCTGTTTTTTTATAAAAATCAATTGCTGGAGCATTCCAATCTAAAACATTCCATTCAATTCTTCGAACACCATCTTTTTTTCCTTGAGCAATCACTTCTTTATAAAGAGCGTAACCTACACCTGCTCCTCTCCTTTTTTCTTTAACAATCAAATCCTCTAAATGGATAGTTCTTCCTTTCCATGTAGAATAGCGGTAATAATACAAAGCTACACCTACAATTTGCTCCTCAATTATTGCTATAAAAGTATAAAACAATGGATTTTCACCAAAACCATCACGCTCTAAATCTTCAACGGTAACAACAACAGCATTGGGTTCTTTCTCAAAAGTGGCAAGCTCTTTAATGAGTTCTAAAACCGCAGCCATATCCTCTTTTTTACCTTCTCTAATGTTCATTTTGGAGTTTTTTGCTGGTAGAAAATCTTGATTTTCGGATTAAAATATTTCGTTTAAAAAACAAATATACAAATCCATCAAACTATCCCATAAAAATCATTTCTATTTCACAAAAAAAGCAATATTTGTTTGGTAAGAATGATAATGTAATTTTGATAAAATAAAACACAGATTACACTAATTAATTCATGAGAATTAGTAAAATCTGTGTTCAAAAATCTATAAAAGTCTGATTACAAAAAATTAAAATTTTCCTATTTATTCATGTGTTTCATTTCAAAAATAAAAGTATCTAAATCTACTTTTTTATCCACTAACAAAAGAGCTTTATTAATTATATAATTTATGTTTCCGGGGGTAAACCCTAAAGCAATCCCAAATTTTCTAAGCAATAGCTCTTGTTTGTCACCTAGTTGGTGATCGCTATTTACCATTTTTGCTAAATCGTACAAACGTTCCAATCGCTCTACATATAAATAAGGAGGATTGATAGGGTATTTTAATGGGTTTTCTAAAATTTCTTCATACTCCTTTGGCGAAATTTCAAGATGTAAAGCTAGTTTATCTAAAAAAGCTTTTTCTTCAGCAGTACTTAATCCGTCAGCTAACGCCACACGAACAATTGCTGAAAAATGACCTTTATTTCTACTTTTAAATTCGCTGTCAAATAAATCTGCTATAGACATGATTTCTATTATTTAGGTATATACAAATATAATTCAATTTCGTTTTTAATGGAAACATTTTGCTCAGAATTTTCTGTTTTTTATCCTACTTTCTAATAAATTAAATACTATATCCTATTTTCAAATTTAATTGTAAATTTACATTCCCTAATCTATATAAATCAATATGTGTTATGTCAGACTTTTGGATGTATTTTCAACTAGCATGGAAACATGTTATAGATATTAAAAGCTATAATTTTATTTTATTTTTAATTGCTTTGGCAGTTCCATACAGCTTTAAAGAGTGGAGAAAGCTTTTATTATTATTAGCTTTTTTTGCAATTGGAGAGCTAGTGGTGCTGTTGCTTTCTTTTTTTGGAATTGTAATTATTAAGTTGAATTTGAAAGAATCCTTAATTCCGATAACTATTTTAATAACAGCTTTATTTAACTTATTTGTAATTGGCAAATCCCATAAAGGAAATGGAATTAATTTAATTGGTTTTTTTGTTCTTTTTTTTGGAATTATTCACGGTTTAGGATTTTCAAATTATTTTAAATCAGTAACAACGGGTAATCTTTCGGCAAAAATATTACCTTTATTTGAATATACGTTAGGAATTCAAGCGGCTCAAATAGTGTTGGTTTTATTAGTTCTGATTGTTTCCTATATCGTTCAAAACTTTTTTAGATTATCAAAACGTGATTTTATTTTAGTTTCTTCCTCTTTTCTAATTGGAGTAGTACTTCCTGAAATCATTAAAATAATACTATAGAAATACATCTATTTACATTACATGGAATTAAAAAAATTAAACAAATACGACAAAGCCTATCTCCGAATTGCTAAAGAATGGAGTCTCTTATCGTACTGCAAGCGCAAACAAGTAGGAGCAATAATTGTTCGAGATAGAATGATAATTTCTGATGGATATAACGGAACACCTTCGGGTTTTGAAAATTGTTGCGAAGACGAAGAAGGATTAACAAATTGGTATGTGCTTCACGCAGAGGCAAATGCAATTCTAAAAGTAGCTCGTTCTACACAAACTTGTGAAGGAGCAACATTGTATATTACACTTTCTCCTTGCAAGGAGTGCAGTAAACTCATACATCAATCAGGAATTAGAAGGGTGGTATATCAAAATGGATATAGAGACACGTCTGGTGTAGATTTTTTAATTAAAGCAGGAGTAATTGTTGAACAAATTGAAGAATTAGATTAAAAAAACACTATCATGAAAACGATCTTATTTGTACTGTTTTTAGTGTTGCCATTAGTTTCTATAATTGCTCAAGAAAAAGGAATTCTATTGCAAAAAAAGGATTCTGAAAGAACTGATTTTTTAGTAGAACATAAAAGAATAAAAGTAGTCACAACCGATGGCAGAAGCTTTTTCGGAAGATTTTCAATTATTGATGACAAAACCATTTCAATAAATAACACATTAATCGCCTTAGCTTCTATAGAAAAAATCAAAAGAAAATCGCTAACATCAACTATTACTTCTCCAGTAGTATGTGTTTTAGGAGTTATTCTTATACTTGGAGGGACTGCAGTAGCAGTTCTTGGCGGGACTGAAGCCATAGTAGGATTGGGTTTAATTTCTTCTGGTTTTACTTTACCATTAATTGCTCTAATTTCTAATAGGCATCCAAAAAACCAATGGGAATACACTATAGGTGACCTTCCATCCAACTAAATTATTTCAAATCTTTCAAATGAAAAAAAGTAACATCTTTTTTCCTATTCTTCTTTTTTTAACGCTTGCAGTTGGTGTTTTACTTGGCGGATATTTAAATTTTCCAGTTGAGAAACCGTTGGTATCAAAAAATAATTATAAAAACAAACTCTATAAGATTATTGATTTTATTGATAATGAATACGTAGATAAAGTGAATACTGATTCAATTATAGATTTAACGGTAAATGATATTTTAGCAAAGCTCGACCCGCACTCTGTTTATATTCCGTCTAGTGAGCAAAAAGGAGTTGCCGAAAGTATGAAAGGCGATTTTGTAGGAATTGGAGTCAATTTTTATATGCTAAACGATACGGTTGCTGTAATAAAGCCTTTAGAAAAAGGCCCTTCTGAAAAAGCTGGAATCAAAGCTGGTGATCGAATTTTATATGCCAACTCCTATAAATTATTTGGACGAAAATTACCAACCGACAGTTTATTTGCTAAACTAAAAGGAAAAGTAGGTACAGATGTCGAATTGACTATTTTTAGAAAAAGTGAAAATAGAAAGTTCAAAATCAAAGTAAAAAGAGATGTAGTTCCTATAAAAAGTGTTGATGTTGCAACAATGTTGAACGTTACAACTGGCTATATAAAAATAAATCGATTTGCAGAAACTACCTACAAAGAGTTCAAATCTGGTTTGGAAAGTTTACAAAAAAAAGGAGCCAAATCTTTAATTATTGATGTTCGAGAAAACGGTGGCGGTTACATGGAAATGGCAGCCGAAATTGCCGATGAGTTTTTAAAAGACAAACAATTAATTGTTTTTCTAAAAAACAGAAAAGGTAGAATAGACAAGACTTTTGCAACCGAAAAAGGAAACTTTGAAACTGGAAAAGTATTTGTATTAATAGACGAAAGTTCAGCTTCAGCCAGCGAAATTTTAGCTGGTGCCATTCAAGATAATGATAGAGGAATTATTGTAGGACGACGCTCTTTTGGAAAAGGATTAGTGCAACGCGAAATAGATTTTGAAGACGGTTCAGCAGTTCGATTAACTATTGCGAGGTATTACACACCTTCGGGTCGCTCCATTCAAAAACCCTATCAAAAAGGAAACGAAGACTATTTTAATGAATTTAGCAAGCGATTTGAAAATGGCGAATTATATGAAAAAGACAGTATAAAAATTGCCGATACCTTAAAATTTAAAACACCAAAAGGCAAAATTGTTTATGGAGGCGGAGGAATTGTTCCTGATATATTTGTTCCACTCGAAGGGAATAATGGTGATGAAAACACCGTTTATATCATGCAGCAATCAGGAATTGTTAGTCGGTTTGCATTTGAAGCCATCGATAAAAACAGAAATACTTTTAAGGGAATGACTTTTGAACAATTTCTAGATAAAATGAATAAAACCGATTTATATTTTAATAATTTTCAGCGCTATTTATCAAAGAATGGTGCAATAGTTAATTTAACAAAAAGTAAACCATTAGTAAAAAGATACTTGGCTGCCGAATTTGCCAAACAACTTTTTGATGAACAAAAATTCTATGAAATTATTTTAAAGGAGGACAAAATGATTCAGTCGGTTTTAAAATTAAAATAACCGCCAATTATTATCTTAAACTATCATGAACATGAGTCTCAACACCATTATTCCAAAAAGTCAAAATATCGGTTGCAACGGCAGCTCCACTTCCTGCGGCTATGGCAAGTTGGCTTCTGTGACCGGCTAAAGTTCCAGTTACATAAATTCCATCAGCCACTTTATGATCATTATTTTTAAGTTGGATTCTTTGTTTTTCTGACAGCGATTTTTGATGCGGTTCTACATACTGCAGTAATCCTTCAACAGCAAATGTATTTGCTGAGCCAATGCCAATTACAATACTTTTTGTTGCATATGAACTTTTGTTGGTAACAACCCTAAAATCTGGAAAGCTACCCTCAATTTTAAGCACTTTTTCATTCGGGATTTGTGAAATATGAGGATACAATTGTGCCAAATGATCGATGCTTTCCGTTAGCAATTCAGAGCCTAATTTTCCTGGAGTTATTCCGTAAGCATTGTTAAACAAAGCATCTTTTAGAGAGGAAGCTTTTTGATGGGTGATGATTCCTATTTTCTTATCTGCAACAAAAGATTTGTTTTTAGCAGAACCCAAAACCAACGCACATGACATTCCAGAAACGCCACCACCAATGATTAAAACATCAAACATCAACTACTGATTTTTTGTTCTTTCTTGAATGATTTTTGACATTCTGAAAATAAGAAGAATAAAAACAGCGCAAAATGAAGCAACTATTCCTATTAAAGCAATAACGCTATTGCCTTCTAATAAATGATCAAAATCAAGTAGTGTAACGTTAAATCCTATTAAAGCCAATGCCAAAATAACTAATATAGAAGTAAAAATTTTCATTCGTAAAGATTTGTAGGGTGTGAAATTAATACATTTTTATTTATACAAATAATCCTTTAACATTAGCGGCGAATAATTTAACAGCTATTGCTAAGAGAACGACTCCAAAAGCTTTTCTTACCACTCCTAAACCTGTTTTTCCTAACATTTTTTCAATTTTAGAAGACGATTTTAAAACTACATATACCAAAATGATATTCAAGACAATGGCAATTACAATGTTCTCGGCATGATACTGAGAACGCAAAGAAAGTAAAGTAGTCATTGTTCCCGCACCTGCAATTAAAGGAAAAGCAATAGGAACGATGGATGCTGAGCTAGCTTCTTCATCTCTATAAATACGAATACCCAAAATCATTTCTAAAGCTAAAAAAAACAATACAAATGACCCCGCTACAGCAAAAGAGTGAACATCAATGCCTATTAACCTTAGGAATTCTTCTCCAATAAACAGAAAAACAATCATAATAATTCCAGCAACTAAAGATGCTTTTTCGGATTCAATGTGACCGTGTTTTTTTCTCAAATCAACAATAATAGGTACGGTACCTACAATATCGATTACTGCAAAAAGCACCATTCCTACGGTAATTATTTCTTTAAAATCTAGTCCCATTTCTGTATGATTTAAAGTGCAAAAGTATTGATTTTAGGACTGTTAAAACCTAAATTGACGTTAATTTATTTGTCTGATTCTAAATTATAGTATTCAAAATTAACCTTATCTTTGTTAAAAAGCATTTAGAACATGAAAACAACCCTACAATTTCTCTTATTATTTTTTTCTTGCTGTTCTTTTGCGCAAATTACGTTAGAGCATACTTACAATGAAGGTTTGGTAAATAGAGTAAAACTAGAATATTCTGGTGAGAAGTATTACTTTTTAAAAAGTGCTACAAATGAGTTGGTATTCAATAATGTTGATCATACATTGTGGAAAACGATACTTTTGCCTGCACCTCCGTCAAATCCCCTAGCTGGTGGCTTTAGAATATATGATGTTTCAGAAGCTAGAATTAATTCAGATACTAAGATTGAAATTCTATATAGCTATTATAACAATATGTCTAATAGATATGAAAGCAGAATTTCTCAGGAAGATGGAACTATTTTATTAACCATACCAGATGCTTCTAGCGTTTATTTAGATGAAATACCTGGACTTCCGGACAAATTGATTACTGAAAATATTATAAGCAATCCTATTAGTAAAGTGTATTCCTTATCTGACCTTACTTTAGAAAATACCTACACTGAAGGAACTATTAAAAGAATTAAACTTGAAAATTCAGGCGAAAAATATTATGTTTTAGATAAAACAAATCAAAATACTAAAATTTACAATCCAAATCATAGCTTGTGGAAAACTATCGCATTACCAAAACCATCAAATGCAAAATATGGTGATATTGGAATTATTTCAGAAAACCAAATTAATACAGATGATCTTATGGAAATAGGATACAGCTATTTTACCCTAGAGGGATCAACTTATAATTATGTTGGTAAACTAATAAATGAAAACAATGAAGAACTACTAACAATTCCTAAAGCAAAAATAGTAAGTATTAATAGTATTGAAGGGTTGGAAAATAAACTTATGGCTACTTTAGACAATAATTATATTGATAATCAAATATCCTTTTCAACAAATGTATATGGAATACCTTCTTTGACTTTAGAAAATGAATACCAAAGTGAAGTTACCAGAATTAAACTTGAAAATTCTGGAGAAAAATACTATACTTCTAATAGACAATTAACTAACCAAGCTAAAATTTACAATAGTAATCATACTCTATGGAAAACTATAAATTTACCTATTCCTTCAGATTCAGACATCAACAATTTTTTATTTACTGTTAACCACATTTCAGAAACAAAAATTGACCCCGACAAACTATTAGAAGTTACCTATATTTATTATCCTATCGTAATTTTAAGTTTTCAAACCTACGATTGTAGAGTAATTAACGAAAATGGAAAAATTTTGATAACAGCAAATGGTATAGATCGACTACTTCTTAATGAATTATCAGATTTAAAGAATAAATTAATGGGCTATACTTATAATCCTTTCAACAACAGCTATAGTAGTAAAGTCTATTCGTTAGAAAACTTAAAAACATATGATTTTAATGAAAAACAAAAAGTAATAATCGCACCAAACCCAGCAAAGTCTTTCCTAAACATAAACTCATTGTCTTCTCCAATTAAAGAAGTAACTATTTACAACTTGTCCGGTGCTTTAGTAAAAAGAGAAACAGCACAAAATAGTACTAAAATTAATATCGAAAAACTTCCAATAGGAATTTATATCGTAAATTTGACCAGTTTTAACAATCAAAAATCTACTCATAAAATTACCGTTTTACGCCAATAACTAATGTTTCAACTAGGAAAAACCATTGTCTCCGAAGACATTTTACAAAAAGATTTCGTCTGTAATTTATCCGCTTGCAAGGGTGCTTGTTGCGTCGATGGCGATGCTGGAGCACCTTTAAGACTGGAGGAAACCAAAATTTTAGAAGAGATTTATCCAAAAGTAAAACCGTTTCTTCGCAAAGAAGGCATCTCCGCCATTGAAGCACAAGGCACTTGGACCAAAGGAACTGATGGCGATCTTGAAACCCCGTTAATTGACAATAAAGATTGTGCTTACGTAATTTTTGATGGTAAAACGGCTCTTTGCGGTATCGAGCAAGCCTACAATGAAGGAGTAATTAATTGGAAAAAACCTGTTTCCTGTCATTTATATCCAATTCGAGTGAAAGATTTTACGGAGTTTGCTGCCGTAAATTACGATCGTTGGGATATCTGTAACGATGCCTGTACTTTAGGCAAAGAACTAGAAATTCCAGTATACAAATTCGTTAAAGAAGCCCTTATCAGAAGGTTTGGCGAAGATTGGTTTTTAGAGCTTGAAAAAGTAGCGGAAGAACTGAAAAAATAATTTCAAAAGAAGTTTGTTTTTTCTTGTTTTGCACATCTAAAATCCTATATTTTACGGTAGTTTTTAACTTTTTTCTATTTTTAAATGTCTGATTTTCAATATCGTAAAAATTTTAATAAAAATATTGAGAATACTCCCGTTTGTTAAAAACTAAAGCCGATTGTGAATAAGTTTGACTTTCTTTTTTGATTACAAATGACAATCTTTGTACTCGACAGAAAACATAATTTTTCGTTAAAATTTCAAAAAACAAACTTAAGAGATGCCTCAAATTGAACCTATTTTACAAGAAAACAAAAATCGTTTTGTGATTTTTCCTATCAAACACCATGATATCTGGGAATGGTATAAAAAAATGGAAGCCAGTTTTTGGACTGCAGAAGAGATCGATTTATCGCAAGATTTAAACGATTGGAACAACAAATTAAATAATGAAGAAAAATACTTCATCAAACATATTTTAGCTTTTTTCGCAGCATCTGACGGAATTGTAAATGAGAATCTAGCCGAAAATTTTGTAAATGAAGTGCAATATGCTGAAGCGAAGTTTTTCTATGGTTTTCAAATCATGATGGAAAACATTCATAGCGAAACTTATTCGTTATTGATTGATACCTACGTAAAAGACGAAACAGAGAAAAACGAGTTGTTTACAGCAATTGATGTTTTTCCTGCCATTAAGAAAAAAGCCGATTGGGCATTAAAATGGATTGAGTCTGATTCTTTTGCTGAAAGGCTTATTGCTTTTGCTGCAGTAGAAGGAATTTTCTTCTCAGGAAGTTTTTGTTCAATTTTTTGGTTAAAAAAGCGTGGGTTAATGCCTGGACTCACTTTTTCAAACGAATTAATTTCTCGTGACGAAGGAGTGCATTGTGATTTTGCAGTGCATTTACACAATCATCATTTATTAAAAAAGGTTCCAAAAAGCAGAATAAGAGAAATTATTGTTGATGCACTAAACATCGAAAGAGAATTTATTACAGAGTCTTTGCCAGTAAGCTTAATTGGTATGAACGCCGGACTAATGACACAATACCTAGAATTTGTTACTGATAGATTGTTAGTTGAATTGGGTTGTGATAGAGAATACAATACCACTAACCCTTTCGATTTTATGGATATGATATCTTTACAAGGAAAAACCAATTTCTTTGAAAAGAAAGTAGCCGAATATCAAAAATCAGGTGTGATGAATACCGATTCTGACGCTCAAAAAATTAGCTTTGATGCTGATTTTTAAAAACCATATCATCTGTATTTTTCCAGATTAAAAAAGAAAATAAAACAAACAATTAATACAAATAACCCAAAAGCAGGAAAGGGATTTCTTGTTTTTTAAAACCTCAATGCTTATGTATGTAGTAAAAAGAGATGGCCATAAAGAGCCTGTAATGTTCGACAAAATCACAGAGAGAATTAAAAAACTTTGTTATGGTTTAAACGATTTAGTAGATGCCGTAAAAGTAGCAATGAGGGTAATAGAAGGGTTGTATGACGGTGTTTCTACCTCAGAATTAGATAATCTTGCTGCCGAAACCGCAGCTTCAATGACAATTGCACATCCTGATTATGCTCAGTTAGCGGCTAGAATTGCAATTTCTAACTTGCATTCAAACACTAAAAAATCGTTCTCAGAAACCATGAACGAGATGTTTCATTATGTAAATCCGAGAACGAACCTAGAAGCACCTTTACTCTCTGAAGAAGTACATAAAGTAATCATGGAGAATGCTGAATTTTTAGATTCGCATGTGATTTACAATAGAGATTTTAACTACGATTATTTTGGATTTAAAACTTTAGAACGTTCTTATTTATTAAAAATAAACGGGAAAATTGTAGAGCGTCCGCAACACATGTTAATGCGTGTAGCTGTCGGAATTCACTTAGATGATTTGAAATCGGTTATTGAAACCTACGACTTAATGTCGAAAAAATTCTTTACCCACGCTACTCCAACATTGTTTAATGCAGGAACACCAAAACCTCAAATGTCATCTTGTTTTCTTTT
Organism: Flavobacterium myungsuense; assembly: GCF_042677265.1. Taxonomy (NCBI): domain Bacteria; kingdom Pseudomonadati; phylum Bacteroidota; class Flavobacteriia; order Flavobacteriales; family Flavobacteriaceae; genus Flavobacterium; species Flavobacterium myungsuense. Next base: position 370,422 of record NZ_JBHTIZ010000005.1, on the reverse strand, counting down.
GGCGATGCAAGACGATAGTATAGATGGAATTTACGATACTTTAAAACAAACAGCTAAAATCTCACAATCGGCGGGTGGAATTGGTTTGTCTATTCATAACGTTCGGGCAACAGGTTCTTATATTCGAGGCACTAATGGAACATCAAACGGAATCGTTCCTATGCTTCGTGTTTTTAACGATACAGCTAGATATGTAGACCAAGGTGGAGGAAAACGCAAAGGAAGCTTTGCTATTTATATTGAAACTTGGCATGCCGATATTTTTGAATTTTTAGATTTGAAAAAGAATACCGGAAAGGAAGAAATGCGTGCTAGAGATTTATTCTTTGCCATGTGGACATCTGATTTATTCATGAAAAGAGTACAAGAAGACAGCTATTGGACTTTAATGTGCCCTAACGAATGTCCTGGTTTGTATGATGTATATGGAGACGAGTTCGAGAAATTATACATCTCCTACGAAGAAAGAGGTAAAGGGAGAAAAACCATCAAAGCACGTGAATTGTGGGAGAAAATTCTAGAGTCTCAAATCGAAACTGGAACGCCATACATGTTGTATAAAGATGCGGCCAACAGAAAATCAAATCAAAAAAATCTGGGAACCATTCGTTCGTCGAATTTGTGTACTGAGATTATGGAATTTACATCAAAAGATGAAATTGCTGTCTGCAACTTGGCTTCACTTTCGTTGCCAATGTTTGTTGAAAAAGGCGAATTCAACCATGATTTATTATATTCTGTTACCAAACGCGTTACACGCAACCTAAATAAAGTAATCGACAGAAATTACTATCCTGTAAAAGAAGCCGAAAATTCCAACTTACGCCATCGCCCAGTAGGCTTAGGTGTTCAAGGTTTAGCAGATGCTTTTATTTTATTGCGCATGCCATTTACAAGTGATGAAGCAAAGAAATTAAATCAAGAAATATTCGAAACTTTATACTTTGCAGCAGTTACGGCATCTATGGAAATGGCAAAAGAAGAGGGGCCATATTCAAGCTTTAAAGGATCGCCAATATCAAACGGAGAATTTCAATACAATCTTTGGGGATTAAAAGACGAAGAGCTATCAGGACGTTGGGACTGGGCATCATTACGAAAAGAAGTAATGGAGCACGGAGTGAGAAATTCACTTTTAGTAGCGCCAATGCCAACAGCTTCTACTTCGCAAATTTTAGGGAATAACGAAGCTTTTGAGCCGTATACTTCAAATATCTACACGCGTCGTGTGTTATCTGGAGAATTCATCGTAGTAAATAAACACTTATTAGAAGATTTGGTAAAACAAGGATTGTGGACTGAAGATTTGAAACAAGAAATCATGAGAAACAACGGCTCTGTTCAAAACATAGAACGTATCCCTCAGGATTTAAAAGACTTGTACAAAACCGTTTGGGAAATGTCTATGAAAGATATTATCGATATGTCTCGTCATAGAGGCTATTTTATAGACCAATCGCAATCGCTAAATTTATTCATGCAAGACGCTAATTATTCTAAATTAACATCGATGCACTTCTATGCTTGGCAATCAGGATTAAAAACTGGAATGTATTATTTAAGAACAAAAGCTGCGGTTGATGCTATTAAATTTACATTGAATAATGATAAAAAAGCAGAGCCTATAGAAGTAAAAGAGCAACCGGTAGAGCAAGTGTTACAGCCTATCGCCGTTTTAGACGAACCCGCAGAAATATCAGCAGAAGAATACAGAGCCATGATTGAATTGGCAAAAAATGCTAATCCAGACGAATGCGAAATGTGTGGGTCGTAACAATAATTTTAAATAATAAATAGAAACAGCTGTCGAAAAGATAGCTGTTTTTTATTTAAATTATTAACCTATGTTAAATCTAACTCGAACAACCTCCGAAAACCAAGATTTCATAAACCTTGTGAAATTATTAGATGCCGATTTAAAAATTCGTGATGGAGAAGATCATGAATTTTATGCTCAAATAAACAAAACGGCAATCTTAAACAACGTAATTGTTTGTCATCAAAACGACATTGCTATTGGCTGTGGAGCTTTCAGGGAAATCGATGATAAAACGGTAGAAATAAAACGAATGTTCGTAAATCCTGATTATCGAGGAAAAGGAATTGCTTCTAAAATTTTGTCTGAGCTTGAACTTTGGACATCAGAACTAAATTATTTTCAAATAATTCTGGAAACGGGAATCAACCAACCTGAGGCTATTTCATTATACAAAAATTCAGGCTATAAAATCACAGAAAATTATGGTCAATACGTTGGTGCGGAAAGTAGTGTTTGCATGCTGAAAATCTTAAAATAAAGTTATCTTTAACTTCTGAAATCAAAAATCGTTAATCAACAATCTTCAATTCAATGAACTGGGAACAACTATTATCACTAAAACGTCAAGGAGATACAAGCAAACGATTACGAATAGAACAAGACGACACCCGTTTGGGTTTTGAGGTAGATTATGATCGAATCATATTCTCATCTGCCTTTCGTAGCTTGCAGGATAAAACACAGGTAATTCCACTTTCTAAAACTGATTTTGTACATACTCGATTAACACACAGCTTAGAAGTTTCGGTTGTAGGGCGTTCATTAGGACGATTGGTTGGAAAAAAAATAATTGAAAAATATCCGTATTTACAAGAAATTCATGGTTTTCATATGAATGATTTTGGTGCAATTGTTGCAGCAGCATCTTTGTCTCACGATATAGGAAATCCACCGTTTGGACATTCTGGAGAAAAAGCAATTGGAGAATATTTTTCTATTGGGAAAGGGCAGCAATTCAAGGATAAATTATCCAATAAAGAATGGCAAGATTTAATAGATTTTGAAGGAAATGCTAACGGTTTTTCAGTTTTAACAGCAAACCGCCCAGGAGTTTCAGGTGCGCTTAGACTCACTTATGCTGTTTTAGGCGCATTTATGAAATACCCAAAGGAAAGTTTACCTAAAAAACCAACCAATACTATTGCTGATAAAAAATATGGTTTTTTTCAAACCGATAAATCTTTTTTTCAAGAAGTCGCCACAGAATTAGGTTTGATTCCTAATAAAGAAGGAAGCAATATCGGCTTCGAGAGACATCCGTTGGCTTATTTAGTAGAGGCTGCAGATGACATCTGCTATACCATTATTGACTTTGAAGACGGAATTAATTTGGGTTTGGTTTCTGAAGATTTTGCTTTAGAATATTTAATAAAACTAGTAAAAGACAGTATTGACACCGAGAAATACAAGACCTTAACTACAAAAGAAGACAGAATCAGTTATTTGCGAGCTTTAGCCATTGGAAGTTTAATAAACGATGCTGTTAGAGTATTTTTAGAAAATGAAGAAGCTATTTTACAAGGAAAATTTCCATTTGCTTTGACCGATAAAAGCAAGTACAAAGCCCAAATGGATGACATAATTAAATTGAGCGTAAAAAACATCTATCAAAGTCGTGAAGTAATTGAAAAAGAGTTGATTGGTTATCAAATTATTCAAACATTATTAGATAAATTCATCACCGCTTTTAATAATAAATTTGACGGAAAAGCATCAAATTATGACAAATTGATTCTGAAAATGTTGCCTGAAAAGTTCCTAGAAGATAAAGAAGATTTATATAAAAGGCTTTTGCATATTTGTCACTATGTTTCGCTTTTAACAGATGGCAATGCCTTAGAATTGTATGAAACGATTAACGGAACAAAAAGAAATTAATTTAAAACTCATAAACAACTCCTATACCTAAGAGTTGTTTGAGTTGAATCTTTGGACCAATCGTAATTTGTTTTCCATTAACCTCATCTTTAGCTTTTATATCATCATCATAAATAAGATGAGTGCCAATATTTGCTTTTACATATTTATTTACTACCAATTCAAATAAAATATTCCAATCAACATCAATATTCCCAAATTTATTGATGTAATCCGAATATAAAATCAATCTACTGTCTAAAATAATATTTTTATATACTTCCTTTTTTAGCTGACTAGAAAACAACATTCCTAATTCCACTTTTGATTTTTCTCCACTAATAATCATAGTTCCATTAGCATCAAACTGAGCACCACGAACACCAAAAGCACCTTGATTGGCTAATCTGCTGTCTAAAACCAAGGTGTTTTTGAAGGTAAACGGAGAAATATAAATAGTGTAATTCTTTCTTTTATTAATATTCTCGGCACCGATTCCTAAAAAAAGATACGCCGGGGCGAAAGGTTTAGAAATAGAAATTGAAGTATTTGGATAGGCATATCCGTTTGTAAACTGAGTATTAAAATTAAATTTTGAAGAGTAATACCAATTGGTCAATGTATCTTTTCTGTATCCGAAAGTCGAGTTAAACAGCAATACATCGTCTGTTTTTTGTAGTTCTTTTCCTTCTTGTTTGTTTAATCCATATCTTACAATCAATTCGTTTTCCCATTTATAATTTTTTCTACAATAAGTTCTAACAAAATTGGCTTTAGCTAAACCTGATATAGAACTAGCACCACCAGCATTCCAATTTACAAATGCAATCTGAGTAAAATCGAAACCAACTTTATTTTGTTTTATCCAATACGAAATAGTATCGTTCGAAACGTTTTTAGAATAGGGAATAATATTGTTTTCTTGAGAAAAGATATTTTTTGAAACAAAGAATGCTATCAGAAAATAATAAATAAATAAAAACCGCATTAATAAACTATTGAGAAACTTGTTCAGAATTAGTAATATAATTTTTTAAATAAGCCAACTAGACTGTTAACGTCTAATTTACAAAATTGTTGTAATTCAGGAATTGTACCTTGCTCTACAAACACATCAGGAATGCCCAAAATATTTATTGATAAAGTATACTTGTGCAGAGCTAAAAATTCAGCTATTGAGCTCCCAAAACCGCCAATAATTGATCCGTCTTCAATGGTAATTAAAGATTGAAATGAGGTACAGATAGTATGAAGTAAATCATCATCTAAGGGTTTTACAAACGCAAAATCATAATGAGCAAAATGCTCTGAATTATTTAATTTAGACAAAGCAAGAGTTACATTATTGCCAATAGTTCCATTAGATAAAATCGCAATTTTTGTTCCTTTCTTGATGCAAGTAGCTTTTCCTATTTCCAATTTTTCATACGGCTGTTTCCAATTTATAATCCGGCCTCTTCCGCGAGGATAACGAATAGCAATAGGATTTGACAAACCAAATTGTGCCGTATATAAAATGTTCCGAAGTTCAATTTCATTCAATGGTGAATAAATAATCATATTTGGAATGCATCTCAAATACGCCAAATCAAAAACGCCATGATGTGTTGCTCCATCCTCACCTACCAAACCTGCACGGTCTAAACAAAAAATGACTGGTAGATTCTGCAAAGCCACATCATGAATCACTTGGTCATAAGCGCGTTGCAAAAAAGTGGAATAGATGTTACAAAAAACAACCATTCCTTGGGTAGCCATCCCTGCAGATAAGGTTACAGCATGCTGCTCAGCAATTCCTACATCAAAAGCACGTTTCGGAAATTCATCCATCATAAATTTGAGTGAACTTCCTGTTGGCATTGCTGGTGTGATTCCTATAATCTTTTCGTTTGATTTAGCTAAATCCAAAAGTGTTAAACCAAATACATCTTGGTATTTAGGAGGAAGATTTTCTTCTAATTTTGTATGAATTTCTCCTGTAGCAGCGTCAAATTTTCCAGGAGCATGATATTGTACTTGGTTGTCCTCAGCCTGTTTTAATCCTTTTCCTTTTGTGGTGATAATATGAAGAAACTTGGGCCCTTTTATATTTTTTAATCGTTTTAATTCTTGTAGAACCGCAAAAATATCATTACCGTCTATAGGCCCTGAATAATCAAAGTTTAAGGACTTAATCATGTTGTTCTGCTTCGGATTTTTTCCTTCTTTCACGGCGGTGAGATACTTTTTTAAAGCACCAACACTCGGGTCAATACCAATAGCATTATCATTAAGAATTACTAATAAATTAGCATCGGTAACTCCTGCATGATTCAAACCTTCAAAAGCCATTCCCGATGCAATAGAAGCATCGCCAATAACTGCAATATGTTGTATGTTAAAATTTCCTTTTAAATTAGAAGCAATTGCCATACCTAAAGCTGCTGAAATAGATGTTGATGAATGCCCTACTCCAAAAGCATCATATACACTTTCGCTCCTTTTTGGAAATCCAGAAATACCCCCTAATTGTCTATTCGTATGAAACTGCGTCCTTCTATCAGTTAAAATTTTATGCCCATAAGCTTGATGTCCTACATCCCAAACCAATAAATCTTCTGGAGTATTAAAGATGTAGTGTAAAGCAATTGTTAGTTCTACAACACCTAAACTTGCACCAAGATGCCCTTCTTTAACAGCTACAATTCCAATAATAAAGTCACGCAATTCTTGTGCGACTAGAGGAAGTTGTGCTTCATCGAGTTGACGCAAATCGGATGGATTGAAAATATGTGTAAGTAAATTATTCGACATGAAGCAAATGTACAAATTGAATTCCTATTTTTGCCTTATGGAAAACATTTTCACTGACGAATATTTTATGAAAAAAGCCCTTCAGGAAGCCGAAGTAGCTTTTGAAAAAGGTGAAATTCCTGTTGGTGCTATTGTCGTCATCGATAACAAAGTCATTGCAAGGAGTCATAATTTAACCGAACTTTTGAATGATGTTACCGCTCATGCCGAAATGCAAGCAATAACTGCTGCAGCTAATTTTTTGGGAGGAAAATATTTAACAGGTTGTACGCTTTATGTTACTCTTGAACCATGCCAAATGTGTGCTGGAGCATTATATTGGAGTCAAATTTCAAAAATTGTTTTTGGTGCAAGCGATGAGCATCGTGGTTTTGAAAAAATGGGAACACAATTGCATCCAAAAACTATTGTTGTTCGAGGAGTTCTAGCAAATGAGGCTTCTAGTTTGATGAAAACGTTTTTTGCTGAGAAAAGAAAGTGAAAATTGAAATAATTATTCATAAAAAAAGCGACTAGAACAATACTCTAGCCGCTTTTTCCTTAATTTTTTATTCTTATTCTTTTATAAAACGTTTTAAGGCAATTTCGCCATTTGAAGTCACTTCTAACAAATAGGCTCCAGATTTAATCATGTGAACTGGAATACTCTCGCCTTCAATTTTTCCTTTTGAAACTTCTTGACCTACAACATTAATAATTCTATAGGTTCCGTTTTCAATTCCAGAAATATTTAAAATATTCGATCTTACTGGATTTGGATACACTTTAAAAGTTAACGCTTTAGGAGTTATCGAAGCATCTTTTGCAACTGATGCAACAATATTTATAGAATAATCTTCAACTTGTCCGAAAGAGAATATTTCACATGAAGTTGGAGTTGCATTGTACTTCATAGAGACTCTCATTCGGGTGATACCTAGTTTAGCAGTTGCAGGAATTGTTATTGCCCCTGAAATTGGAGTCGTTATTGTTCTTGCTCTCGACAAAACAGTTTCGCCAGCATCTGCAAAATCACCATCTCCATTAAAATCAATCCAAACTCCATACCCTTCGCTGAACACGGTACTTGTCCATGAAGGAGTTATCGTAATTGTATAGGCCGTTCCTCGAACTGCATTTGTAGACAAAGAGGTAAAATTTTCATAACCATTTGTCCCTGTTGAAGTATTGTTTATTGTTCCAAAAACGACTCTACCTATTCTCTCATCAGCTGTACTATTTCCTTGTGAAGCACAATAAGAAGTAACTACAACAGCTAAAGTGGTTACATTTACTATATTACTTGGTGCTGAAATATTTCCTGCTGCATCTTTTGATCGTATAGAAAATGTATAAGCTGTCGAAGCCGTTAATCCCGAAACCGTATAGGAAGTTGTCGCTACACTAGCAATTAATGATGCACCTTGATAGATATCATAGCTTGTTACGGCAACATTATCTGTTGCTCCAGACCAAGACAAATTTGTAGTGGTTTGAGTTGTTCCTGTAGCCGTCAACGTAGGAGCCGTTGGCAATGTTGTATCTAAAACTGGCGCTAAAGTTGTAACGCTAACTAAATTACTTGAAAGCGATATATTACCAGCTGCATCCTTAGCTTTTACTGAAAAAGAATATGTTGTTGAAGCCGTTAAACCAATAACTGAAAAGGTTGTACTTGATGTTGAACCCAACAAAGTTGAACCTTGAAACACATCATAGCCTGTTACCGCCACATTATCGGTTGCCCCAGACCATGACAAGTTAGTTGCTGTTTGTGTAGTTCCAGATGCTGCTAATGTTGGAGCGGTTGGCACAACAGTATCTGTAGAGCCAGCAGTTATGGTAAAGTTTGCATTAGAAATATCAAAGAAAATATGCCCGCTTCCTCTAACCATAATTCTGTTCTGTGTTCCAGCAGTATTTGGTATTGTTACTACTTGACTTCCATCATTCGGAGTTCCAGCTAATAGTGTAATAGGAAATGTATTTCCACCATCTCTAGATAATAATATATCTACATTAGCAGTATTAACACCGTTTGCGGTTGTTCCTGCAACTGCCCAAGTTACAGTTTGTGAAGATCCTCCAACATAAGAAACAGCAGTATTAGGAGCACTCACTGTAAATGGCCCTGCTGTTGCGTTAACCGTTACAATCATGTCATCACTATTATTTGCAGGTCCGCCAGCTCTATTGTCTCTAACGGTTAATCTAAAGTTTAGAGTTCTTGCAACATTTGGAATCGCTTCCCAAGTCCAAGATGTTAATCCTGCTTGTATTGTTGAAAGCCTTGGAAAATATCTTGTAGCGCTAGTAGATGGGGTAAAAGAACGAAAAGCAGGCCCAGAAGTTGCCGTCGTTTTCGGATTTGTCGTAGTCGATGTTCCTCTATCCATTTGTTCCCAAATGTATGTTAGTGCGTCGCCGTTTGCATCAGATCCGGAACCTGTTAAAACAAAAGGAGTTCCTTTAGGTATGGTATAGTCTAAACCCGCATTTACCGTTGGAACTGCATTTCCAGTAACTGTTGTAGTTTGACAAGTAGTCGATTTTATATAATTAGTTATTTGCTGAATACTAACCGCATGAAAAAATGGATCGCTACGGGCTTGAAGATCGGTTGCTCCTGTTATTCCAGCATATCCCATAATGGTAGATCCGCTTCCTGGTTCGCACTGTGCAACTGTGCCTTCATTACTAAAGGTAAAGGTATGATTACCTCCAAATTGATGTCCCATCTCATGCGCAACATAATCAATGTCAAAACTATCTCCCTGAGGAATTCCATCTGCTGGCGAAGTAATTCCACTACCTTTAGAACCATTAACGCAAACACAGCCTATACAACCTGCATTTCCTCCTCCTCCTGTAGCTCCAAATAAATGTCCGATGTCATAATTTGCTTCTCCAATAACTGAAGTCAATGTAGATTGTAATTCAGCATTCCATCTAGACATATTAGACGATGCAGAATAGGGGTCTGAAGTTGCGCTTGTGTAAACTACTAAATCATTATTAGCAATCAAATTCATGTGTACTCCAAAATCTTTTTCGAAGACACCATTTACCCTAGTCATAGAATTATTTATTGCAGCTAAAGCCAACGCTTTTGTACCTCCAAAATAAGCTGTATACTCTCCAGTTACAGATAATGCCAAACGATAATTTCTTAAATTACCATCATCAGCATTTGGTCTTGCAACAAAATTAGTTAGTGTATTTGGACTTAATTTGTTCACTACTTTACATTCAAACTTGTTTAATGAAGCCATTTTATCTGTTTTTCTAAAAACACTATATGTCTTTAAATCCTTAGTATACGGCTCAATAAAAACAGCTGATTGATCTGCTTTGATTATCATACTTTGAAAACCAAGAGGAGATAAACTAAAGTAAATAGTAGATGTTGGATTTTCTATCCCTTGACCTACATAGGATTTTATTTCAGGATATTTCCTTGCCAATTCAGCATCCATATTAGAAGATTCCAAAATTCGATAACTCTCTAATTGCCCTTCTGAATTGGGGAAAGAAACAATAACGTTCGATTTTTCTGAAACTTCAAATCTTTTAGGAGAAACAGATAGTTTTTGTTTTAAATTGACGATGTCAAGATCAAATAATTTCGGGTTCTTTATTTGGTTTTTGTTCTTAAAAATTTCCGAAACTAATTTATTTTCAGAGGTTTCATTCCATAGAGACTTGCTAATTTGTGAGAATGAAATACTGCTAATAAAAAGTAATATAATTGAAAGTAATTTGTTTTTCATAATGTTAATAAATTAATTTTTGGTTAAAATAGGCTTCAAATGTAAATTTATTATTTAATTGAAAATGTTAAATATGAGCTTATTTATTAACAACTTTACAACAAACTTTTGTTATCCATAAAATTTAATTAATAATTTTTATAAATAAACAGAAAAAATTCAATTTATAAAACTTGAATTAAATAATATGGTTTAATGAAAAATTGTTATTTTTATAAAAAATAATTTTCCATGAATTTGAGTTATTGGGAATTAAAAAACTGGTTTACAAACATCGATTACACCATCGTAGGTAGCGGAATTGTTGGATTGCATGCAGCTTTACGCTTACGAGAACGTTTTCCCGATAGTAAAATCTTAGTTTTAGAAAAAGGAATGTTACCTCAAGGCGCGAGTACTAAAAATGCCGGCTTTGCATGTTTCGGAAGCCTTTCGGAAATTATAGACGATTTAAAGTCTCATTCAGAAGAAGAAGTAATACAACTTATTGAAAAACGATGGAAAGGATTACAATTACTTCGCAAAAACCTAGGTGATGATGCAATAGATTTTAAACCTTTTGGTGGTTATGAATTATTTTTAAAAAATGACGATACTAATTACGATTTGTCATTAAATAAGATGTCCTTTATTAATGAGATTTTAAAACCTGTTTTTAAAACAACTGTTTTCGCAAAGGAAATAGAGCGTTTCGGATTCAATGGAATAAAAGAATATCTAATTTTTAATCCTTTTGAAGCCCAAATCGATACTGGAAATATGATGCAGGCATTATTAAAAAAAGCTATTTCTGAGAATATTTTAATTTTGAATCAACAAACGGTTACTGAATATCACGAAAGTAAGATTGATGTACAAGTCGCTATTGGTGATTTTAATTTTAAAACAAAAAAAATTGTTTTTGCAACCAATGGTTTTGCAAGTTCAATAACTAATGGTGCTGTAAAACCCGCTAGAGCACAGGTTTTAATTACTGAACCTATCCCAAATTTAGATATAAAAGGGACTTTTCATTTAGATAAAGGGTATTATTATTTTAGAAACATTGATGATCGAATATTAATTGGTGGTGGGAGAAATCTTGATTTTGAAGGAGAAACAACTTCTGAATTTGGAGAGACCACAATAATTCAAAATCAGTTAGAATATCTTTTAAAAAATGTAATTTTACCCAATCAGGATTTCAAAATTCAACATCGTTGGAGCGGAATCATGGGATTGGGTTCAAGTAAAAATCCTATTGTTAGCCAATTATCTGAACATGTATATTGTGGCGTGCGACTAGGAGGAATGGGAGTTGCTATTGGAAGTTTAATAGGTACTGAGTTGGCCGATTTAATTTAATTTTATGTTTAGAAGAATCATTCGTTTTTTATTTAAAGCCATGCTTTGGTTTTTTGCAATTTCAATTATTGGAGTTGTGTTTTTTAAATTTGTTCCCGTTCCTCTTACTCCACTTATGGTTGTTCGAGCCATTGAAAATAAAATGGACGGAAAAGAAATGATTTGTAGCCACGATTGGGAGCCATTAGAAAATATTTCAACAAATTTACAAAAAGCGGTTATTGCTAGTGAGGATGGGACTTTTTTGACTCATAATGGTTTTGATTTTGATGCTATTCAAAAAGCAATGAAAAATAATGAGAAGGGTAAAAAATTAAAAGGAGGAAGTACCATCTCTCAGCAAACTGCTAAAAATGTATTTTTATGGCAAGGAAGAAGCTATTTACGCAAAGGATTAGAAGCTTATTTTACTGTTTTAATTGAGTTGATTTGGGGAAAAGAAAGAATAATGGAAGTCTATCTCAATAGTATTGAAATGGGAGATGGTGTATATGGCGCAGAAGCTGCGTGCCAGTATTGGTATAAAAAAGAGGCTTCTAATTTGACCAAATATGAAGCTGCAGGTATAGCCTCTATTTTACCAAATCCTAGAAAATTTAAAGCCACTAATTCATCTTCTTATATTAATCGTCGAAAAGACCGAATTGTTAGGCACATGAGATATGTAGGCAAATTAGAATATTAAAAACAAAAAGGCTTTTCAAATAAAAGCCTTTTTAATTCATATTTTACTGTTGATTATAAAAAAAGCGGAGTATATTGTTTCCAATGTTTATAAATTAAAATTCCATTTAAAACTGCTAATAATAAAGCCGCGCTTAAACCAGGGATATCTAAAAATAAATGAAAAAGTACAATATTAATTGAAATCGGCGCCAACAATATCAAAGCAAAAGCAATCCATTTCTTTAATAATAACAAAGCACCAATAGCAACTTCAAGAATTCCGACAAGTGGAAAAATATATCCTGTTGCGCCTAATGAATTCATAAAATCAGCCGCTGCACCAGTTGGTTCTGGAAGCGGAATAAAATGTAAAAACTTATTGCTCCCAAAAACTACAAGTAAAACTCCCAAAGTAATTCTAACTAGTAACGAAAATTGTGAATTCATATAAAAAAAATTTATTGGTTAGTTAATTTTAAATTTAACCTAAATTAGTAAATTATTATATATGAAACACATAAATAATTACGAAAAGTAAAAAAAATAAAATTGATGCTTTTTTTAAAAATAAATACAATAATACAAAATAAGATTTTTTAATTTGGATTATAAAAAAAGCTACTCCAATTGGAATAGCTTTTAAAAAAAATAAATTTGGAAAGTATTACTCAACAACAATGTCAAAATCTGCTTCTATATCAGTACTTCCTCCGGCATTTGCCACATCACCATTTGCTACATTAAGAGCTGATTTGTTTGGTTCGTGTTTTAAAATTATTCTAATAGTACCAGTTGCAGCTCCTGTAGTGGTAAAGACAGATTCTAAACCAATCGGGTTTCCGTTTGAATCTTTGTTACTCGGTGTATCAGCATAGATAATGTTATTGATACCGCCAGTTTTTTGATAAAACACTTGATGCTCAAGCGCTAATTCCTTAATTTCCTCAGTTTTGTCCTCAGCTGGGCTTTCTGTTTCGTTCAAGAAAGTTACAACACCATTGTATATTGTTCCTTGTGCAAATTTTCCTGATACACTAATTAAAGGATCATTAGGCCCATCGCCATCTAAATCTCTAGATTGTAAAGTTATTGCAGTACCGCCACCTACAGGGGTATAAACAGCGGTTAATGTTGTAATTACTTCCTCTTCTATAACTGGTGTTGGCTTGTCATCATCATCACTACAAGATGAAAAAGTGAATATTGATACTAATGCAATGGCTAAAATTTTTGAATTTTTCATTTTTTAAATTTTTTAATAATTAATTTTTAATTGAATTTGAAAGTTTCTACCCATTTCGTCTGCAAAAAGGCGTTGACGATTTAAGTAGTCTCTGTAAGTTGTGTTTAAAATATTTTGAACAGAAAATGCTAAAGTTGTAATTCCTTTATGAAAGGTTTTAAATTTTACTTCTGAATACATATGCAACAATTCATAGCCTGCTGGAGGAGTACTTATATCTACTTCAACAGGAGTAAGTACATTATTTTCAATAATATTAATGGTATAATTATTATTAGGGAACTGTTTTTGCTGCCCCACAAGTTCTCCTTTAACTTCAATTAAGAAGTCATTCCACTTAGCGTTTGAATATTGAATTTTTGTATTTACCGAATATGGAGTGATGTCTATTAAAGGAATGTTTTTAGATAAATCTTTACCATTTACATAAGTAAAAGCAAGAGAATGATTCCAGTGTGAATTGATCTTCCAATTGGTTTGCGAATCAATTCCAGCAATTCTAGCATTAGTTTGTTCGTATTGAAAAACAGGAAAAGTACCACGATTAGTATTCTCAGGTCTAATTGGTCTTAAAAACATATAGTTTTGAATAGCATTTACATACGGATTAAGCTCAACTGAAAAAGAATTCCATTTTTTTTGAATAGTTGTGGATACTTTTAAAGAAGTTTCTTTGTCCAAAGCCAAATCACCTAGCTCAATAACTGCCAAAGAATGATGCAATCCGTCACTAAACAACTCTGATGGATTTGGATTTCTAGCGGCATAACTTAGGTTCGTATACCAATCCAAATCGTTTTCAAAAACTTTATAAAAACCAATACTACTCGAAATATTATGAAAAGTAAATGTTGGTTTTGTTAGCCATTGATTAGCGAAATCTCCAACGACAAAAGAAGCAAATTCAGAGTTGTATCCTCTTTCGTCCCAACGCGATTTAAAATAAAACTTAGTTGCATCTGTTTTAGAAAAATCATATCTCAAACCCGTTTCTAAAGTAAAACTATCCGAAAAATTATGACTTACAATGCTGTAAAGTCCAACATCAATTTTAGAATAAGTAGGAATTAAAGGACGAACACCAGTGCTTGGATTGGCAAAATTATCTTGTAAGACAGTATTTGCTCCAGATTTAATAGACCAGTCATGAACATTTTTTTTATAATCTATGTTTACTGAATGTGTTTTCAAGTCTAAATCTAATGCTGGCTTATTGTTGAAATTTCCTCTTCTTACATCAAACTCTAAACGTTTATTAAATTGAAATGCATATTGAATGGCAAGCGAAGCTGTTTCATCAAAATAATAATTATAATTTGCTTTTAAGATATGATGTTGTACTTCTTGTTTCGGATTTTCAATATTGTACGTAAAATCTTTTACTACAGAAGGAATCTTGTTATTGATTGAATTACGTAAATCATTAGCATTTCCGGTATGCGAGGCACGTAGAATTCCAATTTGAGCGTTATAATAACTGTAGTAACCCGTAAAATCATACTTTTTATTAGAATATTTTATATCACCTGAAAAATTGGCTTCCCGGTTTCCTGAATTAGACAATACATAGTTTGGAGTCT
This sequence comes from Flavobacterium myungsuense, assembly GCF_042677265.1. Lineage (NCBI taxonomy): Bacteria > Pseudomonadati > Bacteroidota > Flavobacteriia > Flavobacteriales > Flavobacteriaceae > Flavobacterium > Flavobacterium myungsuense. The sequence continues at coordinate 355,371 of NZ_JBHTIZ010000005.1, read as the reverse complement.
CTCTATCGCCTAAGTATTTAAAAGTGCCTAAAGCGTTCCAACTCCAACCCAAAATGTTTCCTTTATGAATACTAGAACTTACAGATCCGCCTCGTCCGTTAGAATCAAAATTCAATAGTGTTTTACCAAACAAAGTGTCTTTTTTTACAGCAACAGGTTCAATAATAACTAATCCTCCAACAGCGTCTCCTCCGTATTGTAAACCTGAAGCTCCTTTTATTACTGTAATTTTTGAAGCTGAGTTGATGTCGAAACTAGGCGCATGTTCTGTTCCCCACTGCTGGTCTTCCATCCTTATATTATTATTTATAATGGGAACTCTATTGCCATATAATCCATTAATCACTGGTTTAACAATGGTACTCCCCGTTTTTAATGCAGATACACCAGCTATTTCCTTTAAAGCATCACCAAGAGATTGACTGCTATACTTTTCAATAGTTTCTGTTTTAATTTTTTGTTCCAAAACAGACTTGTTAATTGTGTTTCTAGCATGTGTTACATTAATCTCATTCAGCCTAAAAGTTAATTCCTTTAGTTTAAAATTAAGTACAAGGTCATTATTTAAACCAACTAGAGTGTCAATAGACTGATACCCAATATACGAAACGTGAACTTTTACTTTTCCGCTTGAGACATTTTTTATAAAATAATTCCCTAGCGCATCGGTAGTTCCTGTTTTCTTTCCGATATGAATATGACTTCCCTCAAGAGCTTCATTCTCTTGATTGGTGATTTTTCCGCTAATTGTGTTTTGTGAAAATATACATACACTAAACAACAATCCGCAGAAAACGAGATACTTTTTTTTTAGCATTTTTTCTGTTCAAAATAAATAGAAACACGATATTCATTTTCAGAAACATGAAAATGAATTTGTTTTTAAAATATTTTGAATTGTGGAGGTGCTCTTAATGCAAATAAACTTCCTTTGAAGAATTGTGAAGTGTGTTTGTATAAAAAAGTGTATTGTTGAGATATTGTAACAATAATTCTGTTTTTTAATGAAAACAAAGCAGTTGAAACATAACTCCCAAAAGTAAATTCACAAACGAAACAATGATCAAAAGGATGATGTTGATGATTAATTTCTGTTTTTTGTGAATAGTGATGATGACACTCTTTTTCAGCAAAGAGTTTTGCTAAATGTTCAAAAGAATGCAAGGATTGTAATAGCATTGAAAACAATACAACAAACATTAAAACCGAATTGACTATTACAAATCTCTTTTTCATTTGTTACAAAAGTACTAAACCAAAAAATAAATCCGTTTCTTTTAACAAAATTTGTGATTTGTTAAAATAAACGGATTTAAAGTTTGTGCTGATTTTGATTTACACTAAATCATTTGCCACTAAATATTCAGCAATTTGAATGGTATTTGTTGCGGCTCCTTTTCGTAAATTGTCTGCAACAATCCACATGTTAAGTGTGTTAGGTTGACTTTCATCACGACGGATTCTTCCTACAAAAACTTCGTCTTTACCTTCGGCATATCTAGGCATTGGATAAGTGAATGTATCCAAATTATCTTGTACTACAACGCCGTCTGTATGATGTAAAATATTGCGAACTTCATTTACATCAAAATCATTAGTAAACTCAACATTTACAGCTTCACTGTGACCGCCAACAACAGGCACACGAACCGCTGTCGCCGTAACTTTGATAGAATCGTCACTTAGAATTTTTTTGGTTTCTTTAACCAATTTCATTTCTTCTTTAGTATATCCATTTGGCTCAAAAACATCACATTGAGGAATACAGTTTCTATTAATTTTATATTTATAGACCATATCTCCTTCTATTCCGGCGCACTCATTTTCGAATTGTTGAACTGCTTTTACACCAGTTCCAGTAATGGATTGGTAAGTGGAAACAATGATACGTTTAATGTTATATTTTCTGTGTAATGGTGCTAACGCTAATACCATTTGAATTGTAGAACAGTTTGGATTTGCTATTATTTTATCTTCTTTTGTTAATTCTCCTGCATTGATTTCAGGCACAACTAATTTTTTAGTAGGATCCATTCTCCAAGCTGATGAGTTATCGATAACTGTAGTTCCAGCAGCTGCAAATTTTGGAGCCCAGTCTAATGAAGTTTGTCCTCCTGCAGAAAATAAAGCAATGTCAGCTTTCATATCAACTGCCGTTTGTAAACCTACAACTTTATATTTTTTTCCTTTAAATTCAATTTCTTTGCCCACAGATCTTTCAGAGGCAACGGGAATTAATTCTACTACTGGAAAATTTCTTTCTGCTAAAACTTGAAGCATAACTTCACCAACCATTCCGGTTGCACCAACTACTGCAATTCTCATACTATATATTTTTATTTTTTTAATTAATTTTGAATGGCAAAAGTAAGTACTATTCAAATAAAAACAATCGGATTCACAAAAAATAACAAAATGTTATAAATATAACAAATAAGAAAAACCACGTATAGACGTGGTTTAGTTAAAATATGTATGTAGCGGTAATTATTTTTTTAGCAAGTCTCTAATTTGAGTCAACAATTCTTCTTGAGTTGGACCTGCTGGAGCAGCTGGGGCGGCTTCTTGCTTTTTCTTCATGCTATTAATTCCTTTAACAAAAATGAAAATCACAAATGCAATAACAAGAAAACTTATTACTGCAGCTAAAAATTTTCCATACAAAATTCCGCCATCGGTTTTTAAACCGGCTAAATCTTCAACTTGTGCCGCTTTTAATGCAGGATTTAATAATGCTGGTGTAATTACATCAACAACCAATGAGTTAACAATAGCCCCAAAAGCACCTCCAATAATAACTCCGACTGCTAAGTCCATTGCATTACCTTTAGCAATAAACTCTTTAAATTCTGAAATCATTCCCATAGTTTTTGTTTTAGATTAATATTTAGTTTTAATTAAATCAAATTTAGTTAAATTTTTAACAAATTGTAATTTAAAATAAAAAATTATTCTCTGTAAAAAACACGTTTCACACGTTGAGAGACACTAGTAAGGATTTCATATGGAATGGTTTGCAATTGTTCAGCCATAAAAGTAACGGTTGGACTTTCTCCAAAAATGATTACTTGATCACCTTCTTTACAAATAATTTCCGAAACATCAACCATTAACATATCCATGCAAATGCTACCAACAATAGTTGCTTTTTGATCATTTATAGTAACAAAACCAAGTCCGTTACCCCAAAGTCTTGAAATTCCATCTGCATAACCAATAGGAATTGTGGCAATTTTAGTTGTTTTTTCGGCGATAAATCGTCTTCCATATCCAACACTTTCTCCAGCATCAATAGTTCTAATTTGCGAAATGATAGATTTTAAAGTACCAACATTTTCTAAATACTTTTGTTCTTCAACATCGTTTGAGACACCATAGAGACCAATGCCAAGCCGAACCATATCGTATTGTGCTTCTGGAAAATTACTAATTCCAGAAGTGTTTAGAATATGACGAATGGGTTTAATTTGCAATTCGTTCATCAATTTTGAAGAAAATTTATCAAATAAATCAATTTGTGAAATTGCAAAATCACGATGTTTTATATCATCGCTAGTTGCCATATGTGATAAAATACTTTTTACGGTAACTGATTTATTTTCTTTTAAAACTGAAATTAATTCTTCTATATTTTCTTCTTCAAAACCCAATCGATGCATGCCTGTATCAAACTTAATATGAATAGGAAAATGATATAATTTTTTTTGTTCAGCAACTTTCAAGAACGTTTTTAATCCTTTTAAACTGTAAATTTCCGGTTCTAAATGATGGTGAATTATCGCTTCAAAACTCGTATTTTCTGGATTTAATACCATTATTGGCAGATGAATTCCTGCTGTTTTCAATGAAATTCCTTCATCTGCAAATGCAACCCCTAAATAACTTACTTTATGATGTTCTAAAAGTTTAGCAATTTCAAATCCACCGTTACCATAACCAAAAGCCTTTACCATAACCATGATTTTGGTTTCAGGTTTTAATTTTGCTTTATAAAAATTTAAGTTATGACTTATCGCATTTAGATTAATTTCTAAAACGGTTTCATGTGTTTTTTCTTCCAAAGCAGAGACAATTTTTTCGAAATGAAACGTCCTAGCTCCTTTAATTAAGATAGTTTCATTGTTTAAATTCAAAACATTTAGATTTGCAATGAACTCCTCTGTATTTGCAAATGTTGTACAGTTTGAAAATTTACTTTTATATTTCGAGATTGTTTCGCCTATTCCGATTACTCTATTAATTTTATTAGAAATAATCAGTTGAGAAACTCCTGAATATAAATCTTCATTAGACAAACCGCTCTGAAAAATATCTGATAAAATCAGTGTTTTCTTTTTATGTTGTTTTTGACTTTCCAGAAAATCTAAAGCTATTTTTAAAGATTGAAAATCGGAACTATAGCTGTCATCTATTAAAGTGGTGTTGTTTATTCCGTTTTTAAGTTTCAAACGCATCTCGACTGGAAATAACAATTCCATTCGTGTTTCAATGGTTTTGTAATCGTATTCTAAATAGAGCATAACCATCATGCAATGTATTGCATTTTCAATAGATGCATCGTCACGAAAAGGAATTTTAATTTCGAAATTATTGTTTTGAATCTTAATTTTAAGTATTGTCTTATCTAAAATTGATTTTGTTACAATAAAAACATCAGCATGATGATCAGTGCAACTCCATGAAAATGTATTTATTGTTGGATTTAAAAACGAATCAATGGTTTTGTTTTTATTATAAATTAATACCGAAACATTCTTAAAAAGTTTTAATTTTTCTTTTATTTTTTCTCCAATGTTTGAAAAGCCTTCATCATGAGCTGAGCCTATATTGGTAAGTATTCCTATTGTTGGTTGTATAATTTTTTCTAGCTTTTCCATTTCATTTCGAGTTGAAATGCCTGCTTCAAAAATCCCAAAATTGTGTTTTTCGTTTATAGCCAAAACTGACAACGGAACTCCTACTTGTGAATTGTAGCTTTTAGGACTTCGAATGATATTGAAATCTGGACTTAATAAAAAATTGAGCCATTCTTTTACAATAGTTTTTCCGTTGCTTCCGGTTACTCCAATAATAGGAAAATGATATAAATTTCTATAATAAGCAGCAAATAGTTGAAGGCTTTTTAATGTATCTTCAACTACAAAAAAATTGGATTTATTTTCTAGATTTTGAGGAATATAAGTTACAACAAAATTCTGAACTCCCTCTTCAATTAATGCTGAAATATAATCATGACCATCATTATTTGGCCCGACCAATGCAAAAAACAAAGTATTAGAGCCATTTTGTAAAGAACGGCTATCGATAGAAATAGTCTCAATAGTAGTTTCCGAATGATTTGCTAACCATTTGGCTTGTAAAATTGGGACAATATTTTTAATTTGTACAATCAAGTAGTCAATATTTATGGAGTGTAGCTAAAAATTCTGTGGGAGTCATTACTGGGATTTCTGAGTTTTTGAAATCTTTAGAATCTCGGGTAATGATATAATCGCAATTGTTTTTTAAGGCACAGTAGTGTTGAACTGCATCTTCAAAATCATTAAAGTTTGAATATAGAGCTTTATCTATTTCTGTTGCAGAAACAGTCAATACATCTAAAAGGATTCGCAATTTTTTCAGACTTTCAGAAACGTTTTTTTTATCTGTGAACTTACAAGCAATATAATTTACATTGACAAATGTAACAGACGACAAGCAAAGTGTAAAGTATTTGTTTTCAGCAATTGTAACTATTTCTGCAATAGTATCAAAAAAGGGTTGGCGTTTTAGGATTAAATCCAAAACAACATTAGCATCTAAAAACAGTTTCATACGCCGTATTTCTTGCACAATATTTCGGTAAGTTCTTTTTTATAATCAAAATCTTCAGGCAGATTTACGCCGTCAATACCAATACTTTTAACAAATTCAGAAATTTTAACTTCCTCATTAGCTTGCGTTTTTTCTGAAGAAGTAACCGCTTTCAAGTAATTTTCTATCATAAATGACAAGCTGTGTTTGTGCTGGGCAGCATAAATTTTTGCTTTCTCAATTACGTTTTTATCAAGTTTTAAAGTGAGTTTAGTATTCATAACGCAAACAATTATTTTATACGTACAAATATAATTAAAAAAAACGTACGAAGAAATTAATTAGCTTTTTGCTAACAATCCTCTCATAAACAGCACTTCTTGTTCTAAATGAGCAATGCGGTCTTCGTAGCTTTTCTTTAATTCATCAGGAAAGTTGTTGTTGAAAACCTGGAATTTGCCAGATTGAACGCAATTATTGAACACCAAACTATCATCAAACGAAACCAAATCAGTAGGTTCTATTTCCAGAATTTTAGAAATATCTTCTATTCGTCCCCAATCGAGTTTAATATCATTATTCTCGATTTTACTGTAGGCACGTTGCGACATTTCTAGTTTTCCCGCCATAAAGTCTTGGGTAAAACCTTTCAGTTCTCGTACTTTTCTAATTTTATCTCCAATATTTGCTTTCATAATTTAACAAGTTATGTTCTTATTTAGAACCAAATATATAAAATTTAGAACAAAAATAAAAAAATGTTGCAAAAAAAGTTTTGTTTTTTTGTAAAAACAAAAAAAATAACTTTTTTATAATCAGTAATCATGAAACAAAATAACTTTTTTATTATGCTATTAGTAGCAGGTTTCACAACTATTTTGACAGCCCAAGTGCCTTCTTATGTGCCAACTGATGGATTGGTGGGGTATTGGCCTTTTAATGGCAATGCTAATGATGTTAGTACAAATGCCAATAACGGAACTAATAATGGAGCGACATTAACTAACGATAGATTTGGAAATGTGAATAGTGCTTATAGTTTTGATAATACTAACATAAGCCTTCCAATTTCATCAACTAGCTTAATAAACAATTACACATTATCTTTATGGGTTAAATTAAATAATGCTAGTATATCATGGCCTACTTTTATCCAAGGAATTAATTCAGCTAATAGTGATAGATACCTAATGTTACAATATAGTTTGTCTTTAAATAAATTTAATTTTTATACACCAGTAGGAAACTCAACTGCTGGAGTGTCTGTTCTTGCAGCTAATACATCAAGTGTAGGTACATGGTATAATATAATCATAACAAACAATAATAAAGTTTGTCGAATGTATATTAACGGAATATTTTCGTATTCTGCGAATCCAGTATATATTAATGTTGTTGGAAATAAATTGATAGTTGGAGATGGTGGCAAAAATATTGAGTTATTCAATGGACTCGTGGATGACATCGGGATTTGGAATCGTGCCTTAACACCTGATGAAATTACTAATTTATATAAAGCCAATATTTGTTATCAAAATGTTACCGTAACCGATACATTAGTAATTAATCTAGGCACATTGAGTTATAATCCTGTAACTTATAACAATAGTATTACCATTTATCCTAATCCTACTAAAGACCGTATTACGATAGATTGCGGTACTTTATCTGCGGTAACGGGGTATCAAATAAAAATTTCAAACCTATTGGGTCAAGAAGTTTTTAGTACCACCTTAAACCAACAACAATATAGTATTCCGCTTAATTCTTGGACAGGAAAGGGAATTTATTTGGTTACAGTATATGATGCTAACCGAAATTTATTGACAACCAGAAAAATCGATTTGCAATAACTAAAGCATTCCGTTTAAATCTTAAAAAACCCATTTAGCGTTTAGAATGCTAAATGGGTTTTTTATCTTAGACAAAATTTCATTTTTTCTTCAATTGCAAAGGGTTTCATTTTTTATTAACTTTGTAAAAAAGTAATCCTTATGATAACCGACATCAATTCATTAGATTTAGATAAAACCTACACCTATGCCGATTATTTAACATGGCAGTTTCAGGAAAAATTAGAATTAATAAAAGGGCGTATTTTTAAGATGAGTCCTGCTCCAAGTACAAATCATCAAAGAATATCGATGGAATTAGCAGGTATATTGTATAATTTTTTCAAGCCACATTCTTGTAATCTTTTTGCAGCTCCTTTTGATGTTCGATTATTAGATAAAAAAAAATCTACCAAGGACAATGATATTTATACCGTTGTTCAGCCCGATTTATGTGTAATTTGTGATGAAAATAAAATTGATGAACGAGGGGCTATTGGCGCGCCCGATTTGGTTATAGAAATTCTTTCTCCAGGAAATTCTAATAAGGAAATGAAATATAAATTTGATTTGTATGAAGAAGCGGGAGTTTTAGAATATTGGATTGTAAACCCTGCCGACAAAACTGTTTTTATCTATATTTTAAAAGACAATCAATTCATAGGAATGCATCCTTTAATTGAAGAAGACACAATTCAAAGTAAATTATTTCCAGATTTGGATTTTAAATTGGAATCTATTTTTAACTAGAAAAAACTACTAAAAAGCCTTTCAAAATTTATAATTCTGAAAGACTTTGTTTTTTTATTTATTTTCCTCATTTTCCTTCATTGCATAAAAATAAGCAGCTCTACTTAAAGGCTCATATTCATCGGTTTCACCTAGAAGTACTAAATTATCGTTTGCTGTTTTTCTAAAACTGTAATTGGCTAAATTCCCTGTTCGAGTACAAACAGCATGTACTTTAGTTACATATTCAGCAGTTGCCATAAGTGCGGGCATAGGTCCGAAAGGATTTCCTTTAAAATCCATATCTAATCCAGCTACAATAACTCGTATACCTTGATTGGCTAAATCGTTACAAATTTTAACAATTTCATCATCAAAAAACTGCGCTTCATCAATACCAACTACATCACAACCTTGAGCTAAAATCGCAATATTTGCAGCAGCTGGCACTGGAGTAGAGCGTATTTGGGTAGCATCATGCGACACCACCATTTCATCATGATATCGAGTATCTAAAGTAGGTTTAAAAATTTCTACTTTTTGCTTTGCAAATTGAGCTCTTTTGAGGCGACGAATTAGTTCTTCGGTCTTTCCCGAAAACATCGAACCGCAGATCACTTCAATCCAACCAAATTGTTCTTTATGATTTACTGTATTTTCGAGAAACATTTTGTTTTTTTATTGCTTAAAAATTGAATAGTTTTTATTACTTTGTAACGCAAATAATAGATGTAAAAAATTTATATATTTACATCGTTTCAAAAGTAGAAAATTTTTATCAAATCGAAGATTCACGAACACTTATTTGTAAAATAATATTGTTTAGGTAATGGTTTCTTTTTACTTTAGGGAATGAACTAGTAATTGCATAAAAAAATAAATCGCACATACTGTAATTTAATACGTCATGAAAAAAAAGCTGGAAGCTGATTTAATAAGCATTGCCCATAGAATTTTAAAGCTAAAAAATAAATCAGAAATAGTTCAATTGCATCAAGAAACTCAAAAATTATACGAAAAGTTATCCGTATTACTTTTTGTAGAAGAAAATTTTGGTGATGTAAAACCAACTATTGGCTATGCAGAAATAGAAGAAAAATTAGAAATTGCTTTTGAATCTCCTGCTGATGTAGTTGAAGAAGAAGCAAAACCTTCAGTTGAAGCTATTGCTGAAACAATAGAAGAAGTTGATACTATAGAAAATGAAGTTGAAGAAGAAATCACAGAAGAACCTATAATTGCTATTCCTGAAGCTGTTGAAGTGGCAGAAATAGAAGAAGAACCTATTGCTGAATTAGAAGAAGAAATAGATGAAGAAGAAATACCAGAACCTTTTCTTAAAGAAGAACCTGTCGCTGAATTAGAAGAAGAAGAAATACCTGAAACTTTTATTAAAGAAGAACCTGCTTTTAAACCCGCTTTTGAATTGGCCTTTGAATCTAAAATCGAAGAAGTAAAAGAGGTTAAGGAAGAAGTAAAAAGTAAACCTTCTCAAATTTCTTTTGATGATTTATTAGGAGCGGACTATGTTGATCCCGTTTTTGTAAAACCCGAAGAAATAAAGCCTGAAAATGTAATTCCAATTAGTAGAAGTTACTCAGATTCACCAGTAATTGAACTTAATAAAACAGATGATTATAAAGCTATTTCTTTAAATGATAGGCTTTCTAAAGGAATTACAATCGGATTAAACGATAGAATTGCTTTTATGAAACATCTTTTTGCAAACAGTAGCGAAGATTATAACAGAGTTTTAAATCAATTAATTACATTCGATACTTTTCAGGAAGTGCAGTCCTTTATAGACACTATGGTAAAACCAGACTACAACAATTGGGAGGGCAAAGATGAATATGCTGAGCGGTTTATGGGAATATTAGAAAAAAAATTCTCCTAATCACAACAACTTTCAACAAACACGAATTTTACTTATTTGCAAAAAGAGTAAGATTCGTGTTTCAATTTTAGGGCTATGTCAAAATTATATATTGTTCCTACGCCAATTGGCAATCTCGAAGATATGACTTTTCGAGCGGTTCGAATTCTTAAAGAAGTTGATTTGATTTTGGCTGAAGACACACGAACCAGCGGAAAACTTTTGAAGCATTTCGAAATTGGCACTCACATGCACAGCCATCACATGCATAATGAGCACAAAACCATCGAAAATTTAATTTCTCGATTAAAAGCCGGAGAAACAATAGCATTAATCTCAGATGCGGGAACTCCAGCCATTTCCGACCCCGGGTTTTTATTAACTAGAGCTTGTGTCGAAAACAAAATTGAAGTAGAATGTTTACCCGGAGCAACGGCTTTTGTACCAGCATTGGTCAATAGTGGTTTGCCTAATGACAAGTTTGTTTTTGAAGGTTTTTTGCCTGAAAAAAAAGGAAGACAAACTCGATATTTGGCTTTAGCCGAAGAAACTCGAACCATGATATTATATGTTTCGCCGCATAAATTAGTGAAAACTTTAGCGGAGTTTATCACTTATTTTGGAGAAGATAGACCCATTTGTGTGTCTCGCGAATTGTCTAAACTACACGAAGAAAATGTTAGGGGAACTGCTAGAGAAGTGTTGACTCATTTTGAAAAAACGGCTCCAAGAGGTGAAATTGTAGTTGTGGTTGGCGGGAAAACAACAATAAAAGAGAATAAGAAACAAACAGAGTAACTAATTATATGATGAGTATTGCATCTTTCCTACAAAAACTAAAACAAACGCCAAAAGGCATTGCATTTGCAGAAACTATTGCTGTGATTGAAGAAAATTATAATTTTACCCCAACAGCATTCCAAAATGGTTTACAACATAATAGCGTTGGAGAAAACTCAGGTTCTTGTAAACTATTTGCTTTTGCCCAATTGCACAATTTATCTCAAGAAGAAACATTAGCGTGTTTTGGTGACTATTATTTTGATGAAGTATTAAAAAATCCAGAAGGGACAAACCATCAAAACATCCGTAATTTTATCATAACGGGCTGGAGTGGAATTCAATTTGAAGGAAAGGCTTTGACTTTGAAATAAAAAAAATTAACCACAGATTAAAAGGATTTTTACTGATCTTTTTGTGCCCTTTGTGCCTTCTTCGTGCACTTCGTGGTTAAATAACTTCCAAATCCACAAAAGAAAACGTATTTCCACTAAACAATCCTTTATCTGATAATTTCAAATCGGGAATAACCAAAAGTGCCATGAAGGAAAGCGTCATAAATGGCGCTCTCAAATTGCTCCCTAAGGCTTTGGCCATAGCATCAATTTCTTCATATAATTTTCCGGTTTCCCAGCCATCTTTGTCACTCATGATTCCCGCAACCGGCAAGGCTAAGGATTTGTTTTCAGTACCATTTACTGCACAAATTCCACCTGTATTTTTAATGATAAGATTCACAGCATTGCAAATTTCTTCGTCAGAAGTGCCTACAACTAAAATATTATGACAATCGTGAGCCACAGAACTGGCAATAGCTCCTTTTTTTAAACCAAAGTTTTTGATAAAGGCAACGGCTGGTTTTGTATTCTGATAGCGATTGACCACCGCCATTTTTAAAACATCATTTTTTACATCAGAAATGATTTTTCCGTTTTCAAGTAACGAATCGTGATGAATCTCGTTAGTAATCAATTGTCCTTCTAAAGCTTCAATAACTCGAATTGTTGAGGCACTACTTGGAATTTCGAAATCACTTGTTGTTTTGGCAGTAATATTAAAATTATTCGGTGTTTCAAAAGGAACGTGTTTTACAAACGACTGCCCTTTTTCGGCAACTAATTCTCCGTCAATGTAGGTTTGTATAATTTTAAAATCAACCAAATCTTCCACCACAATAAAATCAGCTGCATCGCCTTTCAGCAATAATCCTACATTCATTTTATAATGATGCACCGGATTAATACACGCAGCTTGCAATACTTTAAAAACATCCATGCCTTTAGCCACAGCACGTGCGCACAACAAATTAATATGACCTACAATTAAATCGTCAGGATGTTTATCGTCTGAACAGAACATCATATTTTCATAATGCTCTGGAAGCAAATCAATCAAGGCATTGAAGTTTTTTGCAGCGCTTCCTTCCCGAATAATTACTTTCATTCCGAGGTTTAATTTTTCCTGAGCTTCTTCAAAAGTAAAACATTCATGATCTGTTGTAATTCCGGTAGCAATATATTTTTTCGCATTTTCGCCACGCAATCCTGGGGCATGACCGTCAATAGGTTTGCCAAAATGCTTAGCCCATTCTATTTTTTTCAGAACTTCCTCATCGTCAAATAAAACGCCAGGATAATTCATCATTTCGGCCAAATAATAAATATCAGGTGAAGCCATTAGCTCTTTAATTCCTTCCGAATCGATAATCGCTCCTGCAGTTTCAAAAGAAGTAGCAGGAACACAAGAAGGCGCACCAAAATGAAATTTCAAAGGCACTTTTTTACTATTCTCAATCATGTAATACACACCATCTTTTCCTAGAACATTTGCTATTTCATGTGGGTCAGAAATGGTAGCTACGGTTCCGTGAAGTACAGCCAGTTTTGCAAATTCAGAAGGCACTAACATCGAACTTTCAATATGAATATGCGCATCAATAAATCCAGGAAGAATATAATTTTTGACTTGATGTTCTTTTTCAATGATAGAAGTGATTTTTCCATTTTCAATGGTAACTTCACCGGAATAAATGCTGCGATTTACAATATCTACAATTTGTCCTTGAATTTGCATTGTGAATTGATTTATGTTTTTAATAAAAAAATAATTGGAGGTACAAGAAACGAATTATTTCTGGATTTATAAATTCAATGTTCATAATTTATTAGTAATGAACTCCATTTTAAAAAATAATAGTAAATTTGAATTTCATTTTATACACCATACAAAATTTTAATTTATGCGCTGGACTATCAAACCCACTCCCGAATTCGAAAAAATAAAAACGCTGTCTGAAGCTTTACAAGTGGATCACTTAATTGCGAAATTACTATTGCAACGAGGCATTACAACCTATGAAGAAGCCCGACAATTTTTTCGCCCTAAATTAACTGATTTACACCATCCATACTTAATGAAAGATATGGATAAAGCAGTACAACGAATTGAGAAAGCGATTGCAAATCAAGAAAATATTCTCGTTTTTGGCGATTATGATGTTGATGGAACAACTGCTGTTTCGTTAGTTTCATCGTATCTTAAGAGTTACTACCCTAACGTTGCTACATATATTCCCGATCGCTATGATGAGGGTTATGGGATTTCTTTTAAAGGCATTGACTTTGCCGATGATAATAATTTTTCACTGATTATTGCTTTAGATTGTGGCATAAAATCGATAGATCATGTGGCTTACGCCAAAGAGCGAAATATTGACTTTATCATTTGTGACCACCACAGACCGGGAGCATTTTTGCCTGATGCGATTGCTGTTTTGGATCCAAAAAGAGACGATTGCAGTTATCCGTATGACGAATTGTGTGGATGTGGTATTGGTTTTAAACTGATTCAAGCTTTAGGAGAAAAGAGAAACCAAACGATTGATGATTTAGTTCCCTATTTGGATTTGGTGGCTACTGCTATTGCTGCCGATATCGTTCCTATGACAGGCGAAAATAGGATTCTTGCCTATTTTGGTTTACAAGTAATAAATTCCGAACCAAGACCCGGAATCAAAGCATTAATCTATCAAATCAAGAAAAAGACGTTAGATATTACCGATGTAGTTTTCATTATTGCTCCAAGAATTAATGCCGCAGGAAGAATCAAACATGGAAATCATGCCGTGGAATTATTGACGGAATTTGATTTTGAACAAGCGCAACAATTTGCCTCTGAGATTGAAAAATACAATTCGGACAGAAAAGATTTAGACAAACAAATTACCAAAGAAGCCCTTTTACAAATTGAAACGAATCAAGAAAAAGAGCGATTCACAACGGTTGTTTTTCAAGATGATTGGCACAAAGGCGTTATTGGGATTGTTGCTTCAAGATTGATAGAAACTTATTATCGACCGACTTTAGTTTTTACGAAAAGTGGCGATAAATATGCAGCTTCGGCGCGCTCGGTAAAAGGATATGATGTGTACAATGCTTTGGAAGCCTGTTCAGAACATTTAGAACAATTTGGCGGGCATATGTATGCAGCAGGAATGACATTGACAGCAGAAAAATATGAAGATTTTAAAGCCGCTTTTGAAAAAGTGGTACAAGAAACCATTCATCTGGATTTATTAACTCCAGAAATTACGATTGATGCCGAGATTGATTTTACCGATATTACACCCAAACTGACTCGAATTTTAAAACAGTTTGAGCCATTTGGCCCGCAAAACATGACTCCTGTTTTTTTGACCAAAAATGTAAAAGATACAGGTTACGGCAAGCCAATAGGTAAAGAAGACGAACATTTAAAACTTTTTGTAAAACAGAAAGGGGCTGAAAGTTTTGGAGCTATTGGTTTTGGATTAGGAATGAAATACGACCTAGTGAAAAATCAAAAATTATTTGATATTGTTTATTGTATTGACGAAAATGAGTATAATGGAACAATTTCAGTTCAGTTGAAAGCAAAAGATATAAATTAATTATATCACAAAATGTTAAAAACAATCAATGTAATAATTTGATTATTAAATTATTAAATTAATATATTTGTAGTTGATTTTTTAGAAAATTATGCGTATGAAAAAATATTTTACCTTCAATTTTTATTGTTTAGTTCTTAGTTTATTCCTATTTAATACTACTGGATTTGCTCAAACTTTAGAACGTATAGAAACAATTTCAGGATTATCACAATTAGAAAATAATAATGGTGTTGCAACTGCTGATTATGATTTAGATGGTGATTTAGATATTTTTGTTGTAGCTAAAGATAGAGATGATGACAATGATGAAAAATCTCATAGCCGTTTATATCGCAATAACAATGATGGCTCTTTTACCGATGTAACAAACATTTCTAAATTAGTTAATCTTTTTCCAAAACAAGAAGAAATACCTGCTTGTAACCCCTTAAATATTCATAATTGTGAAGTCTTAGATGGTTATAAATACGGCGTTTATTGGGGCGACTATGATAACGATGGATATCCAGATTTATTTTTTACAAATATCTATAAAGTACAACTTTTTCATAATGAAAAAAACGGAACATTTTCAGATGTTACCCTTCTTGCAGGAATTAAAAAAAATACTGGCTGTATCAATACAGGAGCAACATGGGTAGATTATAATAACGACAGCTTTCTAGATCTTTTTATTTGTGATTGGAATAATTGTGGAGGAAATACATTGTACAAAAACAATGGAGATGGTACTTTTCAAAATGTTACTTCTAGTACAAAAATAGATCAATATCCAAACTTACCAAGTTATACTATGTTTCCCTTTGATTTCAATAATGATGGTTGGATGGATTTCTATATTGCTAATGACGGATCTCCAAACTCCTTACTAATAAATGAAAATGGAAACACTTTTATTGAAAAAGCTGGTGATTATGGCATAAATAATCAAAGTACCAGTATGGGAATTACAACAGGAGATTATGATTTAGATGGAGATTTTGATTTTTTTATAACTGCAACAAGTGATGCTTCATTCAATACAAATGCTTTACACAATAATAACGGTGATACTACTTTTAAAAATGCCGCCAAAGAATTAAATGTTGAATTTTCTGGTTGGGGTTGGGGTTGTCGTTTTTCAGATTTTGATTTAGATGGTGATGAAGATTTGTTTATTGTAAATGGCTTTAAAATATTACCACAAGGTCAAAAAAATGTATATTTCAAAAACTTATTTAAAGAAGGTCAAAAATCACTCATAAACATAAGTTCTGACCTTGGTCTAAATGAGTTAACAAGGAGTACCGAAGTTCTCGATTTTGATTATGATAATGATGGTGATTTAGATATTTATGTAACTAATGCAGATAGTAAGTCGTTTTTTTACGAAAATAAAACTTTAAATGCTAATATAACAAGTGATTTAGCATGGTTAAAAGTTTCATTAGTAGGAACTGTTTCTAATAAAGATGCAATTGGCACAAAACTTTCTCTTACTACCAACGAAGGAACCTTTATCAGATATTATAATGGCGTAGGTATGTTATCGCAAAGTTTAAAACCCGTACATTTTGGTTTAAATAAAGCAACAATAATAAACTATTTAAAAATTACTTGGCCTTCCGGTATTGTACAAGTATTTCCCAATTTACCCATTAATAAAAACATAAGATTCACCGAAGGGAGAGGATTTGAAATTTTGGATTCTTCCCCAAGTGCTAAAATATATGGATGCACCGACCCTAATTCTTGTAGATATAATTCTCTTGCCACAGCAAATGATAATAGTTGTTACAATGAGACTTCTAATATAATATCAGGGGCAATAGATTCTGGATTTAATTCCATTGAATCCTACAATTATCCTTTAGAAAATAATTCAGAGGCCATTTGGACTGTTGAAGGAGGAAAAATACTAAGCGGGCAAGGTACAGGTACAATTACTGTAAATTGGAAAATTGAGTCTAATGGAAAAATAAAGGTACAAGAAAAGCGCGATAATTGTATCGTTTCTACTAAAGAATTAAGTGTTAATCTGAATGTCAAAAACGCTCCAGAAAATATTTCAGTGGCTAGAATATGGAATGAAGCTTTACTCGCAGCCATTAGAAAAGATTTTGCACGACCTACAATACACGCTCGAAATTTATTTCACACTGCCATTGCATTATATGACAGTTGGGCCATTTATGATACTAAAGCAAAACCTTATTTAATGGGCAATACCTTAAACGGATTTCAAAGTACTTTACAAGAATATACTCCAAATGAAGATAAAGCAGATGCCGTAAATAAAACCATGAGTTATGCCGCATACCGGTTATTAACCTATCGTTTTTTAAATTCTCCTGGAGCTGTAAAAAGTAAAGCTCGATTCGATTTGATTATGAATCAATTAGGCTATGATATTAACAATTCATCCGTAGATTACGAATCAGGAGATGCAGCCGCTTTAGGAAATTACATCGGACAAACATTAATCAATTATGGTTTAATCGATGGATCAAATGAATTTAATGGTTTTAAAAATACATTTTATAAACCCATTAATCCACCACTTGATTTAAATTTAAAAGGACAAGGAACAGGAATATTAAATTGTAATCGTTGGCAGCCATTAAGTTTTAATACTTTTATAGACCAAAGCGGAAATATTATTCCAGGCTCGACTCCCTCTTTTTTAAGTGCGGAATGGGGGAAAGTATTTCCATTTGCTCTAAAAGATAAAAAAATACTACAACATGAGGGTAATGATTATACCGTTTACCATCAACCCAATTTGCCACCCCAATTAGATATCAATACACAAACAGAATCAGGTGAACAATACAAATGGAATTATAGACTTGTCTCCAAATGGAGTTCTCACTTGGATGCTTCAGACGGTGTCTTAATTGATATTTCGCCTAAATCTCTTGGAAACATTGCTTTTGAATCTTTACCAACATCACCAGCTGATTACCCTAATTTTTATGATGAAACTGAAGGAGGAGATATTGGAAAAGGGTATAGTATAAATCCTGCAACAGGACAGCCCTACCAAACGCAAATGGTTCCAAGAGGAGATTATGCTAGAGTATTAGCAGAATTTTGGGCTGATGGTCCTGATTCTGAAACACCTCCAGGACATTGGTTTTCTATATTGAATTATGCAAATGATCATCCCCAATTTGTAAAAAAATTCAATGGTAAAGGTGACGTTTTAGTTCCATTAGAGTGGGATGTTAAAGCCTATTTTATATTGGGCGGAGCTGTTCATGATGCCGCTGTTACTGCTTGGGGTATTAAAGGTTGGTCAGATTCTATCCGACCTATTTCGGCTATTCGTTATATGTGTGAATTAGGACAAAGTACCGATCCAAGTTTACCCAATTATCATATAGGAGGAATTCAACTAGATCCAGGTTTTGTAGAGTTAGTTAAAGAAGGTGATCCTTTAAGCGGCTTAAATAATGTTAATGTTGGAAAAATTAAATTAAAAGCATGGATAGGACACGACGCCATCAAAAATGCGAAAACTGATATATCAGGTGTAGGTTGGATATTAGGTGAAAACTGGTGGCCTTACCAAAGACCTACATTTGTTTCTCCTCCTTTTGGTGGATTTATTTCTGGACATTCTACTTTTTCTAGAGCAGCAGCCGAAGTAATGACACTTATAACAGGCAATAACTATTTCCCAGGAGGTATGTCCGAATTTAAAGCGCCTAAAAATGACTATTTGGTTTTTGAAAAAGGTCCAAGTCAAGACATCTTTTTACAATGGGCAACTTATCAGGATGCCTCAGATCAATGTAGTCTATCTCGAATTTGGGGTGGAATTCATCCTCCAGTAGACGATATTCCGGGACGATTAATTGGTAAAGAAATTGGAATTGAAGCTTATAATTTTGCTATTCCTTATTTTGATTCGGCCTTGTCAAATACAAGATTCCAAAAGGATAAAGAAATCATAATGTATCCTAATCCTGTAACACGAAGTGAAATTTATATTGCTAACACTTCGAAAACAGATGAAATAAAAGTATTTGATATGCAAGGAAGAGTAATACAAATCGAAAGCAAATCTTTTGATGTGCAAACAAGTACTTCAAAAATAAATTTATCAAAAAATACCGCAACTGGAATGTATCTACTAAAAGTGAATACCTTTTCTAAAATTATTTTAGTGAAGAATTAAATTATAAAACACACCTAAAAAAGGGACGAAATAAATTGATTATTTTCGTCCCTTTTTGTTTAATTTTTTATAATCAAAGCACAAAAATTAAAAAGATTACTTTTTAAAATTATCTTTGTTGTATCGATAAACAACTCATTAAATGAAAAAAAACGATCCTTATTCTGCCTTGCGTTACAAAGAATTTAATGTTTTTTTATTGTTGCGTTTTACTATGGTTTTTGCTTGGTCGATGCAATTTATAGTGATTGAATGGGTGGTGTATAGTTTAACTAAAAACCCACTTTCTCTGGGAATTATAGGATTAATGGAGGTAATTCCGGCTATTGGCATGGCTTTGTTTGCTGGGCATATTGTAGATCAAAACGAAAAAAAGGGATTGTTCCTGAAGTGTATTCTTGCATTTTCGGCAATTAGTTTAGGATTATATTTTTTAACCTTGCCCTCAATTACAGCAAAATATTCAACAGAATTAATTTTGTATAGTATTTATACGTTAGTCTTTCTTGGCGGATTAGTAAGAGCTTTTTTAGGCCCAACCATTTTTACTTTATTATCATTGATTGTCCCAAAAAAGGAATATTCGAACGCAGCAACTTGGAGCAGTTCGGTGTGGCAAATAGGTTCTGTTTTAGGACCTGCTGTTGCAGGTTTCTCGATTACTTGGATTGGCGTACATGGGTCAATGAGTTTCGTTTTTGGATGCTCTGTTTTGTCATTACTCTTTTTATCACAAATTGCAACAAAACCTATTTTGAATCCTAAAATTGGGGAACCCATCATGGATAGTCTTAAAGAAGGAGTAAAATTTGTATACAACAATAAAACCATTTTGGGAGCCTTATCGTTAGATATGGTTGCGGTACTTTTTGGCGGTGCTGTGGCGCTTTTACCCATATTTGCTCAGGATATTTTAAAAGTAGGTCCAGAAGGATTTGGTGTTTTGAGAGCTGCGCCAGCGGTAGGCGCCTTTATTACCATGTTTATTACCGCTTATGTTCCTTTAAATAAAAATGCCGGGATGAAATTGTTGACAGCTATTTTCTTATTTGGAGTTTGTATCATTGTTTTTGGATTGTCCACCATTTTCTGGTTATCTGTTTTTGCGTTATTTATGAGTGGAGTTGTTGATGGTATTTCGGTAGTCATTCGTCAAACCATTTTACAATTAAAAACACCTGATCACATGAGAGGGAGAGTAGCAGCAGTGAATTCTATTTTTGTGGGCTCCTCAAATGAGTTGGGTGCTTTTGAAAGCGGCTTGACAGCTAAATTGATGGGTACGGTAACGGCAGTAGTTTTTGGTGGAAGTATGACGATTTTGATTGTGCTGGGTACTGGTTTCTTTTCTCCTTCGTTTAGAAAGTTGGATTTACAGAAAGATTTGGAGGAGCATCAATAAGGAATTAAAACTTGTTTTTTATAAATTTTCCTTTCCCTATCGTTTTTCCAATTTCATTTTTGATACTGTATAAGTAAACTCCTTCTGAAAGAGTTGAGGCATCTATTTTTAGTACTCCATTATTCAAAACAGTTTTTTGTATTTTTAATCTGCCAAGCATATCATAAATAGCTATACTTCCTGCATTAAAATCAAGATGATCTGTAGTAATATACATTTCATCTTTAACTGGATTTGGATAACAGATTGATGTAGACTTCTCTTTCTGTGAAAATTGAACTTGCGCTAAATTTTGCTGAAAATAAGACCGAAGAAGTAACTCTCTATCCGTTTTAGTACTTGGAAATACATCGTCATAATATCCATTTGAATTCTCCACACTCCAGCCATTCCATGTTCGGAAAGAATAATAATCATAATCCCAATTGTATTCTTCAAAAATTTCTATACAATCCCGAATATAATTAAAAGCACTATTGTTTGGAGCCCATCTTACGCAACTAAACTCCCCAATATAAATAGGCACTCGGTATTTATCTTGATAGGCCTTTAAGGGTGCCAAGAGCTCTTTTAATTTGGCTTTGTCATAATACACATTATCAATAATTCCAGGATACGAGTATGAGGGGATTTCTGGTCCAAATTGGTGAGTAAGTTGCCTTGGCAAATACATGTGTACGCTGTAAATAATATTTGGGATTGAAGCGTCGATTGGTTTAATATCGTCCAAAGTTATACCATAATTTAAACTTTCGATAATGATTGCCTTTACTGGATCAATCCCTCGGATTGCATTTACAAGAACTTCTGCCAATTCAGGCCATCTTAATATAGAATTATCAATTGGATAAGTATAATTATAAGGATATTGTCTGCTAATCACTGGCTCGTTTGCAAGATCGTATGCCCAAACGGTATTATTCATTTTATATCTTTCTGCAATCAATTTCCATGCACTGATAAGTCTTGTTTGTGCTGCCTGACTGCTGAATAATCCATCTGAGAGACCTGCTAAACCTACATTCATCTTGAGTCCATTTGCAGTGCACCAGCTAACTAATTCATCCATTCGGATTAGTTCTTCCTGTAAAATGGCATCATAATTTGAGAGAAGTAAACCATCAGGATAATATTTCTCCCCACCAATCATAACACGAATTGTATTTGCTTTCCAATCGTAACTTAGCTCATCTAAACTACTTTTGCTGATGGTATTGGCTGGGTTATCACTTGTAGCAGCTACATTCACCCCTCTATATATGCCTTGATGGGTTTTATTAATTGCAATTGAAGGGTCACGAGCTGGAGGCATAGGCTCGGAAATTACTTGAATGTGAAGGTCATCCACCCAAAATTTTCCGGTGGCATTATAAACACCAATATTTAAACTTAGACTAACTATATCATCATCAATCTTAAAAGTACGCCCTACTTGTTCCCAAGGAAATGTGCCTGTTTTTAAGGGAATTCTACAATATCTTAACCCACCTAAACTAGGTGTGGCGACCAATTGAATAACCATTCCGGGTGTTCCACCTCCAGTCAAATTTTCTCCCTTCATACTTGCCGAAATAGCAATAGTTCTTCCTATCAAGTTCGTTAAAGAAATGGCAGCCGAAGAGGTAAAATTTGTTATTGAATTATTGCTATTGAATAGCAACCCATTACCAGAGAAGCCCGAATCAATCGAATAATAGGAAGTTGGACTCCAAATGGTTTGAATATTAGGTGATGCTTTTTCAAAATCTTCATGAAAAACTTCGCGGTTTATTTGAGAAAATCCCGTAATGTATGAAAATAGAGTGCAAGTAAAAATCAGAAATTTAAATGGATTGCGATTAAATAGTTCATTCATTTGTAATAATTTCTTTGAATTTTAAAAACCAAATTAGTCCATTAAATTTTTGATTTATAATAAATAAAGAACGAAAATAGGATAATAATTTAAACTAACTAGATAATTTAGCTATACAAAAACTATACATAGTTAATTATTTTACCTAGAACATTATTAAAAAATCAAAGAAAGACTTCTAGTCTTCTAGTTTCTTCAACTCAAAAGTCTTTCCATCAAAAACTCCATATGTGAAATAACCTATCCAGTCACCAAGATTAACATATTCGGAGTTTTTCCCTACTGCGAGTTTCATTGGTAAATGGCGGTGTCCGAAAACAAAGTAATTGTAATGTTTGGTTTCGAGTTTGCGTTTAGAGTAGAGCACGAGCCATTCATTTTCTTCGCCTAGAAATTTTACATCTTCGGCTCCTGAAATTAGTTTGTTTTTTACAGAAAGGTATTGCGCCAGTTTTACGCCAATGTCGGGATGTAGCCATCGGAACAACGTTTTGGAAATCGGATTGGTAAATACTTTTTTCATGCGCTTGTATCCTTTGTCTGCTGGGCCTTTTCCGTCGCCATGACCTATGAGAAAGGTTTTTCCGTTAAAAGTAAATTCTTTGTTGTCGTGGTATACTGGAATGTTAAGTTCTTTTTCGAAGTAATCGGACATCCATAAATCATGATTGCCCACGAAGAAATAGATAGGAATACCACTGTCTCGGATTTCGGCTAGTTTGCCTAAAACACGCACAAACCCTTTCGGTACAACAGTTTTATATTCGAACCAAAAATCGAATAAATCGCCAAGTAAAAAAACAGCCTCGGCATCAACTTTTATTTCGTCGAGCCAAGCCACAAATTTTTGTTCTCTAGGAAAACTCAATTCGGGTGTTGGAGCTCCAAAATGCTGGTCGGAAGCGAAGTATATTTTTTTATTTTGGGCTAATTGCATGATGCTAATTTAATATTTTTTTCTTTTTTACCACATAGAAATATAGTTTCTAAAAAATCGCAAAGACGTTTCACTTTGTTTTAGTGCATCATAGCTATGTGAAAACTAGATTTGGCTAGATTCCTTTTATGCTCCTATTTCTCTTGTATAGTTTGCTTTTCATCATTTCTTTGAATTCCTAATTTTAAAGAGTATTATAAATTATCACTAGCATACCACTCTGCAAATGAGGTGTCTGTTTCCTGCAATTTTAGAGAATGAAGCTTAATAACCTCTGGCAATCGACTTATGATTTTTCTAGCAAAATCAATGACCATGTTCTCACTTGTAGGCTGATAATCAACTAAAATTACATGATGCCCGCGCGTTTTTAATTCGTTAGCCAATTCAATATGTGGGGTTGTTTCGTTAAAAACGGTGGCATGATCAAACTGATCGACGATTTCTTCCTTTACAATTTTTTTTAAATCTGAAAAATCAATCACCATCCCAAATTTCACATTAGTTCTATCAGTAATGGGTTTACCAATAACGGTAACCGACAATTTATAGCTATGACCGTGAACGTTTTTACATTTTCCGTCATAACCATAAAGGGCATGCCCGGTTTCGAAACTGAATTGTTTGGTAATTCTAATGTTACTCATTGTAATGATTTTGATGCAAATTTAGTGAATAGAAATGATTCTATTTTGAATTTTACAATTTGCTTTTTTAAAACGAAAAAAATGTATATTTGCCACTTAATGGGGGATTAGCTCATTTGGCTAGAGCGTCCCGATGTAATCGGGAAGGTTGTCAGATTTTGTTGCTTCTTTTTAGTTGTATATCAGCTGGTTACAGTGTGCCGATGTAATCGGTAAAGTCTTAGTTTTTAATTATTTATATTGGGGATGTAGCTCAGCTGTTTAGAGTGTACCGATGTAATCGGTAAAGTGGCGGGTGTTAATTATTTATATTGGGGATGTAGCTCAGCTGGTTAGAGTGCTTGCCTGGCAGGCAAGAAGTCGTGGGTTCGAGTCCCATCTTCTCCACAAAGTCCCTAATTTGGGACTTTTTATTTTTATTATGTTTTACGTATACATATTATATTCAAAAACTGTCGATAAATATTATGTTGGTTCTTGTCAAAATATTCAAGAACGATTGAATAATCATTTGAATAGTAGAAGTAAATACACAAAAATTGCTAAAGACTGGGAGTTAAAATACTCAGAAAGTTTTGATTCCAGAAGTGAAGCCTGCCGTAGAGAAATGCAGATTAAGAAAATGAAAAGTAGAAAATATATTGAAAGTCTGTTAGGGCCTAAAGATTAGAGTGTCCCGATTGCAACAGGGAAAGTCGTCGGTTCGAATCCGATATTCTCCACAAGAAAAAACGCAACATTCAAAGTGTTGCGTTTTGTTTTATAAGTTATCCTTAATTTTTTTTGCTAAAGCTTCGAATTCTTCTTTTTCTAACTTTACTTTATTCTGAAAACGCATTTCGTCCATTTCGTTAAGCGGAATTAAATGTACGTGAGCATGAGGAACTTCAAGTCCGATAACTGCCATTCCTACTCTTTTGCATGGAACCGCTTTTTCGAGTGCAATTGCCACTTTCTTAGAAAATTGCATTAAAGCCAAATACTTTTCATCTTCTATATCAAAAATCTTATCTATTTCGGTTTTAGGAATGCATAATGTATGCCCTTTAGCATTTGGATTTACATCTAAAAAAGCTAAAAAACTATCATCCTCAGTGATTTTATAACAAGGAATTTCTCCGTTTACTATTTTTGTAAAAATACTTGCCATTGTAGTTAGTCTCTTGAAATTTCTAATATTTCAAATTTTAAAACTCCGTTAGGTACTGTTATTTCTGCAATATCGCCAACTGATTTTCCTAGTAAACCTCTACCAATTGGCGATGTCACCGAAATTTTTCCTGCTTTTAAATCGGCTTCGCTTTCAGCTACCAGCGAATATTTCATTTCCATTCCGTTGGCCTGATTTTTAATTTTTACATTAGACAAAACCAATACTTTAGAAACATCAAGATGCGTTTCATCAATAAGCCTTGCATTAGAATGTACTTCTTCTAATTTGGCAATTCGCATCTCTAGCATACCTTGTGCTTCTTTCGCGGCGTCGTATTCTGCATTTTCAGATAAATCACCTTTGTCTCTTGCTTCTGCTATGTCTTGAGATGCTTTTGGTCGCATCACTGATTTTAAATAATCTAATTCTTCTCTTAATTTTTTTAATCCTTCTGCTGTGTAATAAGATACTGCGCTCATAATTTCCTCGTTTATATAAATAGAAAAAATCCCATCGGGACGGGATTTGTAGCTACAAAGATACATTATTATTTTTAATATTAAAATTATATGTTAATCCTATTCAAACCAAAGCGAAATAATTTAAATTTGTTTGTATTATTACCATATTTTAAATGAAAAACTTTTTATTTTACTTATTTTTAGTCGGTTTACTAATTGGATGCTCAGGAGATTCGGTTCGAAATAACAATCCTTACATTCCAAGTTATAATTTTTCGTATGTCATTAACCTAAATTTAAATACTCCATTAACAATTCCTGTAAACCCTGTTATTGTAACAGAGCCTACTGGAATTAGTATGATGGTTATGAAAATTACCGATACCGATTATAGAGCGTGGAATGCCAACTGTCCCAATCAAGCAATTAGTTCTTGTTCGAGATTAATTATAAAAGAAGATAAAGTGAATGCAAAATGCACTTGTGAAAATTATGAATACAGTTTGTTTACAGGAGTTGGCTCAGCGAAATATACTATGATTCCTTATCAAGTTGAGGTATTAGGAAGTGATTCTATTCGCATTTTTAATTAAAAAATAGAAAATCCTGAAAATATAAACTTTCAGGATTTTTTGTCAATTAAAATTTTAAAGTTAATCCAGCTAGAAAATTGATTCCTGCTTGTGGATAATAATAGATAAATCCTCCCCCATAGTCGGCTCCATTTGAAACGTATTTTTTATCAAGAAAATTATTCACAAGTCCAGTAAAAATAATAGATTTAAAAATACTATTTGAATTTAACTCATAAGTAATATTAAAATCGTTAACAAAATAATTTGGAAGTTTTGACTCCTTTGAATCAATATTATTTAGGTATTGTTCTCCGACAAATTTTGATAGCCATGCAATTTGAACGTTTTGAATAGGTTTAAATGCCAAAATATTCCCGCCAATGATTGAAGGAGAAAAAGCAATAGTCGTTTTACCTAAATTTTCCAAAGTAGCATCATTAACAAAATCAAGATTTTTATTTTCACTCAAAGTAAAATTTGGACGAATATTCCATCTTTCGGACAACTGTAAAGACAAATCTACTTCTAAACCAAATCTATAACTTTCTCCGACATTGGTTCGAATTGGGGCTCCAACATCATTAAGCTGACCTGTTAAAACCAACTGATCCTTGTACAACATCAAATAACTATTGACATTCAATTTCACATTCTCTTTGGCATATCTCCATCCTAACTCAAGGTCATCTAGTTTTTCAGGTCTTGGATTTCCGTTTTCGTAGTCGTTTCGGTTGGGTTCACGTTGAGCTTTGGCATACGAAAAATAAAAATTATTTTTTTGGTTTAAAGTAAAAGTAATTCCCGCTTTTGGATTGATGAAATTAAAAGTGTCGTTCACAATTCCAGTGTCTTGACCATTGGCTTTAAATCCAACATTTCTGTATTGAATATCCCCAAAAAGCCTCCATTTTGTAGTTAAATCATAATTCAGCTTAGCAAAAACATTAACATCAGTTTTATTTGAAAAATCATCATAATAACGGTCTCTGATTTCGCTTTGCGATGCATATTCAGCCCAAATGATTTCACCAAAATGAGCTCCTTCATACTTGTTTGCTCCTCCGCCCAAAATAAAATCTACTTTTTCTTTTTTATAGTTTAAGGAAAATGTAGTGCCATAAAAATCATTGTCCAGCCAACGACGACGAATTAAATCAGTCACATCGATAGTTTCTCCGCCCAAAGAAATTGGATTTAAACCATAATCAGCAAAATCTTCGTCTTCTTTGTATTGTTCAAAATAGCCTTTACCTTTGGTGTAATGAAAAGCTAGATTCGTGCTCCAATTTTCATTCCAACGTTCATTCCAATGCAATTGGTAATGATCTTGTTGATAATTATCTGTTTCATTATCATAGAATTTCATATTTCCTTGATCATCAAAATACATTCCCGCCACATTAAAAGTTCTATCATTTCTTAGTTTTTCAGCATCTTCTAAACCATACCAGGCTTGATAAGTTTGTTGAATTCCCCCGAAAGCCAATGCTTTAATTAAGGTTGTTTCGCCAACATACGTTCCTTGTAAAAAATAAGATTTTAAATCAGAAGAAGCTCTGTTGATAAAACCATCAGAAGCAATATTGGATAAACGCCCTGCTATTTCAAATTTATCATTAATTAAACCGGTGCTAAATTTAACAGTATGCTTTCTGGTATTAAAGCTTCCGAAGGAATTAGAAATTTCGCCGCTGCCTTCTTTAGCATACGAATCGGTTAGCACGTTTAAACTTGCTCCAAAAGCTCCCGCTCCATTGGTTGAAGTTCCAACACCTCGCTGCAATTGCAAACTTTCGGTCGAGCTGGCAAAATCGGGCATGTTGACCCAAAATGTTCCTTGGCTTTCGGAATCGTTATAAGGAATTCCGTTTATTGTAACGTTAACTCTTGTAGCATCGCTCCCACGAACTCTTATACCTGTATAACCAACACCATTTCCAGCATCAGTAGTAGTAACAACTGATGGTAAATAATTCATTAAAATAGGGATGTCTTGACCTAAATTTCGAAAAGCAATTTCTTTTTTATCTAAATTGCTGAAACTTATAGGTGTCTTTGAATTTATTCTAATGGCAGAAACCAATACCTCATCAAGTGCATTCACTTTTGTTGAATCTTTTGGCTTTTCTTGTGAAAAAGTGATAATAGAGAATAGAAGAAAGAAAATAGATAATAAAATTGGCGTCTTTGCGCCTTTGCTCCAGAAGTTTCGGGATTGCGCCTTTGTAACTAAAATAGTATTCATCCGTAAAAAGTTTTACGAATAAAAGGGGGAATTATTCTTTTGTTAAATTAATAAATGATTGTTTCCTATGACAAATAAATAGCGTGCACTCTATAATTTTGTCATTTTTTCCCTTAACAGCATTACCTGTTCAGGTTCGTTGGGTATAATCTCAGCTCGTTATTTAGAGCACCCCTTTGAGACAGTGCAAATCTAAAAAAGTTTTTTTGATTTTATTTGTTAAAATAATTTTTTAGAAGAAAAAAAATATAAAACATTAAATATCAACTAGTTTAAGTCAGGTCTTTTTCTTAATTTTTTAATTTCAGATAAGTTTTTCTTATCTTTAATTCTCTTTTTTATGACCGATTTAGGGATTTTTGTCACTTTTCTAATTTTAGGTACTATAAGTCCTGTAGTAATTATATTTAGAAACCGTTTGGTTACAATCTCTTTGTTTTTAAGCTGGCTTCTATCTTCATCGCAGTTTAAAATTAAGTTGCCTTCTGCCGTTAATCGTGAAGCTAGTTTTGTTTCTAAATGCCATTTTTCTTCATCTGAAAAGACTTTTGAATTTTTTAAATCAAAACTCAAAACAACCTTTGATGAAACTTTATTCACGTTTTGTCCTCCTGCCCCAGAACTACGAACCGCCTTGAATTGTAACTCCGATATTATTTTATCTTTTTCCAAAATTATTGTGGTTGATGTGCTGTTTTTAGCAAATCATTTACTGTTTTTACTGGATTAAATGTTTCTATAGGAACTTCTACAAAAACAGTCATCCATTTAGCCATAGCGCCGTTCCATAAACCTGGTAATTCATAGGCTTTTAAGTCTCTTCCGTTTTTATTTTTTTCTACAATAAAACCTGCAGATGAATCAATATACTCTAATAAATTGAATTTATTGCCTTTGTAATCTTTGATTCCGCAAACTAAATCTACTGGATTAAAATGTGTAGAACTCTCTAAAATCCACTTCTGATTTAGGTTTTGTAAATCTATTTGAGAAGTTTCTATAATTTGCAACGATACATTTCCTTTTTGGTCTTGTACCCAAAATGGACCGCCTCCAGCTTCACCTTCATTTTTGACCATACCACAAACGCGTATAGGTCTGTTTAAAATATTTTTAATGTAAACAATCTTATTTTCGTGAGTATATTTTAAAAAGTCTTCGGATATTGAAATGAATAATCTGTTTTGAATAAACGAAAAAATGATTTCAAAATCTTCTTCATGAATTTCCCCGTTTTCAATTTTATTCAAGAAATTAAAAACTTGTTCTTGCAATTCAACAAGAATTCCAGCCAAGCCTTTTTTATATAAAGTAATAGTTTCTAGATGATTCTGAATAACATTATCTATATTTTTTACAAACACAATATCGGCGTCAAGATCATTTAAATTGTCAATCAACGCTCCGTGACCAGCGGGTCTAAAAACTAGATGACCATTTTCATCTCTAAATGGTTCGTTGTTAAAATCGACAGCAATAGTATCTGTTGCTGATTTTTGAACAGTAAAATTAATGTTGATTTTACTATTGAACTTTGATTCTACTTTGTGTTTTACTTGCTCAATTACTGCATTAAATTGTGATTGGTGTTTTTCGGATATTGTAAAATGAAGGTTTGAAACATTGTTCGTTTTAGCATATAATACCGACTCAATGAGATGCTCTTCTATTGGAGTTGCTATATGTGTAGTATACTTATGAAAAGGGAGAACGGCTTTAGGTTTATTAGCAAAATCAAAATGTTCCGATTCTAAAAGTAGTTTTATAAAATGATACTTTTTTTTGTCGCTTTCCCAAGATTGAAAATCAGGGTACAATTCTTTTAATTTCTCATCAATACTTTCAAAAAAAGGAAATTTTTCTAAACCAGTTAAAAAAACAGTTAGGCTTGATGCGTTTTTTCTGTTTACATAGGCGTTTATCGTTTCGTTTTCTATATCAAAATCATTAATAAACTCGCTCAAAAACTTAAACATTCTGCTTGCTGCTCCAGAGGCTGGAACAAATTTTTCAAACTTAATTGTTTTGATTTTTTGGTCTAGTATATTTGAAAATGATTGAAAATCTTCTTTGCTTAATTTTATAATGCCATCATTTTTTATTGCTGGCCGAACTAAAATTGCTTTTGAAATTCCAAATTTAAAAATATTTAAGTGCTTATTAATTGTGTCTAACGGAATTCCTTTTTCATAAATCTGAACAAAATCATAGGAAGTAAACCCCATTTGTTTGGCTTTCTCTAAGTTTTGAATGATTATTTTTGCTTGCTCAAATCTAGAATCAGCATCACCTGAGAGTGTTATAAACGGCTTATTGTTTTCAATTAATGCATTTTTAAAGATAGCAAATGTTTTTTCTCTATCATTAGGTTGATCTCGCAAACCATCCTGTTGCCAAGGCACATCAATATCTGTCAAAAAGAATAAATCGTATTTGTGTTTTCTTGCCGCTTTATTTAGAACTGGATCGCAAAAATTATACACAATTTCCGAAAAAACTTTCGTAACCAATAAAGAAGTATCACAAAAAAGATATTTGTTAGCTGTAAGTAGCGCATCGTTTTCTGCTTTTGTCTGCCCTACTGCTATTGGCAATAAATCTTCTGGCTCACAAATTTGTTCTGTTTTATCTAACTTATTTTCAAGATACTCTCGAGCATATTCAGGAGCCCAAACCGTATCAAAATAATCTGCTAATTGTGAAGCCAAAGTTGTTTTTCCGGAACTTTCAGGACCAAAAAGCGCAAATTTTACTATTGATGTATGTTGTTGTTTAAGATTTTCTTCCATTCTAAATAAGCCGCTATAGCTAAAATTGTAAAAATTAAATATTGCAACGCTAACATTCCTAAACCTCTATAGGCATATAATGGAACAACAATAATGTCGCCAAAAATCCAAAGTGTCCAGTTTTCAATCTTCTTCTTAGCCATATACCACATTGCAGTAAAGAAAATGCCAGAAGTAAAAATATCAATATAATTTTCGAATTTTATTTCATAATCAAAGTAATTATAGATTCCGAAAACTACGAAAATTGTAATAAAAAACAATACAATTCCTATTATTTTTTCTTTACTATTAATTCTTGTGATTGCAAGATTGGTGCCGTTATTGTCTTTTTTGGACCAATTGTACCAGCCATAAACACTCATTACAGAGAAATAAGCGTTTACCATCATATCTCCCAAATATCCAGCAATGTATAGCAAATAGTAGGTTAGAACTGTTGCTAACAATCCTGTTGGATAGACCCAAATGTTTTCTTTTTTTGCAAACCAGACACTCAAAATACCAAATACAAATGCTAAAAACTCAATAACTATTTGAAATACTGTTGCATTTTTATAGGCATTCAAAAAAAACTCTATCATATTTATGTGTTAAAAAAGTTCAAGTCGTTTTCGAAAGCAGTACCAATAACTACCAAGTCTGCTCCAGCATCATACATTTTTTGAATTATTCTCAAATCTGTAATTCCGCCACCAACGATAACAGGCACTCCAATATTTTTAGAAACTAGTGTCACCACTTTTTGAGGAACCGTATAATCAGCTCCGCTTCCCGCCTCTAAATATATTAATTTATTACCCAACATTTCGCCAGCTTGTGCTGTTTGAAGAATATATTCAGCATTATTTCTCGCTAATGGTTTAGTTTGACTCACTCTAGAAACTGCAGTTTCGTTTCCGCTTTCAATAAGAATATAACCAGTGGCAATAACCTCTAGATTAGTCTGTTTTAAAATTGGAATAGCGTTTACATGATGTTCTATTAAATAATCTGGATTTCGACCAGAAATTAGCGAGAGAAATAAAATTCCATCTGCAAAACTTGAAATCTGTGATGGATTGCCCGGAAAAAGAATGATAGGCAACTCACAATCTTGTTTTAATTTTAAAATTAAATCATCTATTTTGTTTGATAAGACTAAGCTACCTCCAACAAAAATATGAGTAGCTGGCGACAAATTTATTTTATCAATTAAAACGGAAGCATTATCTAAATCGACTTTGTCTGGGTCGAGTAAAATGGCTAATAATTTTCGATTTTCGATTTTCGATTTTAAAATGTCTGAATAAATATTTGTCATTTTTTGATATACTGAATACTATTTTTCGAAAGCATAAACTAAGATAAAATTTTGTTTCGCCTGTTCGTTCTGAAAACTTTCAGAACTTGAGTCTATTTCTTTAAAATATATAGAAAATGGTATTTTTAAATTTTCCATGTGAAGCCAAGCTAATGCTTCTTTCCCTTGCATTTGAAAAGAATTTACTTTGATGTTATTTTTAAAACTTATTCCAGGTTCATTTCTGATTTTAAATATCGATTCTTTTACACCCCAAATCACGGTTAGTTTACTAATATAATCTTGAGGCTCTTCTTTATTTAGATAATGAAACTCATAATCAATAAATTTATCGGCAATTCTAATAATTTTTTCACGTTGCATTTCTATATCGATTCCTACTTTTTGATTACTGATAATAAGTGCTGCAAATTCGTGCGAATGAGTTATTGAAATATGATTGCCGTCTTTTAAATGTGGTTTGCCAAATTCGTCATAATACAAATCAAAATCAGTGTAATCGACTTCTTGCAACAATTTTCTAACACTCAGAAAAGCGCATTGATGCAATTGCGATTTCATTCCGTTTAAACGAAGTTTGCTCTTATCGTTGAGTTGGACTTCATTAAACAATTCACTGAAAGTTTCGGTTATTTTCCAAATTAGAATTGTTGTTGAAACGTCATGATTTATAGTTTTAAATAATGGCATTTTGTAACGTTGTTTTTAGCCCCGATAATAGTGAAAATCCTTTTATATTCGTCTCAACGAATATAAAATATTACTTCACAATACTTTCATTTTAATCGGAGTTCAGTGAACTTCGTTTGTAACGAATAGCGGGATTAGCTCCTGAAAAAAATTATTTTATTGATTTTTAATTCTTTACGAAATTAAACAATTCATAAATAGTACAAAATCCTTTTTAAATTATAAGTTATTGCCTAAATTTGCAAAAATTTTATAATTACAAATATACTATAAATGAGTACATCGACTATGCCTTATGTGGCTTTCAAAGTAAAAGACATTTCTCTAGCGGCTTGGGGAAGAAAAGAAATTGAATTAGCAGAAGCTGAAATGCCAGGTTTAATGGCGCTTCGCGCAGAATATGCAACCGAACAACCGCTTGCTGGTGCTCGTATTGCGGGATGTTTGCACATGACCATACAAACTGCAGTTTTGATTGAAACTTTAATTGCTCTTGGTGCTGAAGTGACTTGGAGTTCTTGCAACATTTTCTCTACGCAAGATCAAGCGGCGGCGGCTATTGCGGCTGCTGGAATTCAGGTTTATGCTTGGAAAGGTCTTGACGAAGAATCTTTTGATTGGTGTATTGAGCAAACATTATTTTTTGGTGAAGACAGAAAACCATTGAATATGATTTTGGATGATGGTGGAGATTTAACTAATATGGTTATTGATCGTTACCCTGAATTAATTCCTGGAATTAAAGGATTGTCTGAAGAAACTACAACTGGTGTTCATAGATTATACGAAAGAGTAAAAGCGGGAACATTACCAATGCCTGCTATTAATGTGAATGACTCGGTTACTAAATCAAAATTTGACAACAAATACGGATGTAAAGAAAGTGCAGTTGATGCAGTTCGTCGTGCTACTGATATTATGTTAGCTGGAAAACGTGTTGTTGTTTGCGGATATGGTGATGTAGGTAAAGGAACCGCAGCTTCATTTAAAGGTGCTGGTTCTATTGTTACTGTTACTGAAATTGACCCTATTTGTGCTTTACAAGCGGCAATGGACGGATTTGAAGTTAAAAAATTGTCGACTGTTACGGCAAATGCTGATATAATTATTACTACAACTGGAAATAAAGACATCGTGTTGGAACGTGATTTCCGAGCTATGAAAGATAAAACGATTGTTTGTAACATTGGGCATTTTGACAATGAAATTGATATGGCTTGGTTGAACAAAAACTACGGTAACACGAAAGTTGAAATTAAACCACAAGTGGATAAATATACTATTGATGGTGTTGATATTTTAGTTCTTGCTGAAGGTCGTTTGGTAAACCTTGGTTGTGCTACAGGTCACCCAAGTTTTGTAATGAGTAACTCCTTTACCAACCAAACTTTAGCTCAAATTGAATTATGGAAAAACAGCGCGGCATACAACAATGAAGTGTATATGTTACCAAAACACTTAGATGAAAAAGTGGCGGCTTTGCACTTGGCTAAATTAGGAGTTGAATTAGAAACACTAAGAAAAGATCAAGCAGATTATATTGGAGTTCCTGTTGAAGGACCATTTAAACCGGAGTATTACAGATATTAATCCGATTTATCATTTCGATGACAAAAGAAATCTAACCCTTGCAGCAATGTGAGGGTTTTTTTTAATTTAAAAAGAATAATAATAATTTTTACAAAATGCACCATTTAGAACATTGGGATATTCTCTTATCAAATAGCGTTAATAAAAAAGCTTTTATCGAAATACTACTTTCAGGAAAAGCAACAGAAAAACTAAGTTATCTCAATTCTTTAAAAGGAATGCTGTTTTCAGATATTGCAATAGCAGAATGTATTGAAAGAGAGTACCGATTTGACACTGTTGAAGTTGTAACTGAAACCAATAGAAAATTAAGTTCTTTATCCTCAGGCGAGCGCAAAAAAGCATATTTAATATATTGTTTGAAACAAAAACCAGATTATCTGATTATTGACAATCCGCTGGATCATTTAGACCATGAGTCAAGGAAAAGTTTGAAAGGCAGTTTAGAAAATTTATCAAAAACAGTTCGACTTATTCAGCTTGTAAATCGACATGCCGATTTACTGCCTTTTATTCAAAACAAAGCACAAATAAAAGACAATTCTTTTCGGTTTTCATCAATAAATTCAAACAAAACAGAACAAATACACTTTGAAAAATTAACCATTCCTTCTACAACAAATGCATCTGATGCTGTAGATGAAGTCTTAGTTCAATTTGATGCCGTATCTGTTAATTATGCCAATAAAAAAATAATAAATTCCATTTCTTGGAGTATTAAAAAAGGAGAGTTTTGGCAACTAGTTGGCCCTAACGGTTCTGGAAAAAGCACTTTGTTGGCTATGATTTCAGGAGACAACCCTAAAGGATATGGTCAGAATTTATATTTATTTGGAAAGAAAAAAGGAAGTGGCGAAACCATCTGGGAAATCAAACATAAAATTGGTATTTATGCTTCTGTAATAACCGATTTGTTTCAAAAAAGAGAAACTGTTGAGAATATGATACTCTCTGGTTATTTTGATTCAATTGGTCTGTATACTGAGCCTACGTCTTTACAAAAACAAACTGTAGAGAAATGGCTTTGTTTAATAAATATGAGTGCTTTAAAAAAAACCTTTTTCAACCAGATTTCTATTGGACAGCAAAGAGTTGTCTTAATTATTCGAGCCATAATAAAACAACCGCTTTTAGTGATTTTTGACGAGCCTTTAGAAGGATTAGACGATGAGAATGTGGCTTTAGTGAGTCAGCTTATCACAATTTTAAGAAAAGAAACCACTATTACATTTATATGCGTATCGCATCGAATAGAAAGCACTTTGATTCCTGAATTAATTTACGAATTAATTCCAACTGATAATGGTTCAATAGGTAAAATAAAAGAAGTATTTTAATACAAAAACAACTCTCATAAAAAAACCCGTTTCTATCGAAACGGGTTTTTAATAAGTTTAGTAAATCAATTATGCTTCAAATGGAAGTATAGAAACGTATGATTTATTATCTCTTTTCTTTTGAAATAAAACAACACCATCAACTCTTGCATGTAAAGTATGATCTTTACTTATGTAAACGTTTTCACCTGGATTATGTTTTGAACCTCTTTGTCTTACGATGATGTTCCCAGCAATAGCAGCCTGACCACCAAAAATCTTAACACCTAAACGTTTTGATTCTGATTCTCTACCATTTTTAGAACTACCGACACCTTTCTTATGAGCCATGACGTATTAGTTTTATATTGTTATTATTCTACTGTATCTTCTTTTTTAGCCTTTGGAGCTTTTTTTACTTTTGGAGCTTCAACTTCTTCAGTTGCTACTTCAACAGTTTCTTTCTTAACAGCAGCTTTCTTTGCTCCTGTTATTGAAATGCCTTCAATTACAATTTGAGTAAGATATTGGCGGTGGCCATTTCTCTTTTTGTATCCTTTTCTTCTTTTCTTTTTGAAAACGATAACTTTATCTCCTTTTAAGTGTTGTAACACTTTAGCCTCTACTGAAGCACCTTCTATAGCTGGGGCGCCTATTGTGATTGTACCTTTATCATCTAACAAATAAACTTTGTCGAAAGAAACTTTAGTTCCTTCTTCATTTGCTAAACGGTGAACGTAAACCTTTAGGTCTTTGCTAACTTTAAATTGTTGCCCTGCTATCTCTACGATTGCATACATAACAAATTGTTTTATTAATTTTTAAGGTTGCAAATATACAACTTAAAACCATTCATACAACAAGTTACTAAAAATGTTTTAAGGAATTTTATTTTTATTATTAAGGAAGTTTTACAGTAAGTAAAATTTACAAATAATTCATTTTTTTGTTAATTTTAATTATAATTTATAAGACTGAAAGAAAAAAAAGTATTTTTGACGTAACAAAATCCTCGACAAGACTACATATCTACTTAGAACAAAAAAGTATTAACCAATGAAAAACATATTAATGACTTTAAGCGCATCACTTATGCTTGGAGGTATCGCAACTGCTCAAAAAGTTACTTTTGAAGAGTACACTTTAAACAATGGCTTACATGTTATTTTGCATAACGACCCATCAGCTCCAACAATCATAACTTCAGTAATGTACCATGTTGGTGCTAAAGACGAACAACCAGACCGAACAGGCTTTGCTCACTTTTTCGAGCATTTATTGTTCGAAGGAACAGAAAACATTAAGCGTGGAGAGTGGATGAAAATTGTTTCTGGAAATGGCGGTACGAATAATGCTAATACTTCTGAAGACAGAACGTATTACTATGAGGTTTTTCCTTCTAATAATTTAGAATTAGGTTTATGGATGGAAGCCGAGCGTATGTTGCATCCAATTATCAATCAAATTGGTGTAGACACTCAAAATGAGGTGGTAAAAGAAGAAAAAAGATTACGTTATGACAATAGTCCTTATGGGCAATTGATTCCTGAGGTTAAGAAACAAATGTTTAAAAATCATCCGTATCGTTGGACAACTATTGGCGCGATGGAGCATTTGGACGCAGCTAAATTAGAAGAATTTCAAGCCTTTAATAAAAAATTCTATATTCCAAATAATGCAGTACTTGTAGTTGCAGGGGATATAAATACGACGCAAACTAAAGAATGGATAGAAAAATATTTTGGAAAAATCCCCAAAGGGACACCAATAAAAAGACAAACTTTTGTTGAAGAACCAATAACGCAAACCATCAATGCTGTTTATGAAGATCCTAACATTCAAATCCCAGCTATTGTAACTACTTATAGAACTCCATCAATGAAAACAAGAGATGCAAGAGTTTTAGATATGATTTCAACAATTCTTAGCGATGGTAAAAGTTCTAGATTGTACAAGAAAATAGTTGATGATAAAAAAATGGCTTTGCAAATTGGTGCTTTTACATACAATCAAGAGGACTACGGAACTTACATTGTATATGGCCTGCCACAATCGCCCTTTACAACAGAAGATGTTTTAAAAGAAATTGATGAAGAAATTGTAAAATTACAAACGGAATTGATTTCTGAAAAAGATTTACAAAAATTACAAAATAAATACGAAAATCAATATGTAAATAGTAATTCTTCAATTGAAGGCGTTGCAGAAAATTTATCTACTTATTATTTATTGTATGGAGATATTAACTTAATTAATACAGAAATAGAAATATACCGTTCTATAACTCGTGAAGAAATTAGGACTATTGCCAAAAAATATTTAAATCCAAACCAAAGATTATTATTAAATTACATCCCATCTAAAGACAAAGCTCAAAACTAACATATACTAATTATGAAAAAATCAATATATATTTTGTCAGGCTTGTTCTTAACTATATTTATGCAAGCACAAATAATCCCTCAGCCAAAACCAGGTCAAGATCCAACTATTAAAATTGGGAAACCAAGAACATTCGAATTAAAAAATGGTTTGAAAGTTTTAGTGGTAGAAAATCACAAATTGCCAAGAGTATCTTTTAGTTTAAGAATTGACAACACCCCCTATGCCGAAGGTGATAAAAAAGGTGTGTCTGATTTAACTAGCGCTTTAATTGGTAGTGGCACCAAAACCATGACCAAAGAAGCATTTAATGAGGAAGTAGATTTTTTAGGAGCGTCAATTAATCTAGAAAACAATGGTGGTTATGCCTCTGGACTTTCAAAATATTACAATAGAATATTAGAATTAATGGCAGATGCTGCTTTAAATTCTGTTTTTACACAAGAAGAATTAGATAAAAATAAAGCTAGATTAATTGAAGGTTTAAAAACTGACGAAAAAAGTGTTGAGGCTGTAGCTTCAAGAGTACAAAATGTTTTAACTTTTGGTAAGTCGCATCCGTCAGGCGAATTCTTAACAGAAGAATCTATAAACAAAGTAACATTAAATGAAGTAATTGCTAATTACAACACCTACTTTGTTCCAGAAAAAGCCTATTTGGTAATAGTGGGTGATGTAAATTTTGATAAAGTCAAAAAACAAGTAGAAACCTTGTTTAACCCTTGGTTAAAAGCGACTGCTCCAAATCTTACCATTTCTGATCCTAAAGATGTACAGTATACTCAAATCAATTTTATTGATATGCCTAACGCGGTTCAATCTAATATTGCAGTTATGAATGTTAGCAATTTAAAAATGACTGACAAAGATTATTTTGCCACGATACTCGCTAATGAAGTTTTAGGAGGTAACTTTAACAGTTATTTAAACATGAATTTACGAGAAAAACACGCTTGGACTTACGGTGCAGGCTCTGGAATTGATGGCAGTAAATATGTATCTACTTTTGGTGCTTATTCTCAAGTAAGAAATGCTGTAACTGATAGTGCAGTAGTCGAATTTTTGAAAGAAATAAAAAGAATTAGAACTGAAAAGGTTTCCGATGAAGATTTAAAAAATGTAAAAGCAAGTTATATTGGTAATTTTGTGATGCAAATAGAAAAGCCTCAAACTATAGCGGGCTATGCTTTAAGAACAAAGACTCAAGGGCTTCCTGAAGATTTTTATGAAAACTACATCAAAAATATTAATGCAGTAACTCCTGAAGATATTATAATAGCGGCTAATAAATATTTCCTTGCCGATAATGCTCGAATTGTAATAGTTGGTAAAGGATCAGAAGTATTACCTGGATTAGAAAAACTTAAAATTCCAATCTTTTATTTTGATAAATACGGAGCCCCTGTAGAAAAGAAAGTCTTAAACAAGACTATTCCTGCAGGTGTTACCGCTAAATCAGTTCTAGATAATTACATCAAAACCATAGGCGGATTAAAAGCACTAAGTGATGTAAAATCTATACTAACCATTTCATCAGGAACCATTCAAGGCGCTCAATTAGAGCTCACCTCAAAAACGACTTCAAGTAATAAAATGCTCAGAGAAATAAAAGCTATGGGAATGTCTATGATGAAGCAAGTGGTAAATGAAAAAGGAGCTTATTTGGTGCAACAAGGACAAAGAAAAGATTTAACTGGCGAAGAATTAACAGAGATGAAAGCTAGCGCCAATACTTTTGATGAATTATCATTATCTAAAAAAGAAGGAATTATCCTAGGAGGTATTGAAGAAATAAATGGCGCTGAAGCCTATGTAATTAAAGACAAAGAATCCCTTTATTATTATGATGTAAAATCAGGTTTAAAAGTTGCAGAGTCTAAAACCTTAGAACAAGAAGGGCAAAAAATAACACAAACCACGAGCTATAGTGACTATAAAGAGGTAAAAGGAATAAAATTCCCTTATAAAATAGTTTTAAATATTGGAATGGAAATTGAATTGACTACAACCGATGTAAAAATTAACGAAGGAGTCTCAGATTCCGATTTTAAATAATTAAAATTCATTTTACTTATAAAGGTTCTCATTTTGGGAGCCTTTTCATTTTTTACTTGATAGATAAATTCCAACTAAAATCACAAAAGCACCCAAAAACTGAATTGGTGTTAGCATTTCATTATCTAATAATCCCCAAAAAAAAGCAACAACTGGAATTAAATAAGTAACAGAAGAAGCAAACACTGGCGAAGACAATTTTATTAGTTTAAAGAAAAGAATATTGGCAATTCCAGTTCCTAAAACCCCTAATATCATTACAAATAATAAAGAATGTTGCACTTTTTCGAGTTGTACAATTTCATAAAAATTAGAAAAACTAAGTATTCCTAATGCTGGAAATATTAAAACGGTAAAGTTCCCTGTTGAAATAGCTAACGGACTCAAATCTGACAAATATTTATTAACCAAATTTACATTTATAGCATAACAAATAGAAGCAATCAGAATCAATATCGCATAGTAGTAATTTTGTTCGGGATGATTTACTGCGCCATTAAATACTAAAAGAATACTGCCAAGCAAACCAATTCCTACTCCAATAATCTGACTTCTTTTAAAATTAAGTCCAAACACTGTAATTCCTAAAATTAAAGCGTTTAATGGCGTTAAAGAGTTAAGAATGGCACTAACAGAACTATCAATTTCTGTTTGAGCAATAGAAAAAAGGTAGGCGGGAATAAAAGTACCAAACAAAGAAGTAATTATTATAAATTTCCATTGCCCTAAAGGTATTTTTGGCAAAGTCCTAAAGCCAATTAGCAATAAAAAGATTGCGGCAAATACAATTCGCAACGAACCTAACTGAAAAGGATTCAGTCCTACTAAACCTCTCTTTATCAATATAAATGAGCTTCCCCAAATGAGCGCAAGAATAAATAAGAAAAACCATTTTGTTTGTTTTGAGCTCATTGTGAAATTTTTACATCAAATTTGTAACAATTTTATGAATTACCACTTCTTTTTTTAGTTATTTTTGTTTTTGATTAATAATGTACTTGAATCTTTAATCTTAAAACCTAAATTATTATGAATTATCTAAAATCAATAGTTGTAATATCTATTTCATTTTTTCTTTTTACAAGTTGCAAAGAAACCAATAGCGGACCTAAAGAAGAAGCTACAGAAAACGCTACACCTGTTGCAAAATTAGAAACGGCAAGTTTCAACATCGAAGGGATGACTTGTGCCATTGGTTGTGCAAAAACAATTGAAAAAGAATTGTCAGAAACTGAAGGTGTTCAAAAAGCATCAGTAGATTTTGACAATAAACTAGCTAAAGTTTCATTTGATGCTTCAAAATTAACTCCAGAGTCTTTAGTTAAAATTGTTGAAGCTACCGCTGACGGAAAAACCTATAAAGTTTCGAATGTAAAAGCGTCAGGAAACAAAGCGATGCTTTTGGTACAAGAACCAGAAAAAGAAAAAAAAGAAGATCAAAAAAAATCCTGCGATTCAGATAGTAAAAAGACTAAAAAAGCTAAAGGGTGTTGTGCAAAGAAAAAGCATTGTGAAAAAGACGATAAAAAAGCATCAACAATGTAATTTTTTTATAAATTTATTTTAAAGAGAACCAAATGGTTCTCTTTTTTATTTCCAGCGCAAACTTTCCATTATTCGTTGCATGTCATTTTTAACATAACTTGCAGCTGGCATAATAGAATCAAAATTAGGCTTGGCGTAAAAATATACAGAGCAATCTAAAAAATGTTTAACACTATCGGTAACATAAAATTGAGCATTTGTAGCTGCATTACCGTTAACTTGATAAAACATACCGTAAACTTTGTTTGTGTTGTTTAAGAACGGTTGTTCTAAAATTCCGTCAGCTTTAATTACATGCTCATAGGTCAGTTTTTGAGCGTCTTTTAAAAGAAGATTAATATTGTTATTTATGGGTTTATAGCTCAAATAAATGGTTGCTTTCATTTTTGGATAATCTATCGTAAAATTACAATCGGGTTTTCCTTTAATTATAGCTTCTGAATTCATATCAAAAGTAAAAGGACATTCGTTTTCAAAATGTGCATATTCCGCTTCAGGATAATCCAATCGCAACTGACTTGAAGGTTTTGGCAACACATCGTTTTTACAACTAAAAACCAAAAAAAAGATTATTGACAATATAGAAAAAGTAATTATTTTTTTATGCATTTTTATTCTAAATTTATTAATTTCTCGAAATTTTAAAAATATAATAGGCTATTATTTCCCCTCCTTCGGAGGGGTTAGGGGAGGTTTATTCAATGGTTACCTTAATTTGTTTGATGCGTTTTTTATCGACAGTCTCAATAGTAAAACGGATTTTTTCAAAATTTATTTTCTGCCCTTTTCTAGGGAAGTTCCCTAAAATTTCTAAAATAAATCCAGCTAAAGTTTCTGCTTCTCCTTTTCTAATTTCAAAAAGTTCTTCATCAACATCAATAATTCTATAGAAATCTTTTAGATTTATTTTTCCTTCAAAAATAAAATTTTTATTGTCTATTTGAGAATAATTTAAGTTTTCAACATCAAATTCATCACTAATATCGCCAACAATTTCTTCAATAATATCTTCTAAAGAAACCAATCCTGAAGTTCCGCCATATTCATCAACTACAATAGCCAAATGACTTTTCATGTTCTGAAAATCTTTTAGTAAATTGTCCAGTTTCTTATTTTCAGGAACAAAAAACGGTTCTCTTAACAATGTTTTCCAATCGAATATTTTTTTGTTAATATGTGGAATTAAATCTTTTACAAACAAAACACCTTCAATATGGTCTATATTATCTTTATAAACTGGAATTCTTGAGAACCCTTTTTCTGTGATTTTAGGTATAATTTCTTCAAATGCTTCGTCGATTTCTAAGGCAAAAATATCAATTCTCGGGCTCATTACTTGTTTGGTATCAGTATTTCCAAACGAAACAATTCCTACTAATATCTTTTGTTCTTCATTAGAAGTTTCTGCCGATGACGTCAATTCTAACGCTTGAGATAATTGATCTACCGAGAAGCTTGATTTTTGTTTGCCAGCCAGCTTTTCATGAAGATAAATCGTCAATGAACGCATAGGGATACTTATTGGCGATAGCAACTTGTCTAATATTGATAATGAGTAAACAAAGAATATAGCGAACTTTATATTGTTTCTGCTTGCATAAACTTTAGGTAAAACTTCACCAAACAATAAGATTAAAAAAGTAACAACAATTACCTCAACTACAAATTTTAGTATTGCAGAAGCGATTGAAGTAAATAAATTTTGACCAATAAATGAAAATAATATGACAACACCAATATTAATAAAATTATTTGCAACCAGTAATGTAGCTAATAATTTTTTGGGTTTCTCTAAAAGTGTTGCAATTATAATAGCTTCTGACGGATGTTTTCTAGAGCATTCGTCTATGTCTTTTGGAGTCAAGGAAAAATAAGCAACTTCAGCAGCAGAAACTAAAGCTGAACAAAAAAGCAATATAAAAATTGCAAT
This sequence comes from Flavobacterium myungsuense, assembly GCF_042677265.1. Lineage (NCBI taxonomy): Bacteria > Pseudomonadati > Bacteroidota > Flavobacteriia > Flavobacteriales > Flavobacteriaceae > Flavobacterium > Flavobacterium myungsuense. The sequence continues at coordinate 311,393 of NZ_JBHTIZ010000005.1, read as the reverse complement.
AAAACCAAAGAGTAAGTTGGTATCTATGGTTGACAAAAATGAAATACTGGGCTCTGGGTCCAAATTAAAAAGGATTAATTAAACAATTAAAACGGCAAATCATTTTCAGGTAAAGGATTCGTTGGTGCTTCAAAGTTATGGCTTTTTGATTCAGAAGTCGAAATTGACTTTTGGTGTTCTGTATCTTTTTTTGTGGTTAGAAACGTAAACTCAGTAACCTGAATCTCAGTTGTATATTTTGTAGTTCCGTCTTCGGCTTGCCATTGACGAGATTTTATTCGGCCTTCAACAAAAATTTTATCTCCTTTTGATAAATATTTCTCACAAATCTCGGCGGCTTTATTACGAACCACAAGATTATGCCACTCGGTAGAAGTAATTTTCTCTCCTGTAGTTTTATTAATATAAGTTTCATTTGTTGCTAACGGAAACCGCCCAATACAATTTCCTCCATCAAAATAATGCATTTTAATTTCATCGCCTAAATAGCCTATCAACATTACTTTATTTAACGTTCCGCTCATATTGTGTTAATTCTTATATAATTCAAATGTACTAATTTTTAAAACTATTTTTGTTTTTTTCTACAAAATTATAAATCACGATAGGAAAAGGAAACTGCAAAAGTGCTTCATAATCTATTCCGTTTTCAATAATCCCTTTAACATTGACCTTCCAAAACTTAATATGCAAATGTTGGTGCGACAATTTATGAACTTGAGGTATTGTATTTAATTCTGACATTAAAACAATACCATTTTCTACAAATGATTGCTCTTGAATTTGTTTTAAAATAAATTCGAAATCCTCTACTCTTTCAGTTTCAATTAACGGAAATTCATACAAATTATGCCAAATGCCTTTTTCAGAACGTTTTTGAATAATTGTATTCTCCTTCTCATCTAAGAAAACAAAATAATTAAAAAACCGATTTCTAACTTTTAATTTCTTTGATTTTACTGGTAATAAATTGACTTTCTTTTTTTGCAAAGCCAAACAACCTGAATTTAAAACACAACTTAAGCAGTTCGGGCTTTTAGGAACACATTGCAAAGCACCAAATTCCATTATTGCTTGATTGAATAGTGCTGGATTATTTTTGTCCATTAATTCAAAAGCCAAATCAGAAAACTCTTTTTTTGTAGATGCGATTGCAATATCGGTTTCAATATCAAAATAACGTGACAAAACCCGAAACACATTTCCGTCAACAACCGAAACAGCTTCGTTATAGGAAAAAGAAGCAATAGCTGCAGCGGTATATTCACCAATTCCCTTTAACTTTAATAATTCGATATACGATTTTGGAAATACACCATTCATTTCAAAAGCTACTTTTTGAGCCGTTTTGTGCAAATTTCGAGCACGAGAATAATAACCTAAACCCTGCCATAATTTTAAAACCTGCTCTTCAGAAGCATTTGCCAAATCAAAAACAGTAGGGAAAGCAGTTGTAAAAGCATAAAAATAAGGCATTCCTTGCGCCACACGAGTCTGTTGCAACATGATTTCTGACAGCCAAATGAAGTATGGATTTTGGTTATTTCGCCAAGGCAAATCGCGCTTGTTTTGTAAATACCATTTGGTTAAGGAGTTAGTAAAATTCATTAGTTATTTATTGGTTAACAAAAGTATATCTTTATGTAATTAAATTTTAATGAATTAGGTTGATTAATTGTTTTTTAAATTCATATATTTGCAACCTCAAAAAAATATCACTCAATATAAAATACGAAAGAAAATGACGAAAGCAGATATCGTAGCAAAAATTTCAGAAAAATTAGGCCTTGAAAAAGGAGATGTTCAAGCAACCGTTGAAACATTCATGGAAGAAGTAAAAAACTCTCTTGAAACAGGAGATAATGTTTACTTAAGAGGTTTTGGTAGTTTTATCATCAAAACAAGAGCAGAAAAAACAGGTAGAAATATTTCTAAAAATACAACTATCAAAATTCCGGCACACAACATCCCAGCATTTAAACCTGCAAAAGTGTTTGTAGAAGGAGTAAAAACAAATAACGAAGCAAAATAAAAATATTTATTAATCACAAAATCACCAACTATGCCAAGTGGTAAAAAAAGAAAAAGACATAAGGTAGCTACGCACAAACGTAAAAAAAGAGCGAGAGCTAACCGTCACAAAAAGAAAAAGTAGTCTAAAAACTACTTTTTTCTTTTTAACCGTTCATTGAAATTGAAAGTTAGTCATCAGTGTTCAGTATTTAGTGCTCAGTCAGCTGCTCGCTGAATACTGCAAACTGCACACTAATTTTCCTCGGGTACAATACCTGTAAAATTATTGTTTAATCCATCCTTGCTGAAGTTAGAAGTTGGAAGTTAGAAGTTAGAAGTTTTGTACAATTATAAAAACTTGAAACTTAAAACTTGAAACCTAAAACAAACAGTTCGGATAAAAATGTACAGCATGAATAAAGAATTAATCATCAGATCAAGTTCTGAAGCCGTAGATTTTGCCTTATTAAAAGATGGAAAACTAATTGAATTACACAAAGAACAAGAAACAAGCAAATTCCAAGTTGGCGATATTTTTATTGCTAAAATCAGGAAACCTGTTGCTGGATTAAATGCTGCTTTTGTAAATGTAGGCTTCGAAAAAGATGCTTTTTTACATTATCACGATTTAGGTCCTAATCTTGCTTCTCAACTGAAATTCATAAAACTTGTAAGCGCAGGTAAATTAAAAGATTTCTCCCTAAAAAACTTTCAGTTTGAAAAAGAGATTGATAAAGATGGTACAGTAGCAAATGTCTTAAATGCCAATCAATCTATTTTAGTACAAGTTGTAAAAGAACCTATTTCAACCAAAGGACCAAGAATTAGCTCTGAGCTATCCCTTGCCGGAAGATTTATTGTTCTTGTCCCCTTCTCTGACCGAGTTTCTATTTCTCAAAAAATAGAAGAAAAAGGAGAAAAAGACCGACTTAAAAAATTAGTACAATCAATCAAACCAAAAGGATTTGGTGTTATTGTTCGCACAGTAGCCGAAGGCAAAAGCACAGTAGAATTAGAAAAAGATTTGCAGAACCTGTTAGACAGATGGACTGCAATGTGTAAAAAATTACCAACTGCTCATCATCCGTCAAAAGTTTTAGGAGAGCTCAACAGAGCTTCTTCGATACTAAGAGACGTTTTTAACGATACCTTCAGTGGTGTTTTTATAGATGACGAAGAGTTGTACAACGAAACCAAGGACTATGTTCAAGAAATAGCGCCTTCAAAACAATCAATTGTTAAGTTTTATCAATCTAATGACACTCCTATTTTTGAGAAGTTCAACATAGAGAGACAAATCAAGACTTCTTTTGGGAAAACGGTTTCCATGAGCAAAGGGGCTTACCTTATTATAGAACATACTGAAGCGTTGCACGTTATAGACGTAAACAGCGGCAACCGTTCTAATAAAGCCACCAATCAGGAAGACACCGCCATGGAAGTAAATATGATTGCCGCTGCAGAAATCGCCAGACAATTGCGTTTGCGAGATATGGGCGGAATTATAGTCATTGATTTTATCGACATGTCGAATCCAGAAAACAGAAAAGTATTATTCGACTTCCTTAGAGAAGAAATGAATGATGATAAAGCCAAGCACAAAATCTTACCTCCGAGTAAATTTGGATTAGTTCAGATTACAAGACAAAGAGTAAGACCAGAAGTAAACATAAAAACTAGAGAAGAAGATCCAAACAATATTGAAGGCGAAATTGAAGCGCCAATTTTAATTATTGATAAAATTACTTCCGATTTAGAACGAATTTTAAAAACCCACAATAAAGTGATTCTTAATGTTCACCCCTTTGTGGCTGCATACCTCAGTAAAGGTTTTCCATCATTACGTTCAAAATGGTTTTTTGAACATAAAAAATGGGTGAAAATCATACCACGTGACGCTTACACGTATTTAGAATATCATTTCTACGACAAAAAAGGAAATGTTATTACAGAATAAAACAAAAACCGTCCCGATAGCTATCGGGACGGTTTTTTTATGGCTTAAATTTATGCTATTTACTCCGGATCATTCATTTTAAAAGTGTCCATAAATGCTGTAGTATAATCGCCTTCAACATATTTTGGATCATCCATTAATTGTCTGTGAAACGGAATGGTAGTTTTAATTCCTTCTATAACAAATTCATCTAGGGCTCTTTTCATTTTATTAATAGCTTCTTGACGCGTTTGTGCTGTAGTAATGAGCTTTGCAATCATCGAATCATAGTTTGGCGGAATAGAATATCCTGAATAAACGTGAGTGTCTAATCGAACGCCATGACCCCCTGGAGTGTGCAAAGTGGTAATTTTTCCTGGTGAAGGACGAAAATCATTATAAGGATCTTCGGCATTAATTCTGCATTCTATAGCGTGTAATTGCGGTAAATAATTTTTTCCAGAAATTGGCACACCCGCAGCAACAAGTATTTGCTCTCTAATTAAATCATAGTCAATTACTTGCTCAGTGATAGGGTGTTCTACTTGAATACGTGTATTCATTTCCATGAAGTAGAAATTTCTGTGTTTGTCGACTAAAAACTCTACAGTTCCTGCACCTTCGTATTTTATAAACTCAGCGGCTTTTACGGCTGCTAGTCCCATTCTATCTCTTAATTCATCAGTCATGAAAGGAGAAGGGGTTTCTTCAGTTAATTTTTGATGACGACGTTGAACGGAACAATCTCTTTCAGATAAATGACACGCTTTTCCGTAGGCATCACCAACAACCTGAATTTCTATATGTCTAGGCTCTTCTATTAATTTCTCTAAATACATTCCGTCATTTCCAAAAGCAGCAGCAGATTCTTGACGAGCACTTTCCCATGCTTTCAGTAATTCTTCTTTCTTCCAAACAGCGCGCATCCCTTTTCCTCCTCCTCCAGCAGTAGCTTTTAACATTACTGGATAACCAAATTCGTCTGCAATGCTTTCTGCCTGTTCATACGACTCTAAAATCCCTTCCGATCCTGGCACACAAGGTACACCCGCGGCTTTCATTGTAGCTTTAGCAGATGCTTTATCTCCCATTCTATCAATCATTTCTGGAGATGCTCCAATGAACTTTATACCGTGTTCCTGACAAATTTTAGAAAATTTAGCGTTTTCTGAAAGAAAACCATACCCAGGATGAATAGCATCTGCATTAGTAATTTCAGCCGCAGCAATAATATTAGACATCTTTAAGTAGGACAAATTACTTGGTGGTGGACCAATACAAACAGCTTCATCAGCAAATTTAACATGCAAACTTTCAGCATCGGCAGTAGAGTAAACGGCAACAGTTTTAATTCCCATTTCTCTACAAGTACGAATAATACGAAGCGCAATTTCTCCTCTATTGGCAATCAATATTTTTTTAAACATCTTTTTATTAGATTTTTTGATTTATTAGATTACTATGTAGATTTATGGATGTCAATGAAATCCTAAATCTAAATTCCTAAATCTTAAATTAAGACGGATCTACTAAAAATAAAGGTTGGTCAAATTCTACGGGAGACATATCATCTACAAGAATTTTAACAATTTTACCTGAAACTTCAGATTCTATTTCGTTAAAAAGTTTCATAGCTTCAATTACACAAAGCACATCGCCTTTTGCAATTGTATTACCTACTTCTGTAAACATTGGTTTATCTGGCGATGGTTTTCTATAAAATGTTCCAATGATAGGTGATTTTATAGTAATATATTTTGAATTGTCATCTGCAGCAACTGGAACCGCGGCTACGGGAGCAACTGGAGCGATTTGTTGAGGAACTGCCTGTTGTAAAACATTTTGAGCTGGCATTTGTTGTACATAAGTAACATCTGATGAATTACCTTCTAGTGTCGTTCTAATGGTAATTTTTACATCTCCTGTTTCTAATTTTACTTCAGCAACTCCTGAATTTGCTACAAACTTGATTAGATTTTGAATTTCTTTTATGTCCATAATAATTTAGTTTTTTATTTATTATTTGTTATATGCCCATTTTAAATAAACAGAACCCCAAGTAAACCCTCCTCCAAAAGCAGCAAAAATAAGATTGTCTCCTTTTTTAAATTTATCTTCGAAATCGCTCAATAATAATGGTAAAGTGGCTGAAGTGGTATTTCCGTATCTTTGTATATTAATCAAAACTTTTTCTTCTTCGAGTTCCATTCTTCCTGATGTTGCATCAATAATTCGTTTATTGGCTTGGTGAGCAATTAACCAATTTACGTCGTCTTTGGTGAGATTATTTCGTTTCATTATTTGTTCGCTTACATCAGCCATTCCCATAACTGCGTATTTAAAAACGGTTTTCCCGTCTTGATAAATAAAATGCTGTCTGTTCTCAACCGTTTCTTTTGATGAAGGAAGTATTGATCCTCCTGCATCAATTTTTAAATATTCACGACCTATTCCATCGCTTTTTAAAATTTCATCTTGTAGTCCTAATCCTTCATAGTTAGGCTCAAACAATGCGGCACCTGCTCCGTCTCCAAAAATAATACATGTTGCTCTATCAGTATAATCTAAAATAGAGGACATTTTATCTGCTCCAATTAACAACACTTTTTTATATTTTCCAGACTGTACATATGCAGAAGCTGCTGACATTCCGTATAAAAATCCTGAACAAGCTGCTTGAATATCGAATCCAAAAGCATTTGTTGCACCTATTTGAGTAGCGACAAAAACTGCAGTTGCTGCAACAGGCAAATCTGGTGTGGCAGTAGCAACAAGTACTAAATCTATATCTAAAGGATTTACATTTCCTCTTTGTAATAAATCTTTTGCAGCTTTGATACAGAGATAGGAAGTGCCTAGTCCGTCACCTTTTAACACTCGCCTTTCTTTAATTCCAGTACGAGAAGTGATCCATTCATCGTTAGTTTCTACCATTTTCTCTAGTTCAGAATTGGTAAGAACGAAATCCGGTACATAACCTCCAACAGCGGTTATAGCGGCAGTAATTGTACTCATAATTTTTAAAATTTTCTAACGAAAAATTAAATATTCATTAGAGGTGGAAATTACAAAAAAAAATTAAATCAATTCGTTTTATAAACGCTTATTTAGCTAAAAATAGAGACAACAAAAAAACCCCCACAATAGTGAGAGTTTCTGTATATTCTATAGAAAAATATTAAGCAAGTGCAACAGTTGACTTATCAACAACTACTTGACCTCTGTAGTACATTTTTCCTTCATGCCAATATGCTCTGTGATATAAATGAGCTTCTCCAGTTATTGGACAAGTAGCTATTTGTGCTACTGTAGCTTTGTAGTGAGTTCTTCTCTTATCTCTTCTTGTTTTCGAGATTTTTCTTTTAGGATGTGCCATTTTACTATATTATTTATCCGTTAATAGTTTTTTTAATTTGTCCCAACGCGGGTAAGTATTCTCTTCTTGTATTACTTCTTTTTTTTCATTACCTGACAACTCTTTTAGCTTGTCAAGAACTGGTGTTTTTAAACTACCATCTTTTATACCAGGATGAACTCGTTTAAGAGGAACAGAGAGTACAATCATTTCATAAACATATTGCGATATATCTATTTGATGTTCTCCATGTGGTAATATTAACAACTCCTCATTATCGTCATTAAATTCTTCTCCAAAATTAACTATCAAGTTGATTTTTCCTTTTATGGGCAAATCAAACATCTCATTTGTCAAATCACAAGACACATGAATGGTTCCTTTATGCTTAAAAGCCAACTCCATTAAGGTGCTTTTTTTTTCTAAAACAACATTTACTTTGATATTTGAACTTTCAAATTCATCATAATCAAAGTTTGCAAAGAACGTATTATCTACCTGATATTCAAACTGATGTTTTCCTAATTTTAATCCTACAAAAGGAATCAAATATTCATTTAACTTCTTCATTTCAACAACAATTTTCCGAATGATTCGGGAGCGCAAAGATATAAAATTATTAGATATTCAAAAGTGTTGAATACATTTTTTTATCTATTATTTTTTTCTTCTTGTTTTTCCCTTATTTTCATGGGGTTAACACTGATTTCATTGTATCTATTTCTGGAACTATAAATATCTAAAGCTAAATAAACAGCTTCCTTAAATGAATTGAAATCAGCCATATTTTTTCCTGCAATTTCATAAGCTGTTCCATGGTCTGGAGAAGTTCTAATTTTGCTTAACCCTGCTGTGTAATTGACTCCTTTGCCAAAAGATAGCGTTTTAAAAGGAATTAATCCTTGATCATGATAAACCGCGATAACTGCGTCGTACTTCTCGTATTGGTTGTTACCGAAAAAACCATCGGCAGCAAAAGGCCCAAAAACCAATGTTCCTTTTTCAAATATTTTTTTTATTGTAGGCTTTATTATTTCTTCGTCTTCCTTTCCAATTACTCCGCCGTCGCCTGCATGGGGGTTTAATCCTAAAACTGCTATTTTAGGCTTGTTAATACTAAAATCTTGAATCAATGCTTTTTTTACTGTTTCAATTTTTTGAATAATTAATGATTCCGTTAAATGTTTTGCTACTTCATTTACTGGAATATGATCCGTTAACAAACCCACTCTCAAATTGTCTTGAACCATTAGCATCAATGCATTTCCATCTAACTCTTGATTTAAATAATCAGTATGCCCAGGAAACTTAAAATCTTCGGATTGAATGTTGTATTTATTTATTGGAGCTGTTACTAAAACATCTATTAACCCTTCTTTTAAAGCTTTTGTTGCAGCAACAAATGATTTTATGGCGTGTTTTCCAACAATATCGTTATTCACTCCAAAATTCAAATCAATTGGTTCTCTCCAAACATTCAAAACATTTATTTTACCTAAAGCGAGTTGATCTAATCGATCTATTCCGTGCAGAATTGAATTCGAATTAAATGTTTTCTTTACAAAAGAAAGAATTTTTACATTGGCAAAAATAACGGGCGTACACAATTCTAACATTCGGGCGTCTTCGAAAGTCTTTAGTACCACTTCGCTTCCAATACCGTTTAAATCTCCAATTGAAATTCCAACAATTATATTTTCTGCATTTTTTATCATGACATCAGGTTATTTATTGCTAATTTTGAGGAGCAAATTTAGTAAAATAAAACAACAATGTTTACAGGAATTATAGAAACACTTGGTATCATCCAAGAAATTAAAAAAGAAAATACTAATCTCCATATTACCATACGATCTTCGCTTGTTGATGAATTTAAAATAGACCAAAGTGTTGCTCACAATGGAGTTTGTCTTACTGTAGTTGCTATTACTGAAGATAATTATACAGTAACTGCAATACACGAAACAATAATGAAAACAAATTTATCAGATTGGAAAACTGGCGATATTGTAAATCTAGAAAGAGCGATGAAGCTAGGTGATCGATTAGACGGTCATATTGTGCAGGGACATGTAGACCAAACAGGAACTTGTAAATCAATTGCAGAAATGAACGGAAGTTGGTATTTTACTTTTGAATACGATGAAAAATTAAATAATATAACAATAGAAAAAGGTTCTATTACAGTTAATGGAGTAAGTTTAACGGTTGTAAATTCTAAGGAAAATGAATTTAGTGTCGCTATTATTCCTTATACCTACGAACATACTAATTTTAAAAATTTTAAAATTGGCACAATAATAAACCTTGAATTTGATGTTATAGGAAAATATGTAAGACGTCTTTATTCAATAAAAATTTAAAGTAAAAAAGACTCCAATTTATAAAGGCGTTTTCTTATTTATTTTTAAATTATTTATTTTATACAGCCCAAAAATTATAGCGATAAAAAGCAATGCTAAAACACTGCCATCAATAGGTAAACCTGGCGGTGGTGGAATTCCGGGAGGCGGTGGTCCTTTAGGCCCAGCAAAAGCTGAAGCAGTAAGAAAAACCAAAACGCCTAAAATGCTATTTGGGGGTATTCTCATAGATGTAAAAGTAATTAAAAAAAGTTTTTGTTAAACTTTTTTTTAATAATTTATAAATAAGCTAATTCAAACGCCAAATTATAACTAATATCAAAAAAACGATTGGTTATTTGTATGCAGACATAACATAAGTTTTAGTTACAGTTAAAAGAAAAAAATTAAATTAGCCAGCATTATTGAAAAAAAAGACTCCTAAAAAGGAGTCTTTTGTGGTCCCACTTGGAATCGAACCAAGCACCTACTGATTATGAGTCAGTTGCTCTAACCGAATGAGCTATAGGACCAATTGTACTTCACTGAAATTTTATTTTATATTGGTGTTCAGTGAATAAAGCTAGAGCTTTATTTGAGGTTGCAATATTAGTACTATTTTTATTTTTCTGCAACTATTTCTTGTCCGGATTTTTAGATTTCTATATTTTTAGATTTTTATGTTCTCGAAATCCTTGATTTTTATTGTTTTGTAAAATCTTAGCCTAAGAAAAACGAATTAAACAATCTCTTGACACAATTCTATCAAAACTCCATTTGTAGTTTTTGGATGTAGAAAAACCACTAATTTATTATCGGCCCCTTTTTTTGGGATTTCATTAAGCACAACAAATCCCTCTTTTTTTAATCTTTCTATTTCCGAAAAAATATCTTCTACTTCAAAAGCAATATGGTGAATTCCTTCTCCTTTTTTTTCGATGAATTTTGCGATGGGGCTATCCGGATTAGTAGCTTCTAATAATTCTATTTTATTAGGACCATTTCTGAAAAAAGAGGTTTTTACACCCTCACTAGCCACTTCTTCTTGTTTGTAGGCTGACACTCCGAAGAGTTTTTCGAAAAGCAAATTCGAAACTTCTAAATCTTTTACAGCAATTCCTATATGTTCTATTTTTTTCATCTTTTGACTAATTTTATTTAAAGCTTATAAGGTATTTGTAAAAATACAAATTTTAAAACTATTGAAATTGAAAAGTATAATAAACTACCTCAGGGCAGAGCCCAGAAGTTTTATAAAAACACAGATTTCACAAATTTGCACAGAAAAATGGGTGTTAATTTGTGAAATCTGTGTCAAAAAATCGAAGCAGAGCTTCGAAGAATTAAACCTAAAGAGATTAAATTAAACAACAATGATATCCTAAATTTAAACTTTGCACCTTTGTGGCTTTGTGGCTGTAAAAAAATTGTATTTTTGCAACATGGAAACAAATAGACAGAAAAAAATAGGCGGAGTTATTCAAAAAGATTTAGTGGATATTCTGCAAGGTGAAGTGAGAAAAAACGGAATTTCAAATTTGATAATTTCAGTATCCAAAGTTAGTGTTACGACAGATCTATCGGTTGCAACTGTACATTTAAGTATATTTCCACAAGAAAAAGCAAAAGAAACATTAGCTGCCATCAAGTCGAATGCTATTTTAATAAAACACGATTTATCGCAACGCGTTCGGTTGCAATTGCGTAAAGTGCCCAACTTAACTTTTTTTATTGACGACTCGTTAGACTATATCGAAAAAATCAATAACGCTTTAAGCAATAGAGAGAATCCTATAGAAAATCGTGAACTTCTAGAAAAACGAAAAAAAATCTAACTTGAATTTTTCGTTATACATCGCTAAGCGTTACATTTTTAGTAAAAGCAAGAATAATGCAATTAACATTATTAACAGAATTGCATCTGCTGGAATTGTAATTGGAGCCATGGCGTTGTTTGTTGTTTTATCAGTTTTTAGCGGATTAAAAGATTTTAGTTTGTCCTTTAGTAATAATTTTGATCCTGATTTGAAAGTTTTGGCTGTAAAAGGCAAATCTTTCATAATATCTAAAGAACAAGAACTACAATTACTGAAACTAGAAGGTATCGCCGCTAAAAGCAAAATTATCGAAGAGCGGGTGTTGTTTATGTTCAATGGCAAAGAAGAAGTTGCTGTTCTTAAAGGTGTTGATAGCGTTTACAGTCAAGTAAATGATGTAAAAAAAACACTGTTCAACGGGCAATGGCTCAAACCAGAAACCTATCAAGTAGTAGTTGGTTACGGAATTTCTGAAAAATTATCTTTAGGATTATTCGATTTTAACAGCCAATTGGAAGTTTTTGTGCCTAAATCTGGAAAAGGCACGATAGAAAATCCTGCTGAAGCATTTAATAAATCGACTATTTTTCCGGTTGGAATTTATGCTATTAATGAGGATTTAGACTCTAAATATGTTTTTGCTGATATTGGTTTAGCACAAGAATTGTTAGAATACAAACCCAATCAAGTTTCAGGAATTGAACTCAAACTAAAACCAAATGTTGATGAGGCTAAGTTAAAAAAACAACTCGAAGCTATTTTTAATAATAAAGTCATTTTAAAAAACAGAGCGCAACTTAATGATAGTTTGTATAAAATGCTCAATACTGAAAATACTGCGGTATATTTAATTTTTACACTCGTAATTATTTTAACCTTATTTACACTTGCTGGAGCCATAATCATGATGATTCTAGACAAAAAAGCAAATCTAAAGACACTATATAATCTTGGGACAGAAGTAAAAGATTTACAGAAAATTTTCTTGCTTCAGGGAGTACTATTAACCACTTTTGGCGGGTTAATTGGGTTGCTTTTAGGAATAATTATTGTGGTTATTCAACAATATTTTCAACTCATAATGATAACACCATCGCTTGCTTATCCTGTAGTTTTTAATCTTCAGAATGTAGTTGTGGTTTTAGCAACTATTTTCAGTTTGGGACTTATTGCTTCATGGATTGCAAGTAGTAGAGTGAGTAAAAAATTGTTAGATTAAATTATTTTAAACAACTTGATAACCAGCATACACTTCATCAATCTCGTCCAGGGTTCTAAAAAGCTCATCAGGATGATCTAGTGTAACCAATTGTTGTTTGAATGGTTTAAAAGAATGAATACCTTTGAAATAATTAGTATAATGCGGACGCGTTTCTACAATTCCGAGTCTTTCTCCTTTCCATTGCATAGCCCAAGTGAGATGATTGCGTACTGCTTCTACACGATCTACAACAGTTGGTTTCGGCAAATGTTCTCCGGTTTTGAAAAAATGTTTTATTTCGTCAAAAATCCAAGGATAACCAATGGCAGCTCGACCTATCATTATGCCATCGATGCCGTATTTATTTTTATATTCTAATGCTTTTTCGGGTGAATCAATATCACCATTACCAAAAATAGGCATGGTGATTCTAGGATTATTTTTTACTCGGGCAATATGAGACCAATCTGAATGACCTTTATACATTTGTGCACGCGTTCTGGCGTGAATACTCAAAGCAGCTACTCCAATGTCTTGCAAACGCTCGGCAACCTCATCAATATTGATAGAATTTTCATCCCAACCCAAACGGGTTTTTACTGTAACTGGTAAATGGGTGCTGTCGATAACGGCTTGAGTAAGGCGAATCATTAAATCGACATCTTTCAAAACTCCAGCGCCAGCGCCTTTACAAACGACTTTCTTTACTGGACAACCAAAATTAATGTCAATTATGTCAGGATTTACTGTAGAAACAATTTTAGAAGAAAGTGCCATTGCTTCTTCGTCTCCACCAAAAATTTGAATTCCAACTGGTCTTTCGTAGTCGAAAATATCTAATTTCATTCGGCTTTTGATGGCGTCGCGAATTAATCCTTCAGAGGAAATAAATTCGGAGTACATCAAATCAGCTCCGTGCTGTTTGCACAACCTACGAAATGGCGGATCACTCACATCTTCCATAGGCGCGAGAAGTAACGGAAAATCAGGAAGTTCTATGTTGCCAATTTTTATCAACGGAATTTTTTTGCAAAGATAGCGGTTTCTATGAGAATAGAAAAAAGATAAAAGAATAAAGACTAGATTCGGTTATTTGAAACTGTTGAATTTAAACTATATTTGCAGATTAATTGCGTGAGGGATAAAAGCGACATCCTTTTGTAAAGCGGTAGCGAAACAAAAGATAAAGCGGATAGCCCGACGGCTTTTTCTGCCGGCACGCCCATCCGAGGCAAAGCCGAACGGAGCGAAGCTAAAAAACTGACATACATAGAGAATGACATGCGAAGCATTGCATGTTTCAAAAAAAAATAATATTCATTTTACATGAAACACATAAGAAATTTTTGCATTATTGCACACATTGATCACGGAAAAAGCACACTTGCCGATAGACTTCTTGGTGCTACACAAACGGTTACTGCTCGTGAAGAAAAAGCGCAATTGCTTGATAACATGGACTTGGAGCGCGAACGTGGGATTACTATCAAAAGTCACGCGATTCAAATGGAGTATAAATACAAAGGGGAAGATTATATCCTGAATTTGATTGACACTCCTGGACATGTCGATTTTTCGTATGAAGTTTCTCGTTCGATTGCGGCTTGTGAGGGCGCACTTTTGATTGTGGATGCTGCGCAAAGTATTCAGGCACAAACGATTTCTAATTTGTATTTGGCATTGGAAAACGACCTGGAAATTATTCCTGTTTTGAATAAAGTGGATTTACCGAGTGCCAATCCTGAAGAAGTAAGTGATGATATTATTGATTTATTAGGTTGTAAACTAGAAGATATTATTCACGCATCAGGGAAAACTGGTTTTGGAGTCGAAAATATTTTGGCTGCCATCATTGAGAAAATTCCACCGCCAAAAGGCAATATTGATGAACCATTACAGGCGTTGATTTTTGATTCGCATTACAATCCGTTTCGTGGAATTGAGGTTATTTTTCGTGTAAAAAATGGAGAAATCAGAAAAGGTCAGAAAATTAAATTTATGGCTACTGGAAATGAATATTTTGCGGACGAAATTGGCACATTAAAATTGAACCAAGTTCCAAAAAATGTTATTTCGGCTGGAGATGTGGGTTATTTGATTTCAGGAATTAAAGAGGCGAAAGAAGTAAAAGTAGGTGACACACTAACAGATGCTAAAACGCCAACAACAAATATGATTACGGGTTTCGAAGACGTAAAACCAATGGTTTTTGCAGGAATTTATCCGGTTGATACAGAAGATTATGAAGAGTTGAGAGCTTCAATGGAAAAACTACAATTGAACGATGCCTCACTAGTGTTTTTGCCAGAAAGTTCGGCGGCTTTAGGCTTTGGTTTTCGTTGTGGATTCTTGGGAATGTTGCACATGGAAATCATCCAAGAACGATTAGAACGCGAATTCGACATGACGGTAATAACTACCGTTCCCAACGTTTCCTATTTGGCTTACACCAAAAAAGACCCAGAAACTCCTTTTATAGTTAACAATCCTTCGGATTTGCCAGAACCCTCTCGTTTAGACAGAGTAGAAGAACCGTTTATAAAAGCAACAATTATCACTAAAGCCGATTTTGTAGGTAACGTAATGAGTTTGTGTATCGAAAAACGTGGGGTTATAACCAACCAAACGTATTTAACGACAGAAAGAGTCGAATTGAATTTCGATATGCCATTGGCCGAAATTGTATTCGATTTTTACGATAGATTAAAAACGGTTTCTAAAGGATATGCTTCGTTTGATTATTCACCAATTGGAATGCGAACTTCTAAATTAGTAAAACTAGACGTGCTATTAAATGCACAGTCTGTTGATGCACTTTCTGCTTTGATTCACGAAAGTAATGCTTATAACATTGGTAAAAAAATGTGTGAGAAATTGCGTGAATTGATTCCGAGACAACAATTTGATATTCCGATTCAGGCCGCAATTGGGGCTAAAATTATTGCTCGTGAAACGATAAAAGCCTTACGTAAAGATGTTACTGCCAAATGTTATGGTGGAGATATTTCTCGTAAGCGTAAACTGCTGGAAAAACAGAAAAAAGGTAAAAAACGTATGCGATTGGTTGGGAATGTTGAGATTCCACAAGAAGCTTTTATGGCGGTTTTGAAGTTGAATGATTAAAATTTAGAGTTTAGATTTTTAGATAAAAGACGAATAGATAATAGACAAACCCGATAACGAAAGTTGTTGGGTTTTTTGTGTAAATTTGTCTAATAGTATTTATTAATTTTTGCTACAAAAAATAATTCTTCAATAAGGACATACATTGTATTTTAAACGTTAATGAAACATTACTATTTTAAAAAAAAATTCAATTCTATTGCTTTCTTAGATTAATTCCATTTATTCTTGTTAAGATTGCTGTTGCCTTAGGCATTTATGAAACGATTTAATCTTTTAGGAAATTTAAAGCATAAATTTTATAATAATTTTTTCACTAACTTTGTTTTTATGGAAACTATAAAATTAAATATCGATTTAAATGTCAATCAATTGATTGAAGCCGTTAAGCAACTTTCTCCTAAAGATAGATTGAAAGTGAATGATGCTATTTGGAATGAAGATATGGAGATTCCTGATGAACATCAAAGAATTGTTTTAGATCGAATTGCAAAAGCAAAAAAAAATCCCGAGAGACTTTTAGATTGGGATGAGGTTTCTAAAACACTTTAAGGACTTGAAATTTCATCTAAAAATAGATATTGAGGCTTTAAATGACATTCAAGAAACTTTTGAATGGTATGAAGAACAATTGAAAGGTTTGGGTTTGCGCTATAAAATCCAAGCTAAAAAGCAAATCAATTTATTAAAAAAAGACCCTTATTTATTTAGCATAAAATACAACGAAATTAGATGTAGAAAAATAGAAAAATTTCCTTTCTTGATCCATTATTTGTTTAACGAAAACACAAATACCGTTACTGTTTTTGCAGTTTTTCATACTTCAAGAAGTCCGAAAATCTGGTATAAAAGACAATAATAGTTAAATTTTTGAATACGTAATCCTACTTCTTTCCCAACCACTCAAACAATCGTTTCGCGTCTTCCGCTTTAAACAATTGTGTACCTTCGTTCATAGTTGCTGCAGAGCCGCAGGCAACACCCCATTGCACGACTTCTTTTAAACTTTTGTTTTGTGATAATGCCCAAGTCATAGCGCCAACCATACTATCGCCGGCTCCTACGGTACTTTTCTTAACTACATTAGGAGCAGCCACAAATTCGGTTTGATCTTTTGTAACTAATACTGCACCTTGTGGTCCTAGAGAAACAACTACTATTTCCGCGCTTCCTTTTTCAATTAGTTTTTTGGCTGCAGCTTCTACTTCCTCCATTTCTAGTTTTTCGACACCTATAAGTTTGGCTAATTCTCCTACATTTGGTTTTACTAAATAGACTCCGGTTTCAAGTGCTTTTTGTAAAGCCTCTCCTGAAGTATCTACTATTATTTTGGTGTTAAATGGCTTTACCTTATCAATAATTATCTGGTAAAAATCTGCCGATAATCCTTCGTTTAAACTACCGCTCAAAACCAAATATTTCGGTTTTAAATCGATAATGGTTTTAAAAATCGTTTCTTTCTCAGTATTTGAAATTGAATCTCCTGTAAACCCAAAACGGTATTGCGAATTGGTATTATCATCAACAGCCACAAAACTTTCTCTGGTCCAGTTTTGGGTGGCTATGGTTTTATATTCGATGTCTTCTTTTTCTACTAATTTTTCAAGCATTTCGCCTGTTGGACCACCTGAAGTAAAGATGCATAAGGATTCACCACCCAAACGTGAAATTGCTTTCGACACGTTAATTCCGCCACCGCCAGCATCGTATCGTGGCGATTCGCATCGAATTTTTTGTTCAGGAACCAATCCTCTAAAACGAGTACTTTTATCAAGTGCTGGATTAACAGTTATTGTTACGATGTCGAATGTTTTCATTTCTAAAAATATTTTTTTGAACGGTATAAATTTAAAGATAATTGCTACTCTCAACCCATAAAAATAGGTAATTTTCTACCGCAAAGATACAAAGGTGCAAAGTTTTAATTTTTCTTTGTGGCTTTGTGACTTCGTGGCAATTTTATTTCACAAAAAGCCTTCTGTTCTTCGTACATTTGCAACTTTAAAATACAAATTACAATGATTGAAGATAAATCCCCACAACGAACTAGCATTGCACAATTAGGTGAATTTGGACTTATAGACCATTTAACTGCTAACTTTACTATAAACCAACCTTCTACTATAAAAGGAATCGGAGATGATGCAGCTATTTTAGATTTCAAAGATAAAAAAGTAGTGATTTCTACTGATTTACTGATTGAAGGAGTTCATTTCGATTTGGCTTATATGCCATTGAAACACTTAGGATATAAAGCCGTTGTTGTTAATATTTCAGACATTTGTGCCATGAATGCAAAAGCAACGCAAATTACGGTTTCTATAGCGGTTTCTAATCGTTTTCCTTTAGAAGCTTTAGACGAATTGTTTTCAGGAATTACGCTTGCTGCCAATGAATATAAAATAGATGTTATAGGTGGTGATACGACTTCATCACAAAAAGGATTAATTATTAGCATAACTGCTATTGGCGAGGCAGATGAATCCGAAATCGTATATAGAAATGGTGCCATGCATACTGATTTATTAGTGGTAACAGGAGACATTGGTTCGGCTTATATGGGATTACAAGTTTTAGAACGGGAGAAACAAGTTTTTCAAGTAAACCCAAATTCACAACCTGATTTAGATGCCTATACTTATATTATTGAACGCCAACTAAAACCAGAAGCCCGAAAAGACGTTCGCACTTTATTACATGCTTTAGAAATAAAACCAACCTCAATGATTGACATTTCTGACGGATTATCATCAGAAATTATGCATTTGTGTAAACAATCGGGCGTGGGTTGTAACTTATATGAAGACAAATTACCACTAGATCCGCAATTGATAAATGTTTGTGAAGAATTTAATATTGATTCTACAACTGTTGCTATTAATGGCGGCGAAGATTATGAATTGCTTTTTACAATTGCCATTGAAGATTTTGATAAAATTAAAGGGAATCCGAATTTTACGATTATTGGTCACATGACAAAAGAAAGCGAAGGAATTCATTTAATTACTCGAGCTGACACTAAAATTCCTTTAAAAGCTCGAGGTTGGAACGCAATAAGTGAAGAGTAAACGGAATAAAAAAGCGAAATCACTTAAATAGAATTGTCGCTTTTTTAATTATTTCAAAATGGGTTTTAGAAACTATATAAGCCCTTTATTTTTGGATTCTCTAATAAGATCTATATCGGTTCCATCAGCTATTTCTAATATTTCTTTCAGGCTTTGTTTTCTTTTTTCTATTGCATTTAAAGAAAGTGGTACATATTGTGGAATATCTTTAGTTTTTGTTCCTTTAGATAAATGAAATAAAATTTGTTTATCAAAAGCATCAATTTCTAAATTGTCAAATGGCATTTGACTTACTATTTGCACTACTGTTTGGCTATAATAATTTTCATCTTTCAATATTTTATCAAAAGCCAAAAGCAACTCGTCAAACGTTAAATCATTTTTAATCACTAATCCGTTTGGATTTATATTTTTTATGATTTGATTGATTTTTAACAACTCCGTATGCATAGTAAGCAAAATGATTTTACATTCTGGCATCTCGTTTTTAACGAGATGCGCTAAATCTTCGCCAGAAAAAATTCCTTTTTCCTCATAAACCGGCATGCTTAAATCGAAAAAAGCGACTCCATACGAACCAATTCCTTGTTCCATAATCGCTTCATATCCGGTTTTACAATCTTTTGCTTGTGTAATTACAAACTCATATATTCCTTTAGCATTGTATGCTTTAATTGCATTTTTGTAGGCTTCTATAATAAACGGATGGTCGTCTACTATTAGAATATTCATTTTAATTGCCATAATTTAAACCGTTACTTTATTTTTTATCATTGGGACTGAAATAGAAATTGTTGCTCCTTTTCCTTTTTTCGAGATGACTTCAAAAACACCTTCACATTCAATTGCTCTTGCTTCCATATTTTGCAAACCTATGCCTTTTTTTCTTCCAATTGTATCAAATCCTATTCCGTCATCAACAATTTTTAGTACAATATTGTCAATATCTTTTTTAAATGTTACTTTAACATTTTTAGCTTGAGCATATTTATTAATATTTTGAAGCGATTCCTGCACGATTCTATATAAATTTATTTTTGTTGTATTGTCTATCATTTCCCATTTTATAGCTTCATCCATATTAAAAATAATATTAGGTGTAAAAGAGGCTTTTTGCTCTTCTATTAAATTATTTACAATGGCAACAAAATTATTGACCAAAACGCTTTTCTCTCTACTCAAATCATGTGAAATTTCTCTAATATCCTGTTCAATATTTTTAAGCTCGTTCAGGTAATTGAATCTGGTTTTAATTGATTCTTCGTCTGTAAACGAATTCAAACTGTCTAGAGTAAGTCTTGCACCAAACATTCTTCCCAAAACCCCGTCGTGCAATTCCTGGGCAATTCTCTTTTTCTCCTTAACACGATTTTCCTCAATAGTAGCTTGTTGTGAAATCATTAGATTGTAAATTTCTTCATTTACTTTCTGTTGTTGTTGCTTTAATAAAAGTTCACGGTTTTTGGCTCTTTGTGTTCTTATCACAAACAACAAGACTCCTAAAGCAAATGTGCCTATAAAAAAGTAAAGTAACGTTCTGTTTCTCTCTTCGAGTTTGTCGTTTTCAACAATAATTTCATCCGTTTCGAAAGCAATTCGAGCAAATTTTTCTTTGGCTTTTCGTTCTTCTTGCTGAATACTGTCGTTAATTTTAATATATTCTTTAGAGTATTGCGAGGAAAGTTTATGCTCTACTGCAGATAATTGCTTAAGTGAAGCCAATAAATCTCCTGAAATTTTTGTTTTTTTTGCCAATTGCATGGCTTCATTAGCAAACAATTGAGATTTAATTGTATCATTATTTGCGGCAAAAAACTCAGACAGGTGAATTTTACTATTGATAACTCCTGAAGTTAGCTCGTTTTTCTCTCTTATTTTTAAAGCTTGGAAAAATAAATCTGGAAGGTCACTATAATCTCTAATCTTAAATTTTGAATATGCTAAATTATCTAAATTTAAAGCATAAATATAAGGATCTGTATTAACTAAATTTTTGTTTTGAAGTGCAGCTTTAAAACTTTCAATAGCTTCTTTAGGTTTATTTAAATTTTGATAGACATAGCCAATGTTGTTTAAAGACAATTCATAATAATTCAGATTGTCAACCAATTTTTTAGAGGTAATTAATTCTAAAGCTTTTTTATGGTATTTTAAAGCGTTTTCATAATTTTTAGTTTCGTTGTAGCAAACTCCTATTAAATTATAAGCATCGTACTCTCTTTGCAGATTCTTGTTGGCAGCATTAAAATTTAGTGCTTTGAAGGAAGATAACTCACAACCTGCATAATCATTCTCTTTTAATTGCACGTAGGCTTTCGAAGAAAAGTTTGCTGTTAAATTAAGACTGTCTTTCAGTTTTAAAAACAGCTTTTCTGATTTTAGTAAATAATAAAAGGCACTATCTGTTTTACCAATAATGTCATTTTGATTTCCTAATAAATAGTACGATTTTGCAATAAACAATGAATCTTTTTCATTTGTTGCTTTTTTCAAAACTATTTTAAGAGCCTTTCTTAAATATTTATCTTCGCTTAATTCGCAAAAAGTGAAAGCTACTTTATATAGCTTGTCGTTGTAATCAATATAATCTTTGGAGTTTTCAAGAAGAGAAAAAGCTATTTTATTGTACTGTAATCTACTTTCTGAATTCAATTTTTTGTTTTGTGCTGATAACAAATAAGAATCTAAACTGTCCGATGATTCACCAGCAGTGTTGAAATTGTTTTTGCCTTTGGAACAACTCAAAGACAAAAATAGAAGAAATAATAAAATGTAAACTTTATTTTTCAATAGCTAAAATAAATTTGGCTAATGTAGCAAAAGTATAGATACAAAAAAAGGCTTTCAAATTGAAAGCCTTTAAATATTATAATAATATGTGTTACAGTGTTCTTTTTGCACCGTTTCCACCACCTATTTCATAAATTAATGTTCTTTTAGCTCCATTCCCACCACCTATTTCATAAATTAATGTTCTTTTTGCTCCATTCCCACCACCTATTTCATAAATTAATGTTCTTTTTGCTCCGTTTCCTCCGCCTATTTCAGCTGGAGATGTAAATGATGTTAACACCATCATTAATGAGAATAACCCGATTGTTAAGATTGACTTTTTCATAGTTTGAGACTTTATAAGTTAGTACGTTTTTACTGTTTAGTGTGTAAACCTTTTTGATTCACATTGTAAAAGTATATATAGAGTCTCTGTTAAGCACCGTGTTTAGTGGTGTTTTTGGTAGAATGGTATTGTTTGATAGTGAATGAATGTCAAATCTGTGTGGATGGTTTTTCTAAATTTCTAAATAATTGCCATTTGTGATACTATTTATGATAGAATCGACATTTTCTTTATAAGATTTAGAGAACGGAAGTTTGGTGGTTGTGTTCTTAATGTAACAAACAGCATTGCCCGTATGTATTCTAGATACATAATCAATGTTTACAATATAGCTATTGTGTATACGAACAAATGGAGAGGCAAGAACACCTTCAAAATGTTTCAAGGTTTTAAAAGCGGTAATCATTTCGCCATTATACAAATGAATATCGGTTGAATTGTTGTCTGCCTGAAGGTAACAAATGTCTTTAGCTTCTATAAATCGGTAGTCTCCGTAAGATTTAACACAAATAATTAATGGTTTGTCTTCTTTACGAAATTGCTCAATAACAGGAATTGATGGATGCTCTTGATTAACAATACTTAAAGGTTCATCTAGTCTATTTTCAGTTTCAGCATGTTCAGAACCGTTATCAGATATAGCTTCTTCTTCAATTTCAAGAGTAGCATTATCGATTACAGCCTCAACAATTGGGATTTCTATTGTTTTAGTTTCTATAATTGGAGCAAAAGCCTCTGGTGGTGCTGTTGAAGGACTAAAAACCTGAGGGACATCGATAATTACCTTTTCAAATTTTAATATGCTTTTTCTTACCTCACTTTTTGAAACAGGCTTTATTAAATAATCTAAAACTTCATACTTAATGGCATCGAAAGCCTGCGTAGTAGAACTTGTTGTTACAATAATTTTAGGAACAACCTTTAAATACCTATGCAATTCATCAATTAATCGTAATGACAAATTACTAGTTGTATCTGTTGGGTTTGTTTCTAAAAAAACAATACTAGGATTATGCTCTAAGATTAAATTAAGACCGTCATCATAATTTGAAGCAGACGCAACTAAATGCAGATTTTGAAAACTCGCCAGGGTTTCGCGGGTCTTCATAATACTGATTGGATCATCGTCTAAAATGATGAATGAATGCTTCATTAATTGCTTTTCCTAAATACTATTTAGCAAAGCACAAAGAGGTAAATGATTTAAAAGTAGGTTTGGGGTTTGTGATCATACCATTATTGAAAAAAATCATTAAAACGTACAAATCAGACGGCTAATTTACAGCATTTGTTGGTTATTGTTAATTATTGTTAATAGAATCATGTTGATTGTTAATAATAAAATGCGATCGGCAAAAAAATTCGTTAAACTGCATTTCTAATTAACTAGAATATTGAATTTGTTGGTATCATTAAAGATTTATATATTAAAATACACAATTTTTATTATTTTTGTGTAAATTAAATTAAAACCAACTTTGTAATGATTAATACCGATTTTAAAAGTATTTCAGAAATTATAAAAGCTTTTCCTAACGAGCAAGCGTGTCTCAATCATTTAGAAACATTAAAATGGAATGGAATTGTTGTCAGTCCTTTTGATGCCAATTCTAAAGTTTATGTTTGTAAAAAAAACCGATACCGTTGCAGAACTACAGGCAAATACTTTAATGCAAAAAACGACACTATTTTTTACAATTCTAAAATTGAATTACAGAAATGGTTTATAGCAATTTGGCTCATATCAGTCAAACAAAAATCAATTACTTCTATTGAATTAGGAAAAACCTTAGAAATTACTCAAAAATCAGCTTGGTATATGATTAAAAATATCAAAGCATATCTTGAATTAGATTCTATTAATAAAAAAATGACAAGCGTTGAGCAAAATACTAAAAAAGAGAGGGTACAAAAGCTAAATGCTATTGAAACCGTTGTTGAGGAAAAAAAACTCCCTTTAGCAGAATGGCTTGAACAATTTAAAAAATAATCGGTTATGTTGAAAATACAGTTTGGTTCGCAAGAAAAAATAAAAAAAAACAAGGTAACGAACATACTAAACTTAAAAAACACATCATTGCATTAGAATCGTTATTAACTGCTTCAGATAATCACTGGAGCATTTTTATACAATTATTGAATAAAACTTTTCCAAAACATAAAAACAGACCACTTATTGAATTTGAAAAACAAGAAAATGTAATTAATAAAAGTTTTTCTGATTTTAATGAAAAAATAATTAAAAGCGCCAGAAAAAGATAACTTTAAATTGTTTGAAATATAAAAAAAAGTAAAAAGTTATTCGTTATATTTGATAAAAAAATGAAAAAAATATTCTTAATATATAGTTTGGTTTTCTGGTCTTTAGCTTTTAGTCAAGATGCTTCTAAAGAAAAGAAACTAATAAGTAGAAAACACGAAATAAAAATTGGCGGTATTAAACTTTTAGCGGGTCCAATATTCGAAGGTACATATGAATATATTTATTCTAAAGATTTTACGTTTGGAAGTTCTGTTTTATTGAATTTAAATACTGATAGCGATTATTCAGAAGACTTGTCTTTGACTCCTTTTGCTCGTTTCTATTTTCAAGAATCGAAAGAATATGGCGCATATGGATTTTTTGTTGAGGGATTTGCAAAATATTATTCTGGAAAATATGTTTCAATATATATTTATAATGAAGAAGACGAGAAAAAATTTAGTGCAGCCGCTTTAGGATTATCTTTAGGGAAGAAATGGGTAAATAATTCAGGTTTTGTTTTAGAATTACTTGTGGGTGTAGGGAGAACTATTGGAAACTCAAATAATGCTCCAGAAGCAGTTTTTAGAGGAGATTTGAATATTGGCTATCGATTTTAAACCAAAAATGCCTCTCTATAAGAAGCATTTTTGATGTATATTGTTTCAAATTTATGATTTAGTTTTCATCAACCAATTTTTCATAGATACTTCATTTTCAATAATCGATTTCAAATCAGCTATTGCAACTCGATCTTGTTTCATCGTATCTCGATGACGAATTGTTACTGTATTGTCTTCTAAAGTTTGGTGATCTACAGTAATACAAAATGGAGTTCCCAACGCATCCTGTCTTCTATAACGGCGGCCTACAGCATCTTTTTCATCGTAAGTTACATTAAAATCCCATTTCAATTCTTCAATAATGGTTCTAGCTACTTCTGGCAAACCATCTTTTTTAACCAAAGGTAAAACGGCAGCTTTTGTTGGTGCTAAAACACTAGGCAATTTTAAAACCGTTCTAGATGATCCATCTTCAAGCGTTTCTTCTTTTAATGAATTAGAAAAAACGGCTAAAAACATTCTATCTAATCCAACAGAAGTTTCTACTACATAAGGCGTATAATTGGCATTGGTTTCAGTGTCAAAATACTGCATCTTTTTTCCAGAATACTGCTCATGTGCTTTTAGATCAAAGTCAGTTCTAGAGTGAATTCCTTCTAATTCTTTAAATCCAAAAGGAAAATTAAATTCAATATCGGCAGCAGCATTGGCATAATGAGCTAGCTTTTCATGGTTATGAAAACGGTAATTTGTAGCTCCCAAACCAAGCGATAAATGCCAGTTTAATCGAGTGTTTTTCCAGTATTCATACCATTTCATTTCTTCTCCCGGTTTCACGAAAAATTGCATTTCCATTTGTTCAAACTCACGCATACGGAAAATAAATTGTCTTGCAACAATTTCATTTCTAAAGGCTTTACCAGTTTGAGCAATTCCGAAAGGAATTTTCATACGTCCTGATTTTTGAACGTTTAAGAAATTTACAAAAATTCCTTGAGCTGTTTCTGGTCGTAAATATAAATCCATTGCTGAATCGGCAGAAGCTCCTAATTTTGTTCCGAACATCAAATTAAATTGACGCACTTCTGTCCAATTTTTTGAACCCGTTTCAGGATCAGCAATTTCTAATTCTTCAATTAAGGCTTTTACATCATCAAGGTTTTCATCACCAAGTGATTTTGCCATACGGGCTAGAATTCCATTCTTTTTAGATAGATACTCTACAACACGAGTATTAGTAGTAACAAATTCTTCTCTATTGAAAGCTTCTCCAAAACGAGCACTCGCTTTTTCGATTTCCTTTTCGGCTTTTTGATTCAATTTCTCTGCATAATCTTCAATCAAAACATCGGCTCTGTATCGTTTTTTGGAATCTTTGTTATCAATTAAAGGATCGTTAAAGGCGTCAACGTGACCAGAAGCCTTCCAAGTAGTTGGATGCATCAAAATTGCAGCATCTAAACCTACAATGTTTTCATGCATCTGAACCATGGCTTTCCACCAATATTCTCTAATATTTTTTTTTAACTCTACTCCGTTTTGTGCATAATCATAAACCGCACTCAAACCATCGTAAATTTCGCTTGACGGAAATATATATCCGTACTCCTTTGCATGCGAAACTACATTCTTAAATAAATCTTCTTGTTTTGCCATAGTGATGCAAAAATATAAAAAGTGTGATTAAATTAACATTGTAAAGACTGATTTTCTTATTTTTATCCATAAAAAAGTAATGCAGCTAATAGAAAACTTGATAAACGTGCTTTTTCCAAAGGTTTGCGCAGGTTGCAATGCCTTTTTATTATCCAATGAAGATGTGATTTGTACGGTTTGCCGACATGAAATTCCGCTTACGAACCATTATTTAAATCCCGAAAACGAAGCTTTTAAGAAATTTTATGGTAAAGTTCCTATAGAATTTGCTTCGACATTAGTTTATTATCATAAAAAAGGAATCGTTCAGGAAATGATTCACAGTCTTAAATATCGTGGTCATGAAGAAATTGGAACAGTTTTAGGACAATGGCATGCTGATGATTTAAATAAATTACCTATAACTAGCACATTCGACACAATTATTCCTGTTCCACTTCACAAAAAAAGACTAAGGGAAAGAGGTTACAATCAAGTGACTCGCTTTGGTCAGGCTTTATCTGAAAATTTAAAAATAGAATACAATCCATCTATATTAAAGAGAAACGTGTATTCAAAGACACAGGTAAAAAAGAACTTATTAAATCGTACAGAAATAATTGAAAGTCTATTTGAAGCCGATTTTACCGAAAAAGACCATAACAAACATTTTTTGTTGATTGATGATGTTATTACTACTGGATCGACTCTTGAAGCTTGTAGCCGAGCATTATTGAAAATTCCTGGTTCGAAAATTAGTATTGTTTGTATGGCAATGTCACATTCTTAAATTGGTGTAAATAACTACTAATTATATTTTAAACAATTGATTTTCAACAATTAAATATTATAAATGAATAAATTAAAGCTTAATTTATAAAATAACAATACCTTAAATAGATTGCTAAAATATTTCATTTCTATAAAATATAATTGTTATTTTGTGGCGTTTAATCTTTGATTTATTATGTTGAAAAACAAATTAAAATATATTCTGATATTAGTTCTCATTCTTATTGCCAGTTGTGCCAAAAGAGGCTCAATAGATGGTGGTATAAAAGATACTATTGCGCCAGTGTTAAAAATGAGTTTACCGAAAAACTATTCTACTAATTTTAAAGGAAATACTATTAAACTTACTTTTAATGAATATGTAGAAGTTAAAGATGCTAACAAACAATTAATTATTTCTCCTCCGGTAGAAAAAGCCCCACAAATTTCTCCGCAAACAGCAAGTAAAACCATTACGATTACATTTAACGATTCGTTACAAGCAAATACTACCTACAGTCTTAATTTTGGTAAAAGCATTAAAGATTTCAATGAAGGGAATCCGTATCAACAATTCAAATATGTTTTCTCTACTGGTTCCTATATCGATTCTTTATCGCTTAGTGGCATAATAAAAGATTCTTATGAAAAAAAAACAGATGCGTTTGTTTCTGTGATGCTGTATGAAATGAATTCGAAATATACTGATTCTACCGTTTATAAAGAAAACCCAAGATATATAACCAATACGCTTGATAGTGCTACCACTTTTAAACTGGAAAATTTAAAAGCTGGTAAATACCAATTAATAGCTTTAAAAGACGAAAACAACAACAATAAATACAATTCAATAACGGAGAAAATAGCTTTTCACAAAGAAATAATAACCATTCCTAATGATACTCTATTTGAATTGGCTTTATTTAAAGAGCAACCTACATTTAAAGCTAGTAAACCTTCACAAGGTTCCGGAAATAGAGCTATAATGGGTTATGAAGGCGATGTAAAAGATTTAAAATTGACATTGAAAAAACAGGAAGAACTTATTCCTCTAATTATTACAAAATTTCAGGAAAAAGATTCGGTGCAACTATGGTATAAAAACAATACAGTAGATTCGTTAAGGCTAAATGTAACAAAGGGAAAATATGCAAAAGATTTTGTTTTTAACTTAAAAAAACAAAAAAACGATACACTTGTAATTAGTCCGAAGCAGAGTAAAATTCTTTCATTACGGGAAAATTTTATTTTAAAAAGCACTATTCCTCTTGTAAAGTTTGATACTTCTAAAATGCAATTGATCAATAAAGACTCAACTGCAATTGCTTTTAAAATCAAATATAATGAATGGGATCAGGAATTAGCATTCGATTTTAAAAAGGAGCCCTTAGAAAAATATAAAATAAAGCTATTTCCAGGTGCTTTAGAAGATTATTTAGAACACCAAAACGATACTCTTATTGTAGATTTTGAGACTAAAAATGTTTCCGATTATGGCAACCTCCGATTAAAATTAGAAAATATAAAGCAATTTCCGATTATAATAGAACTTACGAATGCAAAAGGCGATGTTTTAGCATCAGAATATTCAGAATCTAGCACAAACATTGAATTTAACTTAATTGAACCTAACTTATTTACTCTTCGTGTTATTTACGATGAAAATAAAAATAAAGTAAGGGATGCAGGTAATTTTTTAGAAAAAAAGCAATCAGAAGAAGTTATTTATTTCCCAAAAGAAATAGATGTAAGAGCCAATTGGGATGTAGAGCAAACCTTTAATCTGAAACCGTAAAGGAATCTCTATCATTTAAAAACCCGAATTTTTCTCTAAAATCCAACAAATCATTTTTGTGTAATATTGTATAATAAATGCCGTCATTTTCTTGAGGTTCAAGGAGATAGTTTCCTGAAAAATCAATTATTTGCGAATGTCCGTTGTATTCTAATTTGTTATTATCAATACCAACTCTATTAACGCCAATTGTATAAGAAATGTTTTCTATAGCACGTGCTTTTAGTAATGCATCCCAGGCATTAATTCTTACTTTTGGCCAATTGGCAACATAAAGTAACACATCATATTCTTCAGTATTTCGAGAAAAAACTGGAAATCGTAAATCGTAACAGATTAATGGACAAATTTTGAATCCTAAATAATCGATGATTAATTTTTTTATTCCGGAAGTATAAACTTTTTCTTCGCCTGCAAGAGTAAACAAGTGTCGCTTATCATAAAATTGAATTTCCCCTGAAGGAAAAACAAATACTAATCTATTGTAGTAATTATTATTTTCCTTAATTATTAAACTTCCGGTAATAGCGCTTTTTTTTGCTTTAGCAATCAATTTAAGCCACAAAACAGTTTCTCCGTCCATAGCTTCACAAACGTCTTTAGGATTCATTGTGAAACCACTGGTAAACATTTCTGGAAGTACGATTAAATCTACTTTTTCAGAAATAGCATTGATTTTTTCTTCGAAATTGTTTCGATTGGCTTTTGGATTTTCCCAAACTAATGAAGATTGAATAAGTGCGATTTTCATTTTATAAAATTACTGAAAAATGGCACACAGATAACAAGGATCAATCAGATTTATTAGGATTTTAAATTTAAATAAAAACAAAAACGCATCCAAATAAATGGATGCGCTTGAGATTCTTCCTTTGTCAGTTCCGAGAGCAAAGCTCGAATAAGCGAAGCAATGACAAAATGGCTTATCCTTTTAAACTTGCTGATAAATATTCTCTATTCATACGAGCAATTGTCTCAAGAGAAATTCCTTTAGGACATTCAACCTCGCATGCACCTGTGTTAGTGCAGTTTCCAAACCCTTCTGCGTCCATTTGAGCCACCATGTTTAATACACGATCAGTTGCTTCTACTCTTCCTTGTGGAAGTAATGCATATTGAGAGACTTTTGCAGCAACAAACAACATAGCTGATGAGTTTTTACAAGTAGCCACACAAGCGCCACAACCAATACAAGTAGCTGCATCAAAAGCTCTATCAGCATCATGTTTAGGAATTGGAATAGTATTGGCATCAACTGGATTTCCTGAAGTGTTTATTGAAACAAAACCTCCAGCTTGTTGAATTCTATCAAAAGAGCTTCTGTCAACCACTAAATCTTTGATTACAGGAAATGCTTTTGCTCTAAACGGCTCAATGATTATTTCATCTCCATCTTTAAACATTCGCATGTGCAACTGACATGTTGGTATTCCTCTATCAGGACCGTGAGCTTCACCATTTATAAATAAAGAACATGAACCACAGATTCCTTCACGGCAATCGTGATCAAAAGAAACTGGCTCATCACCTTTGTTTATAAGTCCTTCATTTAAAACGTCTAACATCTCCAAAAACGACATATCCCCTTCAATGCCATCTAATGGATATTCTACCATTTTACCCTTGTCTTTAGCGTTTCTTTGACGCCATATTTTTAATGTAAGTTTCATATTTTTTAGTTTGAAAGTCGTTTTGTCGAAAGACGAAAGAATTTTGACAAGCGACTTATTGCTATTTATAACTACGTGTGGCTAATTTAAGATTTTCATACACCAATGGTTCTTTATGTAAAACCGCATCGCTAGGTTTTCCTTTGTATTCCCATGCAGCAACATAAGCGAAATTTTCATCATCGCGTTGTGCTTCTCCTTCATCAGTTTGGTATTCTTCGCGAAAGTGACCTCCACAAGATTCGTTACGATGTAAAGCATCTTTAGCAAACAATTCTCCTAATTCAAGGAAGTCGGCTACACGTCCTGCTTTCTCCAATTCTTGATTGAAACTATCTGCAGTACCAGGCACTTTTACATCTTTATAAAATTCTTCACGCAATGCAGCTATTTCTTCGATAGCTTCAGACAATCCTTTTGCATTACGAGCCATACCCACTTTGTTCCACATAATTTTTCCTAGTTTCTTATGGAAATAATCAACAGAATGGGTTCCTTTATTATTTATGAATTTTTCGATTTGATCTTTCACTTTTTTCTCAGCTTCAATAAATTCTGGTAAATCAGTAGATATTGGTCCTGTTTTAATTTCTGGAGCCAAATAATCCCCAATAGTATATGGCAACACAAAGTAACCATCGGCTAAACCTTGCATCAATGCCGAAGCACCTAGTCTGTTAGCACCGTGATCAGAAAAATTTGATTCTCCAATAGAAAAACAACCAGGTATTGTAGTTTGTAAATTATAATCTACCCATGTTCCCCCCATAGTGTAATGCACTGCAGGATAAATCATCATAGGAGTTGTATAAGGATCTTCATCTACAATTTTATCGTACATTTGAAATAAGTTTCCATATTTACTTTCAACTATTGCTTTACCAAGTTTTATAATTAAAGCTTTATCATTTGTATCTAACCCTTTTACAAAAGCTTGTTCTTTTCCGTAACGCTGAATAGCATCTGCAAAATCCAAGTAAACAGCTTCACCTGTTTTGTTTACACCAAAACCAGCATCACAACGTTCTTTTGCGGCTCTAGACGAAATATCACGCGGTGCAAGATTTCCAAAAGAAGGGTATCTTCTTTCTAAGTAATAGTCTCTTTCAGATTCAGATAAATCTGTTGGTTTTTTATTTCCTTCACGAATGGCTTTTGCATCTTCCAATTTTGCAGGAACCCAAATTCGACCGTCATTACGCAAAGACTCTGACATCAAAGTTAATTTCGATTGGTGATCTCCAGAAACAGGAATGCAAGTTGGATGAATTTGTGTGTAACAAGGATTAGCAAAAAACGCACCTTTTTTGTGTATTTTCCAAGCTGCTGTTGCATTACTTCCCATCGCATAAGTAGAAAGGAAAAATACGTTTCCGTAACCTCCAGAGGCTATAACTACAGCGTGAGCGGAGTGTCGTTCGATTTCTCCTGTAACTAAATCTCTTGCAATAATTCCTCTTGCTTTTCCATCAACCACTACTAAATCTAACATTTCGTGACGGTTGTGTGGTTTGATTTTTCCACGACCTATTTGACGATTCATTGCTGAATAGGCTCCTAATAATAACTGTTGTCCCGTTTGACCTTTAGCATAGAATGTTCTAGCAACTAAAGTTCCTCCGAAAGAACGATTGTCTAATAATCCGCCATATTCACGTGCCAAAGGAACACCTTGCATCACACATTGATCAATTATATTGGTCGAAACCTCAGCTAAACGATGAACGTTAGCTTCACGTGAGCGGTAATCTCCTCCTTTTATAGTATCATAAAACAAACGGAAAGTGGAATCTCCATCTCCTTGATAATTTTTTGCTGCATTGATTCCTCCTTGGGCTGCAATAGAGTGCGCACGACGTGGAGAATCTTGAAAACAAAATGTTTTTACGTTATATCCTAATTCTGCTAAAGTTGCTGCTGCAGAACCTCCAGCAAGTCCAGTACCAACAACAATAATGTCAATATTACGTTTGTTTGCAGGATTTACTAAATTAATATGATCTTTATAATTTGTCCACTTGTCCGAAATTGGACCTTTAGGTATTTTAGAATCTAATGCCATTATATTTTTATGAATTAAATTTGATTGAAATGATGAAATATAGCAATGAAAATAAAACCAACAGGAACTACAACTGCAAATGTATATCCCAATTTGTGTAAGCCTTTTGCGAATTTATTATCAAAACCCACTGATTGAAACGAAGAATTGAAACCATGCCACAAGTGTAAAGCTAGTAATACAAAAGAAATGCAATATAAAGCTGTACGAACAGGACTTTCAAATTTATGTACCAATTCTTCAAAATAGCGTGTTTCAACGATTGGATTTGATTCTACGTATTTATAGGTCATTTCGTGTACCCAAAAATCATACATGTGTAATCCTAAAAAAGCCAAAACAACCAAGCCTGAAAGAATCATATTTCTTGAAGCCCATGAAGCATTTGCAGCTCCATTGTAATTTGTATATTTAATAGGTCTTGCGCTTCTATTTTTAAACTCTAATACAAAACCCATTACAAAGTGAAAAATAACTCCAGCAACTAAAACGGGTTGCATTACAAACTGAATTAACGGATTGTAACCCATAAAATGGGACATTTCGTTGAAAACATCGGCACTAAAAACAGACATCAAATTGATAAAAAAATGAAGGGCTAAAAAAGAAATCAGAAAAAGTCCCGAAAGCGCCATAGCAAACTTTTTTGCTATTGAAGACTTCAGTAAAGAATTATTTGCCATAATAAATGAAAATTTTATTTTAAAAGTGATACAAAAATAAATCAAAAAGTATTGCACAACAACCTTTTTACCCTTATTTATAACTATTTTAAAGTGTTCTAAATAATAAATCTTTAAGTCATTAAAAAACAATCGTTAAGCTTTTATGAAATTAAAATTTATTAAACAAAATAAAAAAATAATATAAAATAGCCATTGTTAATTTTACTATAATTCCATTGAATACAATTAAAAGCTTACCGAATACACAACGTTTTGCTAAAATTGATTAAAAATTCGCAAAAATATCAAACTATATTATTTTCCATATCTAAAACAATTGCAATTCGAATTTGTGTTTTACCTTTAATGCCTAAAAGTTTTAATAAAAATGAAAATAGGAATTGATGCCATCGCATTTGATGTAGCCAAAATACATTTACCCATAAAAACATTGGCAAATGCAAGAAATATTGAACCTGAAAAACTCGAAAAAGGATTAGGATTACTAAAAATGACTTTGCCAGATACGCATCAAGACACGGTTGTTTTTGGTGCCAATGCGTTGACTCGTTTAATTATAGATAACAATATTGGTTTAGAAGAAATTTCAAGAATTTATGTGGGAACAGAGAGCGCCATTGATAGTTCAAAACCCATAAGTTCTTTTTTAGTTTCTCTGATGGAACAAAAATTTGGAGAAAATTCATTGTCAGAATGTGATGTAGTCGATTTTACTTTTGCCTGCATTGGCGGTGTAGATGCCATGCAAAACTGCATTGATTTTGTAACTTTAAATCCCAGTAAAAAAGCAATTGTTGTAACTACCGATTTTGCTAAATACGACTTAAACTCTACTGGAGAATACACGCAAGGTGCTGGTGCAATAGCACTATTAATTGCTTCAAATCCTAAAATTATTGCATTCGAAAATTATTGGGCAACCAGTACTAAAGGTGTTTTTGATTTTTTTAAACCTTTCAGAACCATTTCGAAACAAGAAATTTCAGGAAGCGAAATTAACGAGCCTTGGTTTGACAATTTAGAAAGCGAAATTGAAATACACAAAGACCAACCCGTTTTTGACGGTCAGTATTCGAACCAATGTTACATGGATAGAACACGAGAAGCTTACTTTTTATTTAAAAAATTAAAAAACTCCCGAAAAACCATATACAACTCTTGGGAAAGTATCATAATGCACTTGCCTTATGCGTTTCAAGGCAGAAGGATGTTATCTGAAATTTACGCTTTGGATGCAGAAAACTCAATTATTTCTGGAAATGAAACTTCTGAGCAATATCAAAATAAATTAAAAGAAATTAGCAAATCAGAAGCGTACAAAAATTTTGTGACTGAAAAATTACAGCCCGCCGAAATCGCCTCTTCTATAATTGGAAATTTATACACTGGCTCTATTTTTATGGGATTACTATCTACTTTAGCTCATTTTTATGACAATAAAATAGACGTATCATCCAAAAAATTTGGTTTTCTTGCATACGGAAGCGGATCTAAATCGAAAGTGTTTGAAGGAACCATTCAATCGGAATGGAAATCGGCAGTTACAAATATAAATCTATTCGACACCTTAGAAAAGAGTACTGAAATCGATTTTGAAACCTACGAAAAACTTCATAAAAAAGAACAAAAACAAAGTATTCGAGAACCTAAAAGCGAATGGATTTTAGAACGAATAGAAAATCAAATTCCGAATCTAATTGGTGCGCGTTATTACAAATGGATTGATTAGATTTGTATTCTAATTTATTCGTTAGTATGAAATACCATCAAATTGACCGACAATTATTCATAAAAAATCGCGCCAAATTCACGGCTCAAATGAAGCCAGAAAGTGTGGCGGTTTTTAATTCCAACGATATTTATCCCGTGTCTGCCGACAGCACTTTACCGTTTGAGCAGCATCGGGATATTTTTTATTTGTCTGGCATAGACCAGGAAGAAAGTATTTTGTTGCTTTTTCCCGATGCGCCATACGAAAATCAACGTGAAATCCTTTTTTTAAAAGAAACCAGCGAACACATTGCCATTTGGGAAGGGGAAAAACTAACTAAAGAGCGCGCCTTTGAAGTTTCTGGAATAAAAACGGTGTATTGGTTACCCGATTTTGAGAAAATACTCAACGAATTGATGAGCTATTCCGAAATCATGTACATCAACACCAACGAACATTATCGTGCTACTATAGATACAGAAACCCGTGAAGCGCGTTTTGTAAAATGGTGGAAGGACAAATATCCAGCACATCAAGTGGCAAAAAGCAACACTATTTTGCAACGGCTTCGCTCTGTTAAAGAAAGTGAAGAATTGGATTTGATTCAACAAGCTTGCGATATTACTGAAAAAGGATTTAGAAGACTACTCGCTTTTGTAAAACCAAACGTAATGGAATACGAAATCGAAGCCGAACTCATTCACGAATTCATTCGAAATCGTTCTAAAGGATTTGCCTACACGCCTATCATTGCCTCCGGGAACAATGCTAATGTGTTGCATTATATAGAAAACAACCAACAATGCAAAGCGGGCGATTTGATTTTGTTAGATGTTGCTGCAGAATATGCCAATTATTCCAGCGATTTAACCCGAACCATACCCGTTTCTGGTCGTTATACAAAAAGACAAAAAGAAGTCTATAATGCTGTATTACGAGTTAAAAACGAAGCAACCAAAATGCTTACTCCTGGGACGCTTTGGAAACAATATCATGTAGAAGTCGGGAAAATCATGACCTCAGAACTCCTTGGTTTGGGATTAATAGATAAAGCTGATGTGCAAAATGAAAACCCAGATTGGCCAGCCTATAAAAAATATTTTATGCATGGCACCTCGCATCATATGGGCTTAGATACCCACGATTACGGATTGCTTCACGAACCCATGCAAGCCAATATGGTTTTTACCGTTGAGCCTGGAATCTATATTCCTGCGGAAGGTTTTGGTATTCGTCTAGAAGATAATGTTGTCGTTCAAGCTAGCGGCGAACCTTTTAATTTAATGCGAAATATTCCAATAGAAGTGGAAGAAATTGAGAGTTTGATGAACCATTAGGAATCTCTTTTCAAATGAAACAAATGCTCTACAAAAACTCAAAAGTTTCCTATTCCGATATTGGTAAAGGTACCGCTATTGTCTTGCTTCACGGTTTCTTAGAAAACCAAACCATGTGGCAGGATTTTATTCCTGAATTCAGCAAAAAACACCGCGTGATTACCATCGATTTATTAGGTCATGGCGATACAGAATGCTTGGGTTACCTTCATTCTATGGAGGATAATGCCGATATGGTTCACGAAGTTTTGCATGAATTAAAAATCAGAAAAGCAGTTTTTGTAGGTCATTCTATGGGTGGTTATGTAGCATTGGCTTTCGCAGAATTATATCCTGATACTATAAAAGGGTTAGTCTTACTCAACTCCACTTCAAGAGCGGACAGCGAAGAGCGTAAACACAATCGCGACCGAGCCATAAAAGCCGTAAAGAAAGACTACACCACATTTGTTCGGTTATCGATTGCTAATTTGTTTAGCGAAGCCAATAGAGATCGATTGATTGTTGACATAGAAAAAACGCGGTCAGAAGCTCTAAAAACGCCACTACAAGGAATTGTAGCTTCTCTCGAAGGTATGAAAATAAGAAAAGACCGAGAAGTTCTTTTACATTTTGGTCCTTATCCTAAGATGCTCATATTAGGTATAAAAGATCCTGTTCTTAATTATGAAGATAGTTTGGAGCAAATAGAGAATACCAAAGTTCAATTGGTTTCCTTTCCTGACGGGCACATGAGCCATATTGAAAATCATCAAGAATTATTACTTGTTTTATTAAAATTTTTTAAGAAAATTTAAATTATTTTCTCGTTAAAAGGAATACTTCCATCCAATATCTCATTCAGTAATATAACAACTTGTTCTATATAATTTGATAGTAGCAACGAGTCAATTATTGTAATCCCTTCTTTTTCTTCTTTAAAAGTAAAAGGCATAAAACCAGCTCTTAAATTTTTGAAAGAAATAATTCCCACCTCTATTGGTTTGCCATTAGCAATTTCTTCATACATATAAGCATAGGCCAAAACCTGTATGATTTTATCGTTTTTAATGTAGTTAGTAAGGTTATTAAATGATTTAAGAGTTACGTTTGTCTTCTCTACTTTTCCAGTTTTATAATCAATAATTCGAATTCTCGTAGTTCCGTTTTTTGGAGTGCGCTCTTCTATTCTATCAACATTACCTTTTATCAAAACTGGAAATGGCAAACTAGAATGTTTCAATGTACGTTCGTATGTTTGTTCAAGCGCAATAATTTTAATGGTGTCGCCATTCTTGATGCTTTCTAATTCTATTTTCAAGAAATTAAGAACATTGCGTTTGGCCACTTCAAAAGCCAATAAGTTTCGTCCTTTTTTAATTTCTCCTTCTTTATAAACCAACTTAAACTGATTTAATACTTCAGAATCAATTAGTTTAAAGGAATTTATAATATCAACTTCTGAAATGAATTTATTGATAAAAGGCTCATATAAAACTCGTAACGTTTCATGAATAATGGTTCCGAGCGTATTTAAAGCAATATTTTCCTCTACTTCCTCTACATCTCGAATTCGTAAAATTTTCTGGAAATAAAACTGAATCGGATTCCGAATATAACTCGTTAATGCTGATGGCGAAAATCCTTGTTCGGCAATTTCTTTCAATCGCACCAGCACGCTTTCTGATTTTGAGATAACCATTGGTTGATAAGCTATTTCTGGTAAAGAAGGATTGTAAATCTCATGAGTTAATGTATGATTCACTTGTTTTTCGACTTCCAGTTGGGTAATAAAGCGGCTCTTTTCTCCTCCATCTATTCCGTCACTTTCTGTATTATAAAGCAAATAAATATTTTTGGCTCGTTGCAATAAATGATAGAAATGATAGGTATATATAGCGTCCTTTTCCTTGTAAGTAGGTAATCCTAATTCTCTCTTTACATCATAAGGAATAAAAGAGTTCAACGACTTACCAGCAGGAAATTTCCCTTCATTCATTGATGTCACAATTACAGTTTCGAAATCTAACACTCTACTTTCTAAAACCCCCATGATTTGTAAACCATTTAGTGGCTCTCCTTCAAACGAAACTTCTGCAAGGTCGATTACTTGTTTGTAAATAGCATACAAGGTCTCTACTTTATCAATATGCTTGTGTTGTAAATAGTAATTGATGAGTTTATTAATGATTTTGAAAATAGCAAATACAAAAGCTTTTGTGATTTTCTCTTCTTCATTATCGTTGCTTAAATTAGATTTAATAGTTAATAATAGACTAGAAATCGTTTCGAGAACTGCTATAGAACCTTTTTCCCATTTTTGAAACAATAAATGAAACAAGTCGTTTTGTGTTTCATGTAATTCAAATAATTTTTTATGAGAAATAAATGTATAGTTGTTTTGATTGATTTTTTTTACCAAATCGGTTGATTTTGCATACGGCTCAACCAATGGATGCGTCAAAATGTCTAATACATCTTTATAATAAAACACATAACTCGAAGCATTTCTTGTTAGAGCATTGGTATGCATTTTGAATAATTTTGCAATCAAAATCTGTGCTGGATTGTTCTTGCTAGAATACCCCATCGTAATATTCAAAGCGCCAACAGTTGCAGGCAAAGTATATAAAAGCGGTATTAACACATTTTCATCACCTAGTACAATTGCCACTTTATCCAATGTCGCATTGGTTCCGTTGTTTCGGGATTGGGTAATTATGTTTTCAATAATACTGCCAGTGATTTTGGCTTGTCCAATTGTTTTAGGTGTGCCAATAATTTGAATGTTTTTGGTTTGTGAAAAATCGTCTACAATCCATTCAAAGGGATTTGATTTATAATGCTTCCAACTTTCTTTAAATCGACGTACAAATAAACCTGCATCATGATACGGATCGTTTAGGAATGTTTGATCTACATCCCAATAAACTGAAGCATTATTATTAGCAATTAAATGCTGAATTATTTTTTCTTCAGCGGTATTCAAAGCATTAAAACCTGCAAAAACATACTTTTTTGAAGTAACCGATTTAGAAAAATCGGTTAGATTATTTACAGCTTCTCGATAAATGAGTCCTTGATAACCAACTCTCTTTTTTAATAAGTGTTCATAAAGCGATTGGTAATATTTAGGAAGTAATTTCCAAAAATCGATATAATTCTCGAGTAATTGGGTTTTATTTTCGACTTCTATTCCCCATTTTTTGATATCTTCAATATCTTTCAAGTATGACAATACATGTTTTGAATCTAATAAATACCTGTCGATTTCATTAAAATCTTGCAATAGTGTTTTCGCCCAATTGGCAAAAAGCTCAAAGGATTGTTGCTGTGTGATTGCAGTAATAGACAAATAAACTTCATAGAATTCAAACAACAATTCTATTGGGTCTATGGTTCTTGTCTTAGCAATATCTTGAATAAAATCTTCAATACTTGTAATTTCAGGAGAAAATATGTTGTTTGAAACTTGTTTTTTTAGAGCTTCAATAAGGAAAATCTTAGCTCGCTTATTTGGCAACACAACAATAGTATTTACTAATTGATTGGAATATTCATCAATTAAAACAGTTGCTATTTTATCTAAAAAATAAAGATTTGTCATTTTATAAATATAAAAAAACGCCCCGATATATCGAGGCGCTTTGTATAAATATTTTAAATAAAAATTATTTTACTAATTTCACTTCTACTCTTCTGTTATCAGCTTTACCTTTAGCCGTTTTATTAGAACTAACTGGTTTACTTTCTCCAAAACCTGCAGATGTTAATCTACCAGCAGCAATTCCGTTTTCTGTTAAATAGTTTTTAACTGCAGCAGCTCTGTTTTCTGATAATGTTTGATTTGCAGCATCTTTACCATCACTATCTGTATGACCTTCAATACTAAAATTAGAAGCAGGATATTGTTTTAAGATAGCCGTGATAGATTGTAATACAGCGAAAGTCTCTTGTTTAAAAGTATCTTTACCGCTATTAAACAATATAGTTTTAGCATAAGCATTCAATTGACTTACTTGTTCTTCAGAAATTTCAGGACAACCATTATTTGCAACAGTTCCTTTAACATCTATACATTTATCATCTTTATCTAAAACACCATCTTTATCAGTGTCTGGCCATGGACAACCTCCGTTAGCAATTGGACCAACAACTTGAGGACATTTGTCTGACTTATCAGCAACACCATCACCGTCAGCATCTGGGCAACCGTTTAATGCTTTAGGTCCTGCAACTTCTGGACAAGCGTCATCTTTATCCGCAATTCCATCAGCATCCGTATCTGGACAACCTTCAAATTCAGCTAAACCTGCAATTTCAGGACATGAGTCACTAGCATCAACTATTCCATCTCCGTCAGTATCAGGACAACCTTTAAACTGTTTTAATCCTACAACTTCCGGACAAGCATCGTCTTTGTCATAAACACCATCTCCGTCAGTATCTTTTCCTCCAAATTTAAATTTTAAACCTGCAAAATGTTGCATGTGAGTTGGTACGTTATCTGGAGCCCCTCTAAATGCAGAATCTTCGAATGAATATTTGTAAGTAGATTGCAATGTTAAACCAACCAT
Source organism: Flavobacterium myungsuense (assembly GCF_042677265.1). Taxonomy (NCBI): domain Bacteria; kingdom Pseudomonadati; phylum Bacteroidota; class Flavobacteriia; order Flavobacteriales; family Flavobacteriaceae; genus Flavobacterium; species Flavobacterium myungsuense. The sequence goes on along the minus strand of NZ_JBHTIZ010000005.1, from coordinate 270,392 downwards.
TTCTGAAAACCAAAGTGTTAACCCTAGACCTCCGTTTACAGTTCCGTAACTAGCATCTCCTAACCAAGTATAACCTCCTCCAACATGAGCAGATGGATCAAACCATTTAGTTCCTAAAGCGTTCATGAAGCTGTAGGCAATAATACCGTCAGCAGCATAGTAACTTAAATCTCCTGGGTTTACAACTGGATAATCTCCAGGAACAGTCGGACGAGGTAAAACAAATCTTGTAATTTTGTTAATAGACCCTGTTACTCCAAAAGTGAAATTTCCGCCTACGTTTTTAGAAACGTTTAAGTAAGAAACTGAAGGAAGGATGTTCCAATTGTCAGTTACATTAAAATATTGAGAAAATTGATCCCCAATTTTTGATGCCGCACTTACTCTAGTGTCTACTGCGTTTGCTCCAAAAGATATAGCCCAAGGATTGTTGCTATCTTGTGCTTGTGAACTTAATCCTATAAACAATACCACAACAGCAAATAATTTGTTAAGATGTTTCATACTTAATTTTTGTTTAGTTTAAACTATTTTATCAAGCAAAAGTAATGCGTAATTTCCTAATAACAAAAAAATATGTTAAATAAAAATAGTGAAAAATCAATAAAATGCAAAAAAACCATGAATTATATAACTTTTGTGTTTTTTCTGCCGCTGTAAATTAGGTAAAGAGTATTGCAAAATATGTTTTACATAAACTTCGGAAAAACATGTTTTTATATTCAAATCAGCTTTAAGAAAAATTTATAGTTTAAAAATTTACCACTTCTATTTGTTCTCCTATATAAACTAGTGTTTTTTGTGATACTTTATAACCCATTTTTTCTATTGCGTTTTGGTAATTATTTAATTGCAATTGATATTTTGTGTTATGCTTACCCGTTTTATAGTCTACTAGAAAAACCTCATTTTTAGTATTTAAAACCATTCGGTCTGGCTTAATTGTATTTCCCTCTTTTTGAATAATTGTTTGTTCATTCATCACTTTATTTTCACTTGAAAAACAATTTGAAAGCTCAGAATGGCTCACTATTTCATAAATGGTTTTGTAGACTAACGGCTTTTGATTATGGGTGATTAATCCGTTTTCTATCGATTTTGTGATTGCCAAATCGATATCGTCTCTCGTTTTTACTAATGCTAATATTTCGTGAATTATATTTCCATATTCAATTGCGTCTTGTTGGTGTGTACCCCACATTAAGGACTCTCTTTGGGCAATTTTAATATTTTTTGAATTTAGAACCTCAGTCACTAATGGTATTGTTTTAGTAGTATCAACATGTTTCTCATTTTCTGACAATCTGATTGCGTTTCCGAATTCGTATTTAAATTTATTTTCTTCAAACAGATTCTTGTTTATTAAAAAATTAATAAAAAAAGAACACATATTATTTTTTGGCAGTTCTCTATTTCGGGACAAATTCATATTGGAAATAATGTATAGTTGTTCTTCTGCGCGGGTTAAAGCAACGTATAAAACATTAATATTGTCTAATAACTCTTCCTGTTTCTTCTGATTGTATAACTCATTTGCTTCTTCACCAAAACCTTCTACAGCTTTACTATTATCAATTAATACTTTTTCAAAGCCAAAATCAGCTTCTTCTTTAGTGTTAATCCATAATTTTTGTTTCGGATCTTTATTATAGTCGTTTTCTGCAAAAGGAAAAATTACCACGGGAAACTCTAATCCCTTTGACTTGTGAATGGTCATAATTCGAACTGCGTTAGTTCCTTCTGGTGAAGGAATACTAAATTTTTGTGCGTTTTTATCCCAGTAATTCAAAAAATCTGAAATTCCTGATTGATTACGAATATCACGTTCGAGAACTATATCTAGAAAATACTGAACATAAGCATTCGTTTTCGTTGCATTTAGAAACTTAGAAATAATTATTTCTACTATTTCGTACAATGATTTTTTACGCATGTTTTGAAACGACAAATTAATATTTATCTTTTCAACCCAGTTTTCGAATTCAATTTCATTTGTTAATTCCATTCCTTGAGCTATAAAGTCATGAACTGGCGTTTGATTTTGATTGTTTTGAGCCAAATATTCTAAGAAATAAGCTTTCGCTTCGAGATCTAAGGTGTTTCTTAGATATTTTAATACCTGAATAATGAATCTAACTTCGGTTGCATTTTGAATCATTAGGGTTTCTGATGATAAAAGCGGGATTTTTTGTTCCGTTAAATAATTAGCAATAGCTATTCCTTGACTTTTTTTTCTAGAAAGTATAACAATATCTTTGTATTCAAAGCCTTGCTTTAACACTTTTTGAATTGTATTTAATGTTGCGGTAACATATAAATCGGTTTTCTCTAAAGGTTCTTCTAGTTCATTTAATTCTAGTTCATTTACTTCTGGCAAAAAAGAAATATTTACATACCCTCCTGTTTTACTATTCGTTTTTTGATGGCTATGATTTTGATATAAATCTTTATAATCTAAATTCTCAAATTCGTTGGATAAATGCTGAAAAAAATCGTTATTAAAGTTGATAATTTGAGAATAACTCCGATAATTTTTATCTAAATGTTCTACTTTTTTTTCAGGATTATTAAACGGATTTTCGTTTTTACTTAAAGCTATAAATTGTTCTGCTTTTCCACCTCGCCATCTGTATATAGACTGCTTTGGGTCTCCAACAATCATCAAAGTACCTTTCTCACCATCAATTTCGCTTGAAGTTGCATTATCTATTAACGGAATTAAATTTTGCCATTGCATTTCGGAAGTGTCCTGAAATTCATCAATAAAAAAATGACGATAACGCTCTCCTAATCGTTCGTAAATAAATGGAGCGGGCTGATTTTGAATTTCATTATGAATGATTGCATTAAATTCAGAAATAGACAATACATTTTGCTCTTTTTGAATTTTAGTTAATTCGTTACTCACGGTATTTAAAAGCGTGAGAGGAGTAATATTTTTAAGAAATGCTTTGTAAAAATCTCTCTTTTCAAAAAGAGTGTAAATTTGATTTAGAATTTGTAAAAATTCAGGAATACAATCTTCTATAACATTTATATCTTTTGCGGTTTTATTGATTGAAATATCTTCAAACTCTCTAAACATTTTGTTTTTAGGATTAAATTTACCCTCAACTATACTTTCTAAATGATTGGGAAATGTTCCTCTTGAAAACGATTTTATATCAATTCCTTTTTTTTTAATAATGGATATAACTTGTTTGGCTAATTCAATGTTTTTTGATTCTAACTCAAGACACGTTTGAAGTAACTTTGTTTTAATAGCTATAAAATCGGCAATAGATTTTTCTTTAAAATGTATAATTTCATTCCTGTTATTTTCATTCAATACCAATTTACCTGTTTCTAATATTTCTCTAGAAATATCCCAACTTTTATCATCGTCGGTCTTTTCCATTGTAAAATCGATCAGCAGTTTTGTTAAAACGGCATCCTCTCCAGCTTGAGCAATTAAAGCATCCACAGCCTCATTCAAAAGGTTTTCAGTATCAAGAGTTACTTCAAAAGTCATTGGTAAGTTCAAGTCGTGGGCAAATGCTCGAATTACTTTATGTGTAAATTTATCAATAGTTGAAATATCAAATGCAGCATAATTATGAATAATATGCTTAATGATTTTTTGAGATTTCTCTTTTATTTGTATAGCAGAAAGCTTGGTTTCTAAAATCAAATCGTTAATCAAATCTAAAGCTTTTTTGTTTGGCTCCTCTTTTGCAAATTCAGATAAACTTCCCACAATTCTGCTTTTCATTTCATTAACTGCCTTATTGGTAAAAGTTATGGCAAGAATGTTTCTATAGGCATCATTTTGCTTTGCAGTTAGAATTATTTTAAGATATTCTTTAACCAACGCATAGGTTTTACCTGATCCTGCCGATGCGTCATAAATAGAAAAAGAAGGTCTTTGCATGATGTTGTTTATTAAAAGGTTTTACCTTTTTATCTATAAAAAATGAAATAAATTATTATTGTATAATTTTCATGTTTTAAAAATTATACCGATTTAATATTTAAATTCCAAAGTTAATTGTTTAATTTTGATTTTTATTTTAATTTTTAAAACTAACTTATTATGGCTTTTGAATTACCACAATTACCTTATGCCTATGACGCATTAGAACCTTATATTGATGCTCGAACGATGGAAATTCATCACTCAAAACATCATAATGCCTACACTACTAATCTTAATGCAGCAATTGCAGGAACAGATATGGAGGGTAAGACAATTGAAAATATTTTAATTAATCTTGATAAAAAAAATGCGGCTGTTCGTAACAATGGTGGTGGTTTTTATAATCACAATTTGTATTGGACTGTTATGACTCCGAATGGCGGTGGTCTTCCTACAGGAGATTTACTTGCTGCCATAGAAAGTGCTTTTGATACGTTTGAAGAGTTTAAGGCTAAATTTTCTAAAGCTGGCGCGACTCAATTTGGTTCAGGATGGGCTTGGCTTTGTGTGCACAAAGGAGGAAAACTAGAGGTTTGCGGAACTCCAAATCAAGACAATCCATTGATGCCCGAAGTAGGTTGTGGTGGAACTCCAATTCTAGGAATGGATGTTTGGGAACATGCATATTATTTAAATTATCAAAATAGAAGACCGGATTATATAGAAGCTTTTTTTAATGTAATTAATTGGACTGAAGTATCTAGAAGATATGCTTTAGAAAAATAATTCGTTTTTTTAGCTTATTAGAAAAGACAACAGTATTTAACAACAACGAAAAAGGTGTTTTACAAATTGTAAAACACCTTTTTCGTTGTTTTATATTGCAAAAAAATTGAATTATAAATACCCGTTTTGAAAAATACTGACTTACTTAAAAATAAAAAGGGCGAAATTGCTTTCACCCTTTTTGCCCCAAATCTACCATAAACTTAAACCTACTAAATAAATGGTAGCCCAAAAGTAATAACAATAATATAATTATTAATGCTTTTTTTAAAAATAAATTGGAAATAAGTGAAAATTACCTTTTAATAGCTTTTAAACCACTTTAAACTAAAAAATTTGTCTTAATGTTAATACTATTTGCTTTGGAAAAATTAGCGTTTATAAAGCAGCACCTTTTTAATCTTTGATAAAAAAAATTAGACGCTAAAGTGTTTAAAGATACTATTTCAATAATCAAAAAAAAGGGTGAAATTGCCTTCACCCTTTTTGCCCCAAATCTACCATAAACTTAACCTACTTATGCTATGGTTTATCAAATGTATACTGATATCTTTAACTTAACAAAAAAATTAGACAAAGTACTTTGAAACTCGATAAAATGATGAATTTCAAAATTTTATAAAATAAAAAAGGTGAAATTACTTTCACCCTTTTTGCCCCAAATCTACCATAAACTTAACCTACTTATGCTATGGTTTATCAAATGTATACTGAAATCTTTAACTTAACAAAAAAATTAGATGAAATACACCGAAACTCGATAAAGTGCTAAAATATTGATATTTAATAGGCTCTTATGTCTTTTCCCTCATAAAAATTCATAAACGCACGGTTTACAACTCGATTTCCACCTGGAGTAGGATAATCTCCCGTAAAATACCAATCTCCTAAATTTTTAGGGCAAGATATGTGTAAATTCTCTACGGTTTGAAAAAGAATTTTAACCTCTGCATTGATTTCTGGAGAGCTTAACAAAGCGGCTATTTTATCCGAAACTTCTTGTGGCTGGAATGGCGCATAAATTTTGGTAACATAATTTACTACCGCAGTGTCCTTCATATCTTCTTGAGCTTTGCATTTCAGGTACACTTCATCAACAATATGGTATAAATTTCTTTCTTTTAATAATTCTAAAGCCGCTCTAAAAGCAATTAAACCCTCTAGTTTTGCCATATCTATTCCATAACAATCTGGATATCGAATTTGTGGTGCCGATGAAACAATAATAATAGTTTTAGGTTTTAGCCTGTCCATCATTTTTATAATACTCATTTTAAGAGTTGTTCCTCTTACAATACTATCGTCAATAATTACCAAATTATCTGTTGGCTTTATAACTCCGTATGTTACATCATAGACGTGAGCTACTAAATCATCCCGACTGCTATCTTCTGTAATAAAGGTTCGAAGTTTAGCGTCTTTAATCGCTACTTTTTCAGTTCTTATTTTTACAGCTAGGATTTCCTCCAATTTTTCTTTGGTTAGGGTTTTTCTATTATCGAGAATAAATTTATTTTTTCGTTGATTTAGAAAATCTTGAGCTGCCTCTACCATTCCGTAGAAAGAAGTTTCTGCTGTATTTGGAATATAAGAAAAAACTGTGTTGTCAGTGTCATTACCAATGGCTTCTAAAACTGCTGGAAGAATTAATTTTCCTAAGTTTTTACGTTCTTGATAAATTTCGGCATCGCTCCCTCTTGAAAAATAAATTCTTTCAAAAGAACAGGCTTTTTTAATTGTTGGTGTTAATATATTTTCTTCTGTTACTTTTCCGTTTTTCTTTATGATTAACGCATTTCCTGGTTGCAATTCCTGAACTTTTTCAAAATCTACATTAAAAACAGTTTGTATTACAGGTCTCTCAGAAGCAACAACAACAATTTCATCGTCTTGATAAAAATAAGTTGGCCGAATTCCTGCAGGATCTCTAAATACAAAAGCATCTCCGTGTCCTAAAAGTCCCGCCATTGCATACCCACCGTCTAAATTTTTTGAGGCTTTTTTTAGAATTTTAGCAATATCTAATTTTTCTGCAATAATTGGTGATGCTTCTCTTTTTGAAAAGCCATTGTTTTTACATTCTAAGTACAAATCAGTCACCTCGTCATCAAGAAAATGACCAATCTTTTCCATTACCGTTACTGTATCTGCCATCTCTTTTGGATGCTGACCAATTTCAATTAAACTATTAAAAAGTTCTTTTACATTAGTCATATTAAAATTCCCGGCCAATATCAAGTTTCTGTGCATCCAATTATTCTGACGTAAAAAAGGGTGGACACTTTCAATACTGTTTTTTCCAAAAGTCCCGTAACGCACATGACCTAGGAATAACTCACCTATGTAAGGAATATTTGCTTTTTGAAGTGCTACATTGTCTGAAAATTCGGGATGTAAAGCCATTTCCTCATTGATTCTGTCATTGATTTGAGCAAAAACATCTTGAATGGGTTGTGAGTCATTGGATCGAACTCGACTTATGTATCGTTCTCCGGGATTGACATCTAATTTTATCGATGCTAATCCAGCTCCATCCTGACCTCGATTGTGCTGCTTTTCCATAAGGAGATACATTTTTTGTATTCCGTAAAAAGCAGAACCGTATTTTTCTTTGTAGAATTCTAGTGGTTTTTTTAATCGTAAAAGGGCAATCCCACATTCGTGTTTAATTGCGTCGCTCATTGTAGTAGTTGTTGTGTAGTTAGTAGTTGCGTAAAAAAAATGCCCCGAAAATCGAGGCATAAATTTATGATAATTCTATTTCAAATTGTGTTAAGGCTTTAAATTGTTTCAATCGTTGGCTCACTTCTTCTTTGTTGAGTTCCAACATTCTTTCTGTTCCAAATTTCTCCACACAGAAAGAAGCCAAATTAGAACCTTGAATGATACCTGTTTTCATGGTCTCGAATGAAATATCTCCTTGCTGAGTAATGAATCCCGCAAATCCTCCTGCGAAAGTATCTCCAGCTCCTGTTGGATCAAAAACATCAGCCAAAGGCAAGGCTGGAGCAAAGAAAATATGTTCTCCATGGAAAATTAATGCTCCATGTTCTCCTTTTTTAATCACAACATATTTTGGTCCCAAAGCATGAATTTTAGCCGCAGCTTTTACCAAAGAATATTCTCCTGATAATTGACGAGCTTCTTCATCATTAATGGTAATTACATCAACACGTTTAATTACATCTAATAATTCTGACAATGCACAATCCATCCAAAAGTTCATCGTGTCTAAAACAACTAATTTTGGTTTTTGCTTCATCTGATTCAAAACTCCTGTTTGCACAATTGGGTGCAAGTTTCCAAGCATTACCACATCTGCCTCTTTAAAACTTTCAGGAACAATCGGTTTGAAATCGGCCAATACATTTAACTCTGTAGCCAAAGTATCTCTCGAGTTCATATCGTTGTGGTACCGGCCACTCCAAAAAAAGGTTTTCCCTCCTTTTACTACTTCTAGTCCAGAAATATCTATATTTCTTGATGTTAACAAATCTAAATATTCTTGTGGAAAATCGTCTCCAACAACCGAAACAATAGCGGATTTCAAATTAAAATGAGAAGCTGAAAGCCCTATAAAGGTACCTGCTCCTCCTAAAATTTTGTCTGTTTTTCCAAAAGGAGTTTCAATAGCATCAAAAGCAACAGTTCCAACAATCAATAATTTATTCATATGTAGATTTAATTTTCTTTTTATAAGTAATATGGAATTCGCTTATTAGAATTTGATGTTTACAAAAAAAAATCTAAAATAAGCCCATTTAATTTTTTTAGTTTCGAATTAAGCTACAAAGATAGTTTATAAGTTACAAAGTTGCAAAGGTTGTGAGTTGCAAAGTATTTAAAAAAGTTTCTCCTCCTCTTTTTCATAAAACTCATCAATAGAAAGATTTTTCTGTAAGGAAGCCATTACTGCTAGTTCATCGCATCGCTCATTTTGAGGATGATTATTATGGCCCTTAATCCATTTGAAATCGACTTGGTGTTTTTTATAAATAAGTAGAAATCGTTTCCATAAATCAGGATTTTTTTTTCCTACAAAACCTTTTTTCTCCCAACCAAAAACCCATTTTTTTTGAACTGAATCCACCACATATTTAGAATCAGAAATAACTAATACAGCTGTATTATGATTCTTTAATTTTTCTAAACCAACAATCACCGCCAATAATTCCATTCTATTATTAGTGGTGTGTCTAAATCCCTCATAAAACTCTTTTCGGTATGGTTTTCCTACCCATTCCATAACAACACCATAACCACCGTTTCCGGGATTTCCTTTGGCTGCTCCGTCTGTGTATATGTGTACCTCGTGTTCCAAAATATGAAGTTAGATGTTCGAAGTTATCAATTTTTCAATAACTTCGGGGAAGTATTGTTGCTCTAATTCATGAATTTTTACAGCAATTTCTTCAGCAGTTATACAATCTTTTATGCCTACATTTTTCTGAAAAATTGTTTTACCTTCATCATAATGCTCGTTAACATAATGAATCGTTATTCCGGTTTCTGACTCTTTATTTTCTAATACCGATTGGTGCACATTCATGCCATACATCCCTTTTCCTCCATACTTTGGTAATAAAGCGGGATGAATATTTATTATTTTATTTGAATACGATTGAATAATATTTTCTGGTAACTGTAATAAAAAACCAGCAAGCACTATTAAATCAGGTTGAAATTCATTTAGTTTTTGTAAGAATATTTCTGTTTTTAAATCCTCTTTTGAAAAAACTACTGCTGTAACATGATGCTTTTGGGCACGTTCTAATACTTTGGCTTTAGGGTTATTACAAAAAACTGCAACTACATTTGCTTGCCTAATTTTTTTGAAATGCAATATAATGTTTTCGGCATTTGTGCCCGATCCAGAAGCAAATAGTACAATGTTTTTCATTTATCACCAAATTTAGTATGTACAAAAAAAAGAATAATAAATAAGATTAAGATGTGTTTATTATTATTTTTTTTTAAATTCGTAACTATATTTATTAACTAAAGCGTTGTTTTAAAATAAAGTTTTTTATTTTTGCCAACAAATTAAATTTAAAATTAAAGATTATGTCAGACATTGCATCAAGAGTTAAAGCGATTATCGTAGACAAATTAGGCGTTGACGAGAACGAAGTTGTAACAGAAGCAAGCTTCACAAATGATTTAGGAGCAGATTCATTAGACACTGTTGAGCTTATCATGGAGTTCGAAAAAGAATTTGACATTCAAATTCCAGACGACCAAGCAGAAAACATCGCTACTGTTGGTCAAGCTATCTCTTACATCGAAGAAGCTAAAAAATAATAAATTCACACCCGTATACTTAGTTAAGTTTACGGGTGTTTTTTATTTTTACATTTTTTAATCCCTGATTGTATTTCAATCAATATTATAATTTATTGTAATACCTATGTCTTTTTATGATTTATACATAGAAGAAAGCATAGGTATTATTTTTTAAATTCTTAATTTAAAAACAAAACGTATGGAATTAAGACGAGTTGTTGTTACAGGTTTAGGTGCGCTTACTCCTATTGGGAATAACATTCAAGAATATTGGAACGGTTTAATAAATGGTGTTAGCGGAGCTGCTCCAATTACCTATTTTGACACCACCCATTTTAAAACCAAATTTGCTTGCGAATTAAAAAATTTTAATGTTGAAGATTTTTTAGATCGAAAAGAAGCTCGAAAAATGGATCGTTATGCACAATATGCGATGGTTTCTGCCGAAGAAGCTGTTAACGATGCAAAATTTGATTTCGAAAAATTAGACAAAGACCGAGTTGGAGTTATTTGGGGTTCTGGTATCGGTGGTTTAGAAACCTTTCAACAAGAAGTTACTGATTTTGTAAATGGAAATGGCGTGCCAAAATTTAATCCGTTCTTCATTCCAAAAATGATTGCTGATATTGCTGGTGGTCATATCTCCATAAAATATGGTTTTAGAGGGCCAAACTTTACCACAGTATCGGCATGTGCATCGTCTACAAATGCAATGATTGATGCATTCAATTACATTCGTTTAGGTCATGCCGATGTTATTGTTACTGGCGGTTCTGAAGCTGCGGTAACTATTGCAGGAATGGGTGGGTTTAATGCCATGCATGCTTTATCGACTAGAAATGATGACCCAAAAACAGCTTCTAGACCAATGGATGCTGAACGTGATGGCTTTATTTTAGGTGAGGGTGCTGGTGCATTAATTCTTGAAGAATACCATCATGCCATTGCTCGTGGTGCGACTATATATTGTGAAATTAGCGGTGGCGGAATGTCTGCTGATGCGCACCACATTACAGCTCCTCATCCTGAAGGATTGGGTGCAAAAAATGTAATGATAAATTGTCTAAGAGATGCTGGATTAAAACCAGAAGATGTTGATGGCGTTAATATGCACGGTACTTCAACTCCTTTAGGTGATTTGGCTGAAAGCAAAGCTATTTTACATGTTTTTGGTGATCATGCGTATACAATGAACTTGAATTCAACCAAATCGATGACTGGTCATTTACTTGGAGCTGCTGGTGCTATAGAAACTATTTCATGTATTCTTTCTATTAAACATGGAATTGTTCCTCCAACAATTAATCATTTTACAGATGATGAAAATATCGATCCTAAATTGAATTTTACTTTCAACAAAGCTCAAAAAAGAGATGTAAAAGTTTTAATGAGTAATACTTTTGGTTTTGGCGGACACAATGCTTGTGTTTTAGTTAAAAAATTAGAATCATAAATCTTGAAACGTATTATACAAAAATTATTTAAAAACTCCCGTTCTCCTGAAGACGGGATTTTTTTTAATGAAATTGAAAAAATTATAGGTTTTAAGCCTTTACAATTGGAGAATTATAAGAAAGCATTTACACATCGTTCTTCTAATAGACTAGATGATAACGGAAATGCCATTAGCTACGAAAGATTGGAGTTTTTGGGCGATGCTATGCTCAGTTCTGTTATTGCGGCACATCTTTTTAATAAAGTTCCAACTGGAGACGAAGGGTATTTAACCAAAATGCGTTCTAAAATTGTTAGCAGGGAACATCTAAATGAGTTAGGACGAGATTTGAAACTAATTCGATTTGTAGAAAGTAAAGTTCCTGTTAATCACTTTGGCGAAAATATTCACGGAAATATTTTTGAGGCTTTAGTAGGAGCTATATATTTAGATCAAGGGTACTCCTATTGCGAAAAATTTATTCAGAAAAGAGTTATTGCACCTTATGTAGATATTGCTAGACTAGAAGGAAAAGTAATTAGCTACAAGAGTTTGCTTATTGAGTGGTGTCAGAAAGAAAAAAAATCATTTCATTATGACGTTTTTGAAGATAACAGCATAGGCGGAGAACGCTTATATGGAGTAAAGTTAAGTATTGATTGCAAAGTTATCGCAAAATCTAGAGCCACTTCTAAGAAGAAAGCTGAGGAAATTGCCTCGAAAAGAGCCTATTTTGCATTTCAAGAAAAAATTGACATGAAATAATCTCAAATCAATAAAACTATATCGTTTTCGTTGCTAAGTTCTTTTTTTTGTTGTTAATTCTTATTTAAATTATACTACATTTACCAGATATTTTTTAATAAAAAATGGCTGTACTCAAGTTACATCTTGATGAGTTTGATGAAATAGATTATGACCTTATCGCCATCCATTCTGTTTTGGAAGATTATCGATTAGCCTATCTAATAAATCAGAAACTGCCTATTGTTTTATCAAAAAGCAAGGATGATATTGGCATTACCATTAATGAAGGAGAAGCTTTATTTATAAAATTTATTTGCGAGGATTTTAAAAATGATATTCATTGGAGTTTAATTCAGAACAAAAATGAAATTATCATAAAAAAAAGAAGTCTAGGGCAAAATTTATTTTTAAATACCGATGTAGAAATTGCCACAAAAGTATATTTAGTTCCTGAACTAAAAAAAGTAGATTATTTTTTGAAAATTAAAAATAACAAAGGTATTTTTGACCTTGAAGAAATAATTAAAAAAATCAATACAATAGATAGAATTTCGACAGTATATGCCGTAATTCCTGAAACAATAAAATCAAAAAACAATTTAATTTTTTAAAACAAATGTCGACAAACAAAAAAACGAAAATTGTAGCCACACTTGGACCTGCATGTAGTACTCGAGAAATCATTAAAAACATGATTGATGCAGGTGTAAATGTTTTTAGAATAAACTTTTCGCATGCTGATTATGAGGATGTAAAAACCAGAATTAATATAATAAGAGAACTTAACAAAGAATTTGGTTACACAACAGCTATTCTTGCTGACTTACAAGGTCCTAAACTTCGTGTAGGAGTTATGGAAGACGGCGTTGTCGTAAATGACGGCGATTTAATTAATTTTACAACAGCTGAAGATATTATTGGAACATCCAAAAAAGTCTTTATGAAATATAAAAACTTTCCTAACGATGTAAATCCTGGAGAAAGAATATTATTAGATGATGGAAAACTTATTTTTGAAATTGTTGAAACGGACAAAAAAACCGAGGTAATAGCTAAAGTAATTCAAGGTGGTGAATTAAAATCTAAAAAAGGAGTTAATCTTCCTAATACAAAAATATCTCTACCAGCAATGACAGAAAAAGATATTGCTGATGCGATTTTTGCAATAGGACAAAATGTAGATTGGATAGCACTTTCGTTTGTAAAAACTCCTCGTGATTTACAAGACCTTCAAGAGTTAATTGCAAAACATTCTGAATGTAAGATTCCTATAGTTGCAAAAATAGAGATGCCAGAAGCATTAGAAAATATTGATAGAATTGTTGCTTATTGTGATGCATTAATGGTTGCTCGTGGAGACTTAGGAGTTGAACTTCCTGCTCATGAAGTACCTTTAGTTCAAAAAGAATTGATTAGACGCGCAAAAACAGCTCGTATTCCTGTAATCGTAGCTACACAAATGATGGAAACCATGATTACAAGCTTAACTCCAACTCGTGCCGAAGTTAATGACGTTGCAAACTCTGTAATGGATGGAGCTGATGCGGTTATGCTTTCTGGAGAAACTGCAACTGGAAATTATCCTGTTCAGGTTATTGAAAAAATGACCCAAATTATTGAAGCCGTTGAAGATTCTCCGCTCATACAAGTACCTCAAAATACTCCGCAAGTAAGAACCAACCGATTTATAACTAAAACCATTTGCCATCATGCTGCCTCTATGGCTAATGTCATAAAAGCCAAAGCAATTTGCACTTTAACAAATAGTGGCTATACTGCTTTTCAAATCTCGGCTTGGAGACCATCGGCACATATTTTAGTGTTTACTTCCAATAAAAGAATTCTTACACAGCTTAATTTGTTATGGGGAGTGAAATCATTTTATTATGCAAAAAATGTTAGTACTGATGATACTGTTACTGACGTAAATGAAATTGCAAGACAAAAAGGATTCGTAAAAAAAGGCGATTTCCTTATTAATTTAGCAGCAATGCCAATAACTGATAAAGGAATGGTAAATACTTTAAGGGTTTCTGAAATAGAGTAATTTCTTAAAAAACATATCTTCAATCCGATCTTTATAAAAGGTCGGATTTTTTTATTCCTATTTTACAATTCAAAAAATTAATAATCAAACCCTCCTACTCTTAAAAATATATTTTACTTTTGACCTATAAATACTAAATGATATGAATTCAAAAAATCCATTTTTAAATAATAAAATTTTTAGTTCAACCGCTTTATCTAAAAAAGAGGAAGTGCATACTGCAACTATTATAGACTACAATACTGAGATGACATTGTCAGGAACTATAAATAAAAGTTTTATTTTGTTCCTATTACTAAGCGCTTCAGCAATGGTAATTTGGTGGTTAACCTTCAACGGAATGAATCCATTAGTCCCAGCAATTTCAGGAGCTGTTGTAGGTTTTGTTTTGGTTTTAATATCGATATTTAAGCCTCAATACTCCAGTTATTTGGCTCCCGCTTATGCCTTGTTTGAAGGTTTGTTTATAGGAGGAATATCAGCCATTTTTGAAATCAAATATCCTGGAATTGTAATAGAAGCTGTGGCTGCTACATTAGTTACTTTCGTAGTTTGTTTGCTTTTATACAAATATAAAATTGTACAAGTTACTGAACAGTTCAAATCGGTTGTTGTGGCTGCGACATTAGCCATAGCTACTTATTATTTAATATCGTGGTTGTTTTCTATGTTTACGAGCTTTGTACCTGTACATCATGGAAGTTCCTTAATGAGCATAGGAATTAGTGTTTTTGTTATTGTAATTGCTGCATTAAACCTATTTTTAGATTTTGATGAAATTGAAAATGGTGTGCAAAGAAAACTTCCAAAATATATGGAATGGTTTGGAGCAATGGGATTAATGATCACTTTAGTATGGTTGTATATAGAATTTTTACGATTATTATCTAAACTCTATAGTAGAGATTAATATAGAAGTCGATAAAACTGCTTTATAAAAATAAAAAACCCTTTGAATTTATTTTCAAAGGGTTTTTCGTTTATTAAGAATTATACTTTAAGCTGCTTTTTCAAAAGCAATAAAGTTGCATAGCTCGCCTTTTTCGTCAAAAATTGGAAATCCTTTTATTTTACAAATATATGTTTCGCCATTCTTTTTGTAGTTTAAAACCGTTTTCTCGAATGGGATTTTCTGATTAACCGCTTCTCTAATTTCATTTGACGTTTTTAAACACGTTTCTTTTCCGTGAAACATTTTAGGACTTTTCCCTAAAACATCATCTTCATGATACCCATTCATTTTAGATAAGTTGGAAGAAGCAAAAATTATTGACAACTTGTAATCGGTAACAATAATAACTTCATCTTTTAAAATTGTTGATAAATCCCAATCCTCTTTTACCCACTTTGTTTTTAAAGCTATTGCATTTATTTTATTTACATCTAAAAAACTAGACGTTATATGGTCTAATAAAATATGATTAAACTCCCAAGAAACAACTGGAACTGTCTTTATAGTAAGACTTTCATGATATTTAGCAATTGCTTCGTCATATTGTTTTAATGTTGGCATAATTCTCTAATTTTTTGCAAATATAAATGTTAAATAAAACTTTGCTTAAAAAATCTGCTTTTTAACTCTTGTTCAACCAACATTAAAATCGCTAAAAATCAAATTTTAATTGTACAACTATTTGTTTCTTTATTTCTGTATTTAAATTATTAAGCGAAATTCCCAGTAACCGAACCGAGTTTTTCATGCGCTCTTGATACAATAATTCATTTGCTGTTTCAAACAACAACGCTTTATCTGAAATAAAGTAGGGCAAAGTTTTACTCCTTGTTTGCTGTGAAAAATCGCTGTATTTAATTTTCAAAGTAACTGTTTTACCTGCTATTTTGTGTTTTTTTAATCGCCTTTCAAGCTGCTCTGCAATGCTTCGAAGCGGTTCTTCCATAAATACTTCGGAAGATAAATTTTCATTAAATGTATGCTCAGCAGCAACCGATTTTGTAATTCTATCTGATTTTACCGCACTATTATGTATTCCTCTAACCACGTTAAAGTAAAAATTACCAGATTTAGCACCAAAATGGGTTTCTAAAAATTCAAGTGATTTATTTTTTAAATCCAATCCTGTAAAAACGCCCAATTGATACATTCTTTCAGTTGTAACTTTGCCCACACCATAAAACTTTCGGATAGGCAATTCTTCTAAAAACGAAAAAACATCTTCAGGATTAACTGTTTTTTGACCGTTTGGTTTATTATAATCGCTTGCCACTTTAGCAATAAACTTGTTAATTGAAATTCCAGCAGAGGCAGTCAAACCAATCTCATTAAAGATTCTTTGTCTTATTTCTTTTGCAATAAGTGTTGCACTTGGATTTCCTTTCTTGTTTTCGGTTACATCAAGATAAGCTTCGTCTAATGAAAGCGGTTCTACAAGATCTGTATAGTCATAAAATATATTTCTAATTTTATTCGATATTTCTTTGTAACGATCAAATCTAGGCTTTACGAAAATTAATTCTGGGCAATATTTCTTAGCTAAAACTCCGCTTAAAGCACTTCGGACTCCAAATTTTCTCGCTTCATAACTTGCCGCTGAAACCACGCCTCTTATCTCATTACCGCCTACAGCTATTGGCTTTCCCCTTAATTCAGGACAATCCATTTGTTCAACAGATGCATAAAAAGCATCCATATCAATATGAATAATTTTTCGGCTTTGTTGAACTTCTTGCATAATACAAATTTAGAAACAGATTCTGAAAATAAATTAGATTACAGCAAATAAAAATAATTATAATATCTTTGATACTAACCCAGTATTAAAAAAACTTATGGTCGAAATAGAACGAAAATTCCTAGTCACTTCAGAAGATTTTAAAAAAGAAGCTTTTGCCAAACATCAAATTGCACAGGGTTATTTAAATTCGAATCCTGATAGAACCGTTCGTATTCGTATAAAAGGAGAAAGCGGATTTCTAACGATTAAAGGTATAAACAATGACTCGGGAACAACTCGCTTTGAATGGGAAACCGAAATTGCATTAATGGAAGCTAAACCATTACTAGATCTTTGCGAAAAAGGAATACTATTGAAAACGAGATACGAAATTCAGGTTGGTAAGCATGTTTATGAAGTAGATGTGTTTCATGGTGAAAATGAAGGCTTGATTATTGCTGAAATAGAACTGTCGTCAGAACAAGAAGTTTTTGAAAAACCAAATTGGTTGGGTAAAGAAGTGACTGGTGACAATCGGTATTACAATTCGTATATTAGTCAAAAACCATTTTCAGCATGGTAAATACTAATTGGCTACTTCAATTTTAACTTTAAAAGTGCCACTGCTTTTGTTTGATGTAATCTCCATAAAAGCTTTTTTTGTCAAATCGATTTCTCTACCTCTAGAAAAAGGACCTCTATCAGTAACTTCAACAATAATTGATTTTCCGTTAGCTTCATTGGTTATCCTTAACTTGGTTCCGAAAGGCAATTTTCTATGAGCAGCTGTATATTTTGTATTGTCGAATTTTTTACCGCTAGCCGTTCTTCGTCCGTTAAATTTATTTGCATAATAGGAAGCATAAACATTGCTTTTATAAGGTTTAAAAACACCCTTAACCACTATCATCGAATCGTTAAAAACAATTTCTGGCTCAATAGTCGTTTTGTCTTTTTTTAAAGTATCTTTTTGAACAACTGCTTTCGCTTTGTCTTTGGTTTGAATTTGACTGCTAACCAAACCTATTATAGCTATTAATAAAAATAGTGTTATTGCTTTTTTCATTTGAAACTTTATTAGTTACATTCTGATTTAAAAACAGAATATTGGTAAAAAAAGCCCTTTTCAGGACTCTCTATTTCTAGTTTTTAAACCATAGCGACCATGGAATTCTACTCAATATCAATAAAAAACCTATGCCATAAAAAACTGCTATAGCTTTAAATTTAGCAGAAGATTCAGTAGCTTTTTTATGTTTTGACCATCCTACAGTAATTAAAATAATTCCTATGATATTTATTAATGGATGTTCTAAAGACGTTAATCTTAAGGCACTGTCACTCATTTGACCAAGAGATGCTTTACCTAGTGGTGAAATAAAATATAAAATTAAACCAATCAATAATTGAACATGAACTCCTATTAAAGCAAATAGTGCTATTTTTCTGTCTGTAGAGGTAAACTCTTTTTTTGATGATAAACCAAATATAGTATTTACAATTGCTATAAGTAAAAACAACAAAGCTAAATAAGCCCAGCCAGAATGGAATTTTTGAATGAATGTGTACATATTTTTTATTTTTTTGGAAATCAAATATAAGAAAAAAAGTATAAAAAAACCCCAAATTAATTTGAGGTTTGTAATTAAATTAACATGAATTTATTTATTCTTCAAAAAATGGGACAATAAAAATGTGGTTGAACTGTCGTGATTATTGATTTTCTCAGCTTCAATTTCATTTAAAATAGAAGTTGCCAATTGTTTACCTAACTCTACTCCCCACTGATCATAGCTAAAAATATTCCAGATTATACCTTGAACAAAAATCTTATGTTCATACAAAGCCACTAGTGAACCTAAGTTTTCAGGAGTTAGTTGTTGAATTAACAATGTATTAGTAGGTTTGTTACCTGTAAATACTTTAAAAGGCAGTAAATAGGCTGCTTTTTCAGGAGAAACTCCTTGTTTGTCAAATTCAGCTTGTACTTGAGCAGCAGTTTTACCGTTTAATAATGCCTCAGTTTGGGCGAAAAAGTTTGACATTAATTTATCATGATGATCTTTATCTCCGTATAACGGTTTTACAAACCCAATAAAATCAGTAGGAATTAGTTTTGTACCTTGATGAATCAATTGAAAAAAAGCATGTTGCGAATTAGTTCCTGGTTCTCCCCAAATAATAGTTCCTGTTTGATAGTTAACAGGCTTACCGTCTCGTCCTACACTTTTCCCGTTGCTCTCCATTATTCCTTGTTGCAAATAAGGTGCTAATTTTTGTAAATATTGTGTATAAGGAATAAGCGCTTCGCTTTCTGCTCCAAAAAAATTGTTATACCAAATGCTTAATAACGCCAAAACTACAGGAATGTTTTTATCAAAAGATTCGTTTTTAAAATGGTCATCCATTTGATTGGCTCCTTTTAATAATTTGTCAAAATTATCGAAACCTACCGCTAAACTTATTGATAAACCAACGGCACTCCAAAGTGAAAAACGTCCTCCGACCCAATCCCACATTGGAAAAACATTATTTTCATTAATTCCAAATTCAGTAACCTTTTTAATGTTGGTAGAAACCGCTACAAAATGTTTAGCAACATCTTCTTGACTTGCCGATTGTAAAAACCATTTTCTAATTGTTTCAGAATTGGTTAATGTTTCTTGTGTTGTAAATGTTTTAGAAACAATTACAAAAAGAGTCGTTTCTGGATTCAATTTTTTAATAACTTCATGTACATGATCACCATCTACATTTGAAACAAAATGAATATTTAATTGATTTTTATAAAATTGTAAGGCTTCAACAACCATTGCCGGTCCTAAATCTGAGCCACCAATTCCTATGTTTACCACATCTGTAAAGACTTTTTCAGTATATCCTTTTCTAACCCCGTTTACAACTTCATTCGTGAAGTTTTTTATTTTATTTTTTACTTCAAAAATTTCAGGAATTACATTTTCACCTTCAACTTTTATGTTTGCCGATGCTGGAGAACGTAATGCTGTATGTAAAACAGCTCTGTTTTCGGTTTGATTGATGGTGTCTCCTTCAAAATATTTAGTGATTGCATCTTTCAATTGGGTTTCGTTTGCCAATTCTAGCAACAAATTTATCGTTTCTTGATTGATAATGTTTTTCGAATAATCTACTAAAAAATCATTCCATTGTATATGAAACTGAGAAGCTCTAGTAGCATCGTCTTTAAACATGGTAACCATTGAGGCATTTTGTAATGTTTCAAAATGATTTTGAAGTTTTTTCCAAGATGCTGTATTTGTTGGGTTTGTAGTATTTAGTGCCATTGTTGTTTTTGTTTTTGAGGTGCAAATTTACGCTATTTGTTTGAAAATTTAATAGTACGATTAAATTGCTATGCTTACTTTTTGTTTTTTAATCTAGAAACACTGTCTAATTCACGTTTTAATGGTTTCATAAAAGTCATAAATCGAGGTAAGTTACTTTTATCCATGGGTTCAGAGTTTGGAAGCTTTAATCTCAATGCATCTACTTGAACGCCATTTTTCCAGAAACGATAACAAACATGCGGACCCGTTGCAAGTCCTGTGCTTCCAACTTTTCCAATAATATCTCCTTGATTGACTCTTTGTCCTCTTCGAGCCAAAATTTTAGACATGTGTAAATATTGAGTCGAATACGTTCGGTCGTGTTTTACTTTAACAAAATTGCCATTTCCTGCTGTAAACCCTGTTTGCTCAACCACTCCAGATGCCGTAGTCATAATTGGAGTTCCTGTGGGAGCGGCATAATCGGTTCCTTTATGGGCTTTCCATATTAATTGAACGGGATGAAAACGGTTTTTGGCAAAACGTGAAGTTATGTTTACAAATTTAAGTGGTGCTTTTAGAAAGAAATTCTTTAATGCTTTTCCTTCTTCGTCATAATAATCGAGTTTTCCGGAAGCTTCATTTTGAGCAAAAGGAAAAGCATAAATAGTTTTTCCTTTGTATTCAAAGAAAGCCGCTTTTAAACTGTCAACACCGTCATAAATGGTGTCATCAATATACCGTTCAGTAAATGTAACTGCGAATTTATCGCCTTTTTTAAGTTTAAAAAAATCGATAGACCAGGCGTATACTTTTGTTAATTTATTGGCTAATGAAGCGTCAACACCTTCTTTATTTAAAGCTTCAGATAATGAACCGTCTAAACTTCCAGCGATAGTTCGAGTTTTGATTTTAATTGGTCTAATTTTTTTATAAACAGATATAGAATCTCTTAAATCGACCACGTAATAACTACCTTGATCTGCCTGATAAACAAAAGCTTGAAGTTTTTTATATCGGTCTTTTGTTCTAAAAAGTGTAAATGGTTTGCCAATTCGCATAATTCTGACATCAAAAGTATCTTTTACTTTTGCAACGATATCATAAACTAAATTATCATTTAAATTTTGATTATCGAGTAGGCTACCGAAAGTATCTCCTGATTGAATGGTATCATTTACTACATTAAAATCGTTATATTTAAATCCAAATTTTTCAATAATTGCTTTTGGTTTTTCAACGGTTTCGATTATTTCTTCATTTACATTATTGCAAGAAAGTATAATAAAAAGGAAGGATATGAGTAGGAATACTTTTTTCAAAAGTTGTTTTTTTGAGAATTGACTGAATTTTTAATGCTTTGCTTTTACTTTAAAAGAATATTTAAGCCCTTTAAACGCGTCTAAGTCAGCTTTTATAGAACCGACAGCTAGACTGGCTTTTATACTTAACGGAATTTTATTATCATCGTCTGAAATCCAAACGGTTAAACTTTCTTCTTCTTTAAAAACGCGCCCTGACTGCACTAGTGGTCTAAATATCATAGTTGGAACTATCCCAAATTTAGTTTCTAAATCCTCTTTACCAATAAATTTTAACTTAAATTTTGTAGTTTCATTATCAAAAAACATGTCAACGGTAATTGATTCGCCTACTTTAAGTTTGTCTATCGTAGGATGATTTCTTAGGTAATAAAAAGTCGATACAATGTCCTGGGTGTTTTCTGGAATTAAAAAAGTATTTTCAGATTTGTTTTTATAATCCTTAACAAAAATCTTGTTATCTGATTGATTGAAAAATCCTTCTTGATTTTTTTTATACCCTCCTTCATCTATTTTTCTAACAAACTGATAAGGCTTACCTGTTTCTTTATCAAAATAACTCTCATAATTATCCTCTACTTTAAAGAAAAAACGAGACATTCCGGTCGTGTAGCCTTTCCCAATGGCATGATATACTTTTTTATTGTTTTTGGTTGCTTCTTGTACTTCTAGCGTTGCATAGCCTGCATTGAATAAACCATAATGCACTCTAAATTTAAACCATTCTCCAGAATCAAAAGCTCTTTCTTTTTGAGAACTAAACCCAAGTGTTGAAATAACAAATACTACTATAATTATTTTTTTCATTCTTCTTTTATTTGATATAGCAGCAAAATACAATATTCGTTCCAAATATATTAAAACAAAAAAACCCAGTCAAATAATGACTGAGTTTTTATGCTATTAACCAACCAAAAAAACTATAAATTATGAAAATTTATATAAAATATAAGGAAACCACTCCGTCTATTTTGTTTAGCAAATATAATTACTTTTATTGAATAATTTTCAATGAAAATTCAACTTTAACATTAATTATTCTGTTTTAATGCGACTACAACGTTATATTGTGATAATTATGTAAAAATTTTAACAATTAATTTGCGATGTTGTTGGATTTTCTTGTAGCTTTTTTACAATTAAAAATAGACTTAACGTCTCTTCAATAGGTTTATTTAAAGTATAAAAACAAGAAAGGCATTAAAAAATGAAAATTCAATTTTTAATGCCTTTAAAAGTATTGTGAAATAGATTTTATCTTACTTTTTTAAAACTATACGCATAAATTAGTGTGTGAACGGCCGCAAACAGTAAAGAAAAGTAGAATAAGAAATGGTCGTCAATATTTGGATCGTTGTGGTGAATAAAAGCAATTACAATTAATGCTAATACCATACCTAAACCAGAACCAGCAACGGTTTTGTAACTTTTTAAACTAAACTGCCCTTTGTTTAAAATACTGTTTTTCATACCGTAGAATAAATATAAATCAAATCCTATCATCATCCAAACGATAAGTCTAATCCAAGTGTCTAGTGGTAAAAACACCATCATAAATAAACAGACAAAAATACCCGCAATTGGAACAAAAGGAACTAGTGGCGTTCTAAAAGCTCTTGGTACTTCTGGCATTTTCTTACGCATAATCAATACTCCTACACACACTAAAATAAAGGCAAACAATGTTCCTATACTAGTCATTTCGCCAACTACTCTTGCAGGAACAAATGCTGCAAAAAGACTTACAATAATCATGAATAAAAGATTGTTTTTAGCTGGAGTTCTAAATTTTGAATGGACTTCTGAAAACACTTTTGGCATTAAACCATCCTTACTCATAGAGAAAAACACTCTGCTTTGACCCATTAACATCACTAAAATAACCGAAGCATATCCTCCTAATATTGCTAAAAGAATTGCATTGTTTAACCAAGGATAGGCAGGAGTAATCATTCCGTCAGCACCAGCAGTTCCCATAGCTTCTACAGCAATTGCTACAGGAGCAATTCCGTCTTTACCTGCAAATGCTTGATAATTGACAACGCCCGTCATAACGTGTGCAAAAAGGATGTATAATACTGTACAAATTCCTAATGAAAGTAGTATTCCTATTGGCATATCTCTTTTTGGGTTTTTTGCTTCTTGTGCAGCGGTTGATACGGCATCAAAACCAATGTATGCAAAAAACACGATTGCCGCTGCTCTGATTATTCCTGAGAAACCAAATTCTCCAAATTTACCTGTATTTTCAGGAATATAGGGCGTATAATTTTCTGGTCTAATGTATTGCCAACCAACAGCAATAAAAACCAAAACAACAGTCACTTTTAACAACACTATTATTCCGTTTATAAATGCTGATTCGCGAGTTCCTCGCATTAAAATTAGAGACATTACCATAACAATAAATACTGCCGGAAGATTTATAATCCCACCTTCAAACGGAGATAATGTATAGGATTCATCTAAATGTATGCCATAGCTACCTAAAAATTTTCCTAAATATCTAGACCAACTTATGGAAACAGTAGCGGCTCCGACTGCATATTCTAATACTAAATCCCAACCTATAATCCAGGCTACAAATTCTCCCATAGTAGCAAAAGAATAGGTATATGCGCTACCAGCAACAGGAATCATTGACGAAAATTCAGCATAGCACAATCCTGCAAAGATGCAACCAAAAGCAGCCACGAGAAATGATATTGTTATGGCTGGCCCTGCATTCATTGAAGCTGCTAAACCCGTAATTGAGAATAAACCTGCTCCAATAATTGCTCCTATTCCAAGGGCTACCAATCCTGGTGCGGTTAATGTTTTCTTTAACCCTTTTTCAGATTCTGAAGCTTCATTTAATAATTGTGATAAGGGTTTTCTTTTCCAAATAGACATGTGTTTCCTACTTTAAATTTGTTTTAAAAATCAAATATATTGTTTTTTAAACAATATTTTACAAAAAACATTAAAACCAAAAGCCAACATTAAACCAAGCAAAAGTTCTGTTGGTTTCTGGAGACCAACTGTATTTAATTTCTATAGGACCAATAATAGTCTCTAAACCATAACCTAAAGCATAACCTGAATATTTAGGTTTAGAAATCCAATCTGTAGTATCAAAGAGATTGTCTTGAACATTTGCATAGTTTGCAGTTAAATTCAAATGGTTTTTTTTGTAAAATTCGTAGTCAAAAGTAATTGACGATTTTATATAACTATCTGCTGCAATAGTTAAAAAATCATAGCCATAAAAATGCTTAAAATTATTTATGGTATTAAAACCATAACCTCCAAGAACAAAGTTAAAAAAAGGGATCGTGTTTTCACCAATATCAAATCCTGCTTCGTTACGGAAATTGATGGCTACTTTGTTAGTGATTTTTCTAGCAAAACCTACTTCTCCTTTTGCAATTGAAAATCTATTAAAATTGTTGTTGTAATCTGACGAATACGCATAATATTGAAAATCTCCTGTGAGATACCATCCTGTTTTTGGAAAATATTTATTGTCTAAAGAATCAAATTTCAAATATCCAAAAAGACTTAAATAATTACTGTTTTCGAAAACGGGTTTAATAAAATCAATGGTTTTTGAATCAATTCTAAGATGTTTAAATTCTAATCCAGCTCCAACTATGAATTTTTGAGCAAAAATAGTTTGAGCATATGCTTGATTAGAAAAATCAGAAAAGTCAATATTTATAGTATTAATTCCTTGTTGGTTTAATATGTCACCATTATTAAAATCAAATTTTGTGTTAGAATTAAAAGTGTTTAGATGTGATTTAAATCCAAAACTCCAATAAAACCCATTGTCTATATAATAATCGAAATTGTATCTTATATTATCTCCTAAAATAATATCTAATGACGTAACATCGTTTTTTACAAAAGCTTTCTTTTGGGTCAGATTTACTAAAAATCCGCTTTTGTATAAATCATCATAATGCAACGCAAATTTTAAAAAGGTTTTATTTGAACTCTCTTTTAAATCTAAAACCAAATCATCATTATTTTTGTTATTTTCTAAAGTATAACTAACAGTACTAAAATTCTGAGTCGCTACAATATTATCTATTCCCTTTTTTAAATCTTCGTAAGTAATGTTTGATTTTTGTTTAAACCCAAGTTTTCCAATAATATATGATCTGGTATAGTTTTTTAAACGTTTAATTTGAATCGTATTAATTTGAATGCTATCTGAGCTTTTTGCAAGCCCTTTATTTAAATTCATTTCAGAAAAACTACCTAAAGCCTTTAATTTTTCATAAACTGAGAAAGCAGCTTCTTCGCCACTTTTTATAATTTCGGGTCCGTCTTCAAACGAAATAACTCCATATTTATCGGTGTCTGGTTTTATATAAATATCAGTTTCTTTTATCTTCAACTTCATTTTCTCAATAGATTGAAGATTTATAATTTGTGCCAAAATTTTTGTCGCCTCTTTTAGTTTATTTCTATCCAATAAATCATCCTGAACATCTACCCCTATTATAATATCAGCACCCATTTTTCGTACTTCTTCTATTGGATAATTATTTGTAACTCCTCCATCAACAAGAAGTTTACCATCAATGTCTACTGGAGCAAACAAAGTAGGAAAAGCAGCACTTGCCAGCATTGCTTTCGCTAAATAACCTTTGTTTAAAACTACTTCTTCTCCGTTTTCAATATTTGAGGCAATGCAAGTAAAAGCTATAGGAAGTTTGTTAAAATCGTTAACCTCACGTACGTTTTTAGTAAGCCTATTTAATAAATTATAATTGTAAATTCCTTTTGATAAAGCTGTTGGAATTGCAATTTTAAACTTATTGAACGGTAAAGCAAAAGCATATAACTCATCATTCTTTTTTTCATAAAAATTCTTTGAACTTCGCGGAATAAAATCATTTATTAAATTATCAAAATTAGTTTCCCTGAAAATAGAATCGAGCTGTTTTGCATTATAACCGCAAGCATACAAACCTCCAACTACAGCTCCCATGCTAGTTCCGCCAATATAATCTATTTTTACTCCTGCCTGTTCTAGCACTTTTAAAACACCAATATGTGCAAATCCTTTTGCGCCACCGCCGCTTAAAACCAATCCTATTTTAGGTTTTTTAAGCGTTTGTTCTTGCGAAAAACAATTTGTTAGAGTAATAAACACTATAAAAAATAAAAGAATTTTTTTCATATAGAATTTACAGATTAGTTGTTTTGTAAAAGTCGGTAATTTTTTTGGCTTTCGATGCACCAACAATGTCAGAAATCTCTTTTTCTGATGCTAATTTCAATCTTTTAACACTTTTGAAATGTTGTAGTAACACGAGCATCGTTTTTTCGCCAATTCCTGGAATCGCTTCAATAGAAGAATTTAAAGCGGCTTTGCTTCTTTTATCTCTGTGAAAGGTAATTCCAAAACGGTGTGCTTCGTTTCTAAGTTGTTGTATTACTTTTAAGGTTTCCGATTTTTTATCTAAATACAACGGAACTGAATCGCCTGGATAAAATAATTCTTCTAATCGTTTTGCAATACCTATAATGGCAATTTTTCCTCTTAATCCTAGTTCGTCAATACTTTTTAAAGCTGATGATAATTGTCCTTTTCCCCCATCAATAATTATTAATTGTGGTAATGGTTGTTGTTCGTCAAGCATGCGTTTGTACCTGCGATACACTACTTCTTCCATTGAAGCGAAATCGTTTGGTCCTTCAACAGTCTTAATATTAAAATGCCTATAGTCTTTTTTACTGGGTTTCCCGTCTTTAAAAACAACACAAGCAGCAACAGGATTGGTTCCTTGAATGTTCGAATTATCAAAACATTCGATGTGTCTTGGCTCGACTTGCAATCGTAAATCCTTTTGCATCTGCGCCATAATTCTATTGGTATGCCGGTCTGGGTCTACAATTTGTAATTGTTTGAGTTGCTCTATTCTATAAAACTTAGCATTACGAATAGACAACTCTAAAATTTGTTTTTTGTCTCCCAATTGCGGCACTGTAACCTTTATAGTTGAACCTAATGCAACTTCAAAAGGAACAATAACTTCTTTAGACACTAATTGAAAACGTTCTCTAAGTTCAATAATAGCGAGTTCTAACAGTTCTTCATCCGATTCATCGAGTTTCTTTTTAATTTCTAAAGTATGCGAACGAATTATTGAACCATGAGCAATTTGAAGAAAATTGACATAAGCAGCACTTTCGTCTGAAACAATAGAAAAAACATCAATATTTGTAATTTTAGGATTTACAATTGTAGAACGAGATTGGTATTTTTCTAAAGTTTCTATTTTTTCTTTTACTTTTTGAGCTTCTTCAAAATGCATTTTAGAGGCCAAGTCATTCATCAATTTTTTGAAATCTTTCATACTTTCTTTGAAATTCCCTTTCAAAATTTCGCGTATTGCATCTACTTGATTTTGATAGTTTTCTAGAGATTCATAGCCTTCGCATGGTCCTTTGCAATTGCCAATATGGTACTCGAGACAAACTTTAAATTTATGGTTTTCGATATTAGTTGCACTCAAATCAAAATTACAGGTTCGCAACGGATACAATTCTTTAATCAAATCTAAAATCGTTGAAACTGTTTTAAAACTAGTATAGGGTCCAAAATATTCTGAACCGTCTTTGACCATTTTCCTTGTGGGAAATATTCTAGAAAATGGTTCTTTTTTAATACAAATCCAAGGATAGGATTTGTCATCACGAAGCAAGACATTATAACGGGGTTGCAACGTTTTTATAAGATTGTTTTCCAGTAACAAAGCATCTGACTCTGTAGGAACAACAATGTGTTTTATGGTTACAATTTTCTTAACTAAAACATTCGTTTTAGCGGTGTCGTGAATTTTATTGAAATACGATGAAACTCTTTTCTTTAGATTTTTAGCTTTGCCAACGTAAAGAATTTTTTCTTCTTTATCGTAATACTGATAGACTCCGGGACTATCGGGGAGAGTTTGTATTTGAAGTTCTAGAGAAGGAGTAGTCATGGAAACAAAGTTAAGAGGATAATCATGAATTTCAAATGAGACTTTGCAAATTTAATTTTATAATTTTACTTCATGAATAAAAGCGATTTAAGAGTTACATATAAAGCATTAAGAAAGTCATTTTCTGAAAATGAAATTGAAGAAATGAGTTTGGCAATTGCCAATAAATTACTACGATTACCCACACTTCCTGACGGCAGGCAGGTTTGGGATAAAACCTATTTTCATGTTTTTTTACCCATTACCGAACAAAAAGAGGTAGATACAGAATATATATTGCATGTGTTATCAGGAAAAGACAAGGAAATTATAATTTCGAAATCTGATTTTAAAACATGCTGTATGACTCATTTCTTACTGACTGAAAATACTACAATAAAGAAAAATCAATACCATATTCCTGAACCTGTAGACGGAATTGAAGTTCCATCTCATAAAATTCAAGTAGTTTTTGTACCTCTTTTAGCTTTTGACACAAAAGGAAATCGGGTGGGTTACGGCAAAGGCTTTTATGACAAATTCTTATCGGAATGCAAACCGGAAGCCATTAAAATAGGGTTGTCTTTTTTTGAAGCAGAAGAAACAATTACTGATGTTTTTGAAAACGATGTAAAGCTAGATTATGTGGTAACACCAAATACTATTTACACTTTTAGCAGTAATTATTAGAAATTATTTAAGCGTTTTGATGATGAAATGCTTTTTTATTGAAGACAATTAAAATTCCAACTCCTGTAGAAATAGCCATATCGGCAACATTAAAAATGGCGTTAAAGAATTTAAAATCAGTTCCTCCCCAAAACGGCAACCAGCTAGGGAAAGTTCCGTCAATAATAGGAAAGTACAACATGTCGACCACTTTACCGTGAAAAACTTTTCCATACGGATTTTCAGAAAACAAAGTCGCTAAGTGGTTGTGGCTATCGTCAAAGATAATTCCGTAAAAAACAGAATCAATTATATTACCAAATGCACCAGCTAAAATTAAAGCAATGGCTACTATTAAATAATTGGATGCGTTTTTATGAGAAGCGTCCCAAAGCCAATATCCTATTGCGGTTACTGCTATTAATCTGAAAACCGTGAGAAACAATTTACCATAAGTTCCTGGTATCTCCGTTCCCCATGCCATTCCTTCGTTTTCTATAAAAAGAATTTTAAACCAATTGAAAACGTTGACTTCTTCTCCTAAAACAAAATTAGTTTTGATGTAAATTTTAGAAGCCTGATCTACAAGCAATATGATGAAAATTAGGAAATAAGCGTTTCGTAATGACATTGTATTAAATTTTTTAAGGCGCAAAATTACTGTTTTTTTCTAAAAAAAACGCTCCTACTGGAGCGTTAATTATTGTGTAACGAATTCTTATCGTTGTAAATTCTTAGCTTCAATACTCATCGTAGCGTGAGGAACAATCATCAGTCGTTCTTTGCTAATCAATTTGCCTGTTACTTTACAAACACCGTAAGTTTTGTTTTCTACACGGAAAAGTGCGTTTTTTAAATCGCGAATGAACTTTTCCTGACGAATAGCCAATTGTGAATTTGCCTCTTTAGACATCGTTTCACTTCCTTCTTCAAAAGCTTTAAAGGTAGGCGAAGTATCATCGGTACCGTTATTTAAGTCATTCATGTAAGCACTTTTTATCAAATCTAAATCGGCTTGTGCTTTACTAATTTTTTTTAGGATTAACTCTTTAAACTCAGCCAAATCTCCGTCTGAGTATCTTGCAATTTCATCTACCATGTTCTTGTTATTTTGTAATTAGTATTCTTGTTTTTATTTCGTCAAATTCTATTTCAATTCCATCTTTTACATTATCTTCAAAAAGTAATGTTTCTGTTAATGTTTCTGATTTGATGTAGTCTTCATTAGCTAAAACCGCTTTTTCTAAAACTTCGTTTTTCTGCAAGAGCACTTTAACCTTGTCTGTAACTTCAAATCCAGAATCTTTTCTGATGTTTTGAATTCTGTTTACTAGTTCTCTAGCAATACCCTCTTCTTTTAATTCCGAAGAAATGGTAATGTCTAACGCTACCGTAATTCCGTTAGAATTAGCCACCAGCCAGCCTTCGATATCTTGAGAAGAAATCTCGACATCATCTTGTGATAAAGTTATAGTATTTCCTGAGATTTCAATACTTAAGAACCCTAAAGTGTCTAATTGATTGATTTGTTCTGCAGTAAAGCTTTGTATCTGTTTGGAAATCAAACCCATATCTTTACCGAAACGCGGTCCTAAAGTCTTGAAATTCGGTTTGATTTGTTTTACCAAAATTCCTGATGCATCATCTAAAAGTACGATTTCCTTTACGTTTACTTCTGCTTTTATTAGGTCAGAAATGGCTTCAATTTCAGCACGTTGACTCTCGTCAAGTATCGGAATCATTACCTTTTGCAAAGGTTGACGCACCTTGATCATTTCCTTTTTTCTGAGAGATAAAACTAAGGAAGAAATAGTCTGCGCTTTTTGCATTTTGCTCTCTAAAGATTTATTAACAAAGTTTTCAACGTATTTTGGAAACTCCGCCAAATGTACACTGTCATAATTTTCTTCCCGAAACTTCGGGATTGTTGCTTGGGTTAAGTCTCTGTAAAGTTTGTCCATAAAGAACGGAGCTACAGGAGCACTTAGTTTACTTACAGTTAACAAACAGGTGTATAAGGTTTGATAGGCGGCTATTTTATCCTGCGCATACTCACCTTTCCAGAAACGACGACGACACAAACGAACATACCAATTGCTTAGGTTTTCCTGAACAAAATCAGAAATGGCACGTGTGGCTTTTGTAGGTTCATAATCGGCATAAGCCTCATCAACTACTTTTATCAAAGTATTCAATTCAGAAATAATCCATTGATCTATTTCTGGTCTTTCATTTAATGGAATTTCAGCTTCAGCATATTTAAAATTATCGATGTTTGCATACAATACAAAAAACGAATAGGTATTATACAAAGTCCCAAAAAATTTACGGCGAACCTCAGCTATTCCCTCTAAATCAAATTTTAAATTATCCCAAGGATTAGCGTTCGAAATCATGTACCAACGCGTGGCATCTGGTCCATATTCTAGCAATGTCTCAAAAGGGTCGGCTGCATTTCCTAATCGTTTTGACATTTTCTGCCCATTTTTATCTAAAACTAAACCATTTGAAACTACATTTTTATAGGCAACTCTGTCAAATACTAAAGTTCCAATAGCGTGTAAAGTATAAAACCAACCTCTTGTTTGATCTACTCCTTCTGCAATAAAATTAGCTGGAAAGTCTTTATTTTCGTCAATTTTGTCTTTGTTTTCAAAAGGATAGTGCCATTGTGCGTATGGCATTGCTCCAGAATCAAACCAAACATCAATTAGGTCGCTTTCGCGTTTCATTGGTTTTCCAGAAACAGAAACCAAAGTAATTTCATCGACTACGTTTTTATGCAAATCAATTAAATCATAGTTACTCTCGCTCATGTCTCCAATTTGAAAATTTTGAAAAGGATTTTCTTTTTGGTAACCGGCGGCGATAGATTTTTCGATTTCATTATATAATTCTTCAACAGAGCCAATCAAGATTTCTTCGGTTCCTTCTTCAGTTCTCCAAATTGGCAAAGGAATTCCCCAAAAACGAGAACGGGATAAGTTCCAATCATTGGCATTCTTCAACCAATTCCCGAAACGTCCTTCTCCAGTTGATTTTGGTTTCCAATTAATAGTTTCGTTTAGTTCGAACATTCTATCTCGAACTTCAGTTATTTTTATAAACCAAGAGTCTAAAGGATAATATAAAATTGGTGTGTCAGTTCTCCAACAATGTGGATAGCTGTGTACGTATTTTTCTACTTTAAAGGCTTTGTTTTCTTCTTTTAATCGTATAGCTATTTCAACATCGATAGAGCGTTCTGGTGCTTCGCCTTCAGTATAATATTCATTTTTTACATATTTATCTGAGAATTCTCCTAATTGATTTATAAATTTACCTTGTAAGTTTACCAATGGAACCGGATTTCCATTTTCGTCTAAAACCAACATTGGTGGCACTTCTGGAATGGCTTCTTTAGCTACTTTAGCATCATCGGCTCCAAAAGTTGGGGCGGTATGCACAATTCCTGTTCCGTCTTCAGTAGTAACAAAATCGCCTGATATTACTCGGAAAGCATTTTCTGGATTTTGATATGGCAAAGCCAATTTCATTAATTGTTCGTAACGAATTCCGACTAAATCCACTCCTTTACATTCAGCAATAATTTGATATGGAATTTTTCCTGCCTTGCCGGCAGGCAGGTTGTCGCCTTCTTTGAAGTTTTCGAAATCAGAAGCTTCAGTACTTTCAAAAAATCCTTTTCCGAATTGTTTTCCGACCAAATTCTTAGCCAAAATTACTTTCGTTGGTCTAAAAGTATATTGATTGAACGTTTCAACTAAAACATAATCAATTTTTGGACCAACGGTCAATGCCGTGTTGCTTGGTAAAGTCCAAGGTGTAGTTGTCCAAGCCAAAATGTAAATATCTCCAAATCCCTGAAGGAATTTTGGCAAAGTTTCGTTTAAAGCTTTAAATTGTGCCACAACCGTAGTGTCTGTAACATCTCTGTAACTTCCGGGTTGGTTCACTTCATGAGACGACAATCCTGTTCCCGCTTTTGGAGAATAGGGTTGAATGGTGTACCCTTTGTACATCAAATCCTTATTGTAGATTTGTTTTAACAACCACCAAACCGATTCCATGTATTTGGGTTTGTAGGTAACGTAAGGATCTTCCATATCGACCCAATAGCCCATTTTTTCAGTTAAATCATTCCACACATCGGTATAACGCATGACGGTTTTCTTACAGGCTTCGTTATATTCTTCGATAGAAATGGTTTTACCAATATCTTCTTTTGTAATACCTAATTCTTTTTCAGTACCAAGTTCTACAGGCAATCCGTGGGTATCCCAACCAGCTTTACGCTTCACTTGAAATCCTTTTTGAGTTTTATAACGGCAAAAAATATCTTTAATCGCTCGTGCCATGACGTGATGAATTCCAGGCAATCCATTGGCGGAAGGCGGACCTTCAAAAAACACGAATGGTGCTGCTCCTTCACGAGTAGTTATACTCTTCTCGAATATGTTCTCTTTTTTCCAAAAATCAAGAACTTCTGATGCTACTTTTGGTAAGTCAAGTCCTTTGTATTCAGTAAATTTTGTGCTCATTTTGTACTTTTCTTAATCGAGGTGCGAAAGTAAGGAATTTTGAGGAAAATAGATAAAAGATGATAGAAAAAAGAGAGTAGTCTGGAAATTTATAGTAAATTATGCAAAAACGATAGACTCTTTTAAAAATTTAAGAAAAAACCTCTTTTAAAACTTCCAAAGATTTGGGTCTTTTAAAACCATCGAGATGAAAACTGTAGTAATCGACTAGTATTTTCAGAACAATTTGCCTTTCTATGATGTGAAATGTTTTTTGACTGTTCTCGAATTTTAAATTAATTAGCTTTTTGAATAAATTACTTTCGTGTTCTGTTAATGAACTGATAGCATGAAAAGGGGTAAAAATGCCTTCTGTCATTTCGAAAAAAGGAAAATCTATGTTGGCAATATCTGGATAAAACCCGAGAAATCTTGTCATTTCTAAAAGCAAAATAAGATGAAAATCAGCAATGTCCTCATGGGTATCTAACCAATGTAAAGCCGTTTCTAAAAAGGTAAAAAGCGCCTCATTTTTTTCTTCTTCATGAATGGAGTGATGCAAAATTTCAGAAACAAACATGACAATTGTGCTTTTATAAATATCAGAATGTATCGATTGAAACGGAGATGCAATTTTTATTTCCTTGAAATTCTCTAAAGTGCCTTTGTTTTTATGAATGGCTTCGATTTCTAGAATACTTAACGGCTGGAAATAAGCAATTTTTTGATTGGCCTTTCTAGATGAAAAAGCATCCCGAACAAAATAGGATTTTAAACCATCAGATAAGGTAAAACATTTTACAATCAAGCTTTTTTCTTGATATTTTATAGAGGAAATGACGATGGCTTTGGTTTTTACTAGCAACTTTATAGTTTAATTTAAACTTTGAACTTACCTAATTATCATCACTTTCTTAACCTTAGTTTCTATTCCGTCTTGTGCAGAAATAAAAATCATATAAACGCCCGAAGCTACTTTGTATTTTCCGAAAGCGGTTGTGTCCCATTCTATTGTTCCTCCTTCAGATGTGGTTTCGTAAACTAAATTACCTTCTATATCGGCTATTTTAATGGTTGCTTTGTCTATTAATCCCGTAATCTTTACTGTTCCTGTAAACTCTGGGCGAACTGGATTTGGATATACATAAACATTATTAAGATTTTCATTGGCGTCAGTTGATGTCCCTTTATAAGAAACCATTCCTTTGGTAGTGGCAAAAAAAACTTCTCCTGTTTCTCCATTAATATCAATATCATTAATGGTATTGCTTGGCAAAGGTGAATTGTTAATCGTAAAATGATGAATGGTTTGCTGCCCATCTGATGACACTAGAAATACACCTGAATCTGCTGTCCCAATCCATTTGTTATTAGCTCCATCAACAACAATATCTGTAATTAATTGTTCGAACAATAATTCTTGAGCTAAATTTTCTTCAAGAATTATTATTGGAGCAGTGTTTAATTGATTGGTAGATAGGAAATTATCTACACTCGAAAGTACTCGCAATCCTTTTCGAGTTCCTATCCATAGCTGATTTCTGTTATCTATAGCAATTGCTTTAGCATCATTACTTGGAAGATTCCCAGCATCTAAACCTTCTTTTATTACTTTAAAAGTATTGTTGTAGCTTTCATTAAAACCAACCACCCCATCATTTAAAGTCGACATCCATTTCGTACCGTTTTTATCAATTACCATACTTCCAAAATTTAAAACTCCTGATGGTTTAACACTTTCTAAAGGATAAGATTGCCATTGCCCATTTGCTTTAAAAACTTTTAATCCTTTTTTGACTAAACTTGATGCAAGCCATAAGTTTCCCGCTTTATCAAAAGCAGCCCCATTAACTCTAACATCATCTGGAACTACTCCTACAATAGATGTTAATCCATCCGTTCCCGTGTTTTTAGCATTAAATAGTGTAGTTGGCACATCATTTTCTAATTTTAATAATCCCGAATACATTGAGCTAATAAAAACTTGATTTTCATTATTGGGGTTTATTGTAATTCTTGACAATGCTCTTGCTTCAGAAAGCTCTTCATAAGGAATTTCAAGCCAACTCTGTTTATTAAATTTACTAATACTAAATTTAGTTGGTCCAGAATAAAAATCATATGGATTATAAAATTGATTATAACCCCCATAAACTACCCATAAATTTTTTGTTTTAGCATTTATAGCAAAAACATCATTTCTTACTGGTCCTTCAGGCAAAATGTTTTCAAAAATTGATGTATCTAACTCCTTTCTAAAAATTCCGTTCTCTAAAGTTCCAATATAAATAGAACCGTTGCTTATTGTAGCACAAGTAAATTGAATTTTATCTATTTGTATTTGGCTGCTGTTGATATCGGCTATCTGAATTAAAGACGTATTATAAATATACACGTGATTTAATGTGGTAACAATTAAAAAACCTTCATTTTCTCTAAAGTCTAATGGTGTTTGTGAAAGTGATGTTATTGTTACAAAAGAATTTCCTTGCCATTTTTGCAAATTCCCTTGATTGGTTATAGATAATAAATTCGTTTCAAAAGTTTCAATTCCTGACCATCCAAAATCAGCTACAGTAGCCCATTGATTGTAATCATTTAAATTTGGATTGTTGATATCTGCCTTTCTTATTCCATTAAATTTTGTCGAAGCATAGATACTTCCCTCGTAAATTGTTGTTTGAGCAACTGAAATTTGAGCGCCAAAATCACCAATAAAATAAGTGTCTCCAAATAATAACGTTGATAAATTGTATTGAACGATTCCAAAATCACATGAAATATAAACGATTCCATTATACTCCATAAAATGATTTATTCTTTTAATATTTGATGGCAAAGCCCTATTAATTATGTCTACTACATTCAAAATACTCTTGTCCTTTTCGTTAATTACAATCATCAATCCGTTTTCATAACCTACTAAAGTTTTTTTGAAATTTGGACTATGGTAAATGGAACTTATAGTCTGTGCCGAAAGTCCGTCAACAGTATTTGTTGTGCTAATTTCACCAGAAATAGTGTTTTTATAAAATAAAGCATTCTCAGAAGCGACAAATAGTTTATCACCAGATTGGAATAAATCTTTAATTTCATTGTAAGAAAAATAACCTTTCCATAATGCAGAATTTTGCGAAAAGCTAAATGGCATTGAAAGTAAAAAAAAGAAAAAGAAACTGTATTTTTTCATTATGATTTAAAGATTGTGAGACAAATATACTATAAAACGGAATTATTTTATTTTTAATATAAAAATCAAAAAAAATGCCTCCAATGAATGAAGGCATTTCATAATAATATTTAAACTACATTACACTACTCCCTGCGCTAGCATTGCATCAGCTACTTTAACAAATCCAGCAATATTTGCTCCTTTTACGTAATCTATATAACCTGTTTTGTCTTTACCATATTTAACACAAGATGCATGAATATTTAGCATAATGCTTTTTAATCTTTCATCTACTTCTTCTGCTGTCCAACTTAATCTTAGAGAGTTTTGTGACATTTCTAAACCAGAGGTTGCAACACCGCCTGCGTTTGAAGCTTTGCCTGGAGCAAATAATAATTTTGCTTTTTGAAAAACTATTACTGCTTCTGGAGTTGAAGGCATATTTGCTCCCTCAGTTACACAAATACATCCGTTAGCAACAAGTGCTTTTGCATCATCCTCGTTCAATTCGTTTTGTGTGGCGCAAGGTAAAGCAACGTCACATTTCACTTCCCAGGGCCTTTTACCAGCAACATATTTAGCATTAGGATACTTATTTAAATAATCTCCTATTCTACCTCTAAGTTCATTTTTGATTTCCATAATATGAGACAATTTAATAGCGTCTATACCTTCTGCATCATAAATATATCCTGAGGAATCTGACATAGTAACTACTTTAGCTCCTAATTGAGTTGCTTTTTCGACAGCATATTGCGCGACGTTTCCAGAACCAGAAACGACTATAGTTTTTCCAGCAATATTTTCTTTCTTTGTTGCTAACATACTCTGAGAAAAATAAACAGCGCCATAGCCAGTTGCTTCAGGACGAATTAACGAGCCGCCAAAAGAAATTCCTTTTCCTGTTAATACTCCAGTAAACTCATTTCTTAGTCTTTTATATTGACCAAACATATAACCAACTTCTCTTCCCCCAACTCCAATGTCACCAGCAGGAACATCGGTGTCAGCACCTATATGTCTTGACAATTCTGTCATAAATGCTTGACAAAAACGCATTACTTCATTTTCAGATTTCCCTTTAGGATCAAAATCAGCTCCGCCTTTTCCGCCACCCATAGGTAATGTAGTCAAGCTATTTTTGAAAGTTTGTTCGAAAGCTAAAAACTTTAAAATACTTAAATTTACTGAAGGATGAAAACGAATTCCTCCTTTATATGGACCAATGGCCGAATTCATTTGAATACGATATCCTCTATTTACCTGAGTATTCCCTAAATCATCAATCCATACTACTCTGAACATAATGATGCGTTCAGATTCAACCATTCTTTCCAAAAGCATTTTATTTTGGTATTTTTTATTTTCTTCAATAAACGGAATTACTGTTTCAGCAACTTCGTGAACAGCCTGCATGAATTCTGGCTCATTTGGATTTTTTTTAGCGGCCGACTCAACAAAAAATTGAATATTTTGTGACATGATAAATAGATTAATAACGTTTAAGAAAACGTTTTCGTTAGTACTTACAAATATACATTTTATAAAAATATAGCACTATATTTCTAAACTTTATAAGAAGTTTTATCATTATTTTAACCTATAAGATTAAATACTGTTAGAAAAATATTAATTTTTACGAAATCGTTGTAGTTTTCACAAGTCTTTGATATTTTAATTGCTTATTCTAAAAAAATAAAAAAATAAAAATTAGTGAATGATGTTTTTATATATTTGTCAGTAATTGAATTTTTATAAATGCAAATGCCCAAGTATTTTATCTTAACCTTCTTCTTTATATTTGTTTATTCAAGTAGAACAAATGCTCAGTTTGGGTTTTCTCATGAAGTTGGCGCTATTGCTGGGCCAGTAGCTTTTCAATCTGACTATGGGGAACGCTACGATTTTAAAACAAATGCAGGAAACACAGGTTATGGAATTGGCATCATTCATTATTTAAATTTTTCATACAAAGCAGATTGTAACTGTTATACTCCAGAAACTTATTTTAATGATCACTTTAAATTAAGAAGTGAATTATCTTATAACAAAACCAAATTACAGCACTTTGGAGAATGGGTAGATCCTGATAAAAAAAGACTGTTCAATGAACAATTAAGAGGAATGAAAGGTGAAACTTCAGTAACCAATATAGGAATGCAGTTAGAGTTTTTTCCTTTAAGTATTCGTGATTTTACAGCAACTATTGGCTCTTTGGCTCCTTTTATAAGTTTTGGCGGGCAATTTAGTTTCTATGATCCTAAAGCCTATTCCACGTTAGGAAAATTAAATATACCAGCAACAACTCCTGTAAAATATTATAAAGCAACTCAAAATAGCGGTGGAACTGTTTGGTCTGTAGTTAGTAGTGTTGGAACTCGATACAAAGTATCGCCTTTATCTGATTTGATGCTTGATTTGAGATTTCAATACTATTTTTCTAACTGGGTTGATGGCTTAAATCCTGACCCTAAAATCTATAAAGAAAACAAAGCAAACGATTGGTTGGTTTGGTTTAATTTTGGTTATATCTACTATTTACAATAAACCATTTATTTAAGTTCTATATAAATTAGATTTTTTTATCCTAAGAAGATAATGCTTGTTCTAAATCTGTTATTAAATCTTCTATATCTTCTATTCCGACACTAAGGCGAACCAAATCATCGGTAATTCCTATTTCTTTTCTTTTATCTTCAGGAATAGATGCGTGCGTCATTAATGCTGGGTGATTGGCAAGAGACTCTACACCTCCAAGAGATTCTGCTAATGTAAACACCTTTAATTTTTCTAAAAAAAGTATAGATTCTTCTTTTCTTCCAGAAACAAAAGTAAAAGAAACCATTCCTCCAAATCCAGTCATTTGTTTTTTTGCAATTTTATGAAAAGGATGGCTAGTTAACCCAGGGTAATAAACGGTCTTTATTTTTGGATGTTGGTTTAAATAATCTGCAATTTTCTCTCCATTTTCACAATGTCTTTGCATTCTCAAATGAAGCGTTTTAATTCCTCTTAAAACTAAAAAGCTATCCATTGGGC
Source organism: Flavobacterium myungsuense (assembly GCF_042677265.1). Lineage (NCBI taxonomy): Bacteria > Pseudomonadati > Bacteroidota > Flavobacteriia > Flavobacteriales > Flavobacteriaceae > Flavobacterium > Flavobacterium myungsuense. Next base: position 230,559 of record NZ_JBHTIZ010000005.1, on the reverse strand, counting down.
CAAGTGTAGCTCCTGTAGCAAACTGCTGAAAATGCAATTGCTCTCCCAAAGATTCCTCTTTTACAATTAATGCTCCTACAATAACATCAGAGTGCCCACTCAAATATTTTGTTGCAGAATGCATTACAATATCAGCTCCTAAATCTAAAGGCCTTTGTAAATAGGGGGTTGCAAAAGTATTGTCAACCGCAAAAAGTATGTTGTTTGCTTTAGTGATTTTTGAAATCTCTTGGATATCCGCTAATTTCATCAACGGATTTGTTGGAGTTTCTACCCAAACTAACTTTGTGTTTTTGTTAATTAATGATTTGAATTTTTGCAAATCATTCATATCCACAAAATGGAACTTTATTCCCGAATCTTTGTAGATTCGAGTAAACATTCTATAGGTTCCCCCATATAAATCATCCATTGAAATAACTTCGTCACCAGCTTTAAAAGAACGTAAAATGCAATCTGTAGCCGCTAATCCTGAAGAAAAAGCCAAAGCTCGTGTTCCGTTTTCTATACTTGCTAAAGCATTTTCTAAAGCCGTTCGGGTTGGATTGGAAGCTCTACTGTATTCATAATCTCCTATAGGTTGGCCAGGACTCTTTTGAACAAATGTAGATGTTTGATATATTGGTGGCATTACGGCTCCTGTTGATGGATCATGATGTTGACCACCGTGAATGGTTTTAGTATTAAACTTCATTTTTTTCGTTTTGAAAATAGATTAAATAAACTTTCTAATATTCATCATAAAACCAAGGTGTAATGCCTCATGATAATTGTTAAACTCCATTGCTTCTTTTGCAGAAGTAAGATTAAAACCTGTTGATGTGGAATACTCTTTATAGGAATTAAATTTATCGTTAGCGAAATCCTGTTTTGTTTTTTCCATAAGCGAAAGTAACAACACTTTTAATTCTGAAACTTCTTCGTCAGTAGTTGTTTTGGTAGGTTTCGATCCGTTCTTATATTTCTCAAACAAATCATCCAAAACATTCATAGGCAATCCTGAAAATTTATAAACCAAACCCTGTTGAACCACTATAACATGACCTATGTTCCAAATAAGATTGTTACTAAATCCATCAGGGATTTTGTTAAGTTGCTCTAATGAATACGTATTTATAAAGTTTAAATATAAATTCCTATTGGTACTCCATATTTTGAATGTTGTTTCCATAAAAATAATTTTAATCAAAAATAGTCATTTTACACCTCAAATGAATTTTCTTTGCAATAAGAAATTCATTTTAAATTATGAACAAAATATATTATCTCGCTTCTTGTGATACTTGTAGAAAAATTATAAAATCATTACCAAAAAACAATGATTTGGTTTTTCATGACATCAAACAAGACCCTATTTCCGAAAAAGATTTGGAAGAAATGCATTTGCTTTCAGGAAGTTATGAAGCACTTTTTAGCAAAAAAGCACAATTATATAAATCAATGGATTTAAAAAACAAATCGCTAACCGAAGATGATTATAAAAAATATATTCTAGAACATTATACTTTTTTAAGTCGTCCAGTATTTATAATTGAAAATAAAATTTATATAGGTAACAGCCAGAAAAACATTTTAGAAGTCTTGAAAGTTTTAAGCTAATGTCTAATAGAAATCTAGCTTTATTTAGCGCAACTATAGTTTCAATAATTTACGGGGTTACATTTACCATCGCAAAAGATGTTATGCCTCAATATATTGGTGCATATGGATTTATTTTGTTGCGAGTTGGAGGAACTGTAATTTTATTTTGGATAGTGAGTCTTTTCATTCCAAAAGAAAAAATAGAACGTGTTGATTTTATTAGAATCGTTGGTGCCGCTTTTTTTGGGGTTGCATTCAATATGCTTACATTTTTTAAAGGTTTAAGTCTTACCTCTCCTATTTCGGCAGCTGTAATTATGGTTACAACTCCAATGATTGTAATGGTTTTAGCTGCAATTATTATAAAAGAAAAAATGCAAAGGGAAAAAGTTTTAGGGATTTTTTTAGGTTTAATAGGCACCGCAATGCTTATTTTATATGGAAAATCAATAGAAAATACTTCAAATGCAGGTTTAGGGAATTTTTTGGTATTTATAAATGCTGTTTCGTATAGTTTTTATCTTATAATTGTAAAAAAACTTATGGATAAATACAATGCTTTTACGTTTGTAAAATGGATTTATTTGTTTGGATTTTTAATGGTTTTGCCTTTTGGTTGGAATCAATTTGAAACTGTAAACTGGACAATGGTTCCTGATTTAATTCTTTTAAAAATAGGTTTTGTTGTTATTTTCTCAACCTTTATTACATATTTGTTAAATCTTCTTTCTATGAAAGAATTGAAACCTACAACTGTAGCGGTTTTTATTTATTTGCAGCCTTTGTTTGCCTCTGTTTTTGCTATAGGTTTAGGTAAAGATCGATTAAATCCGGTTAAAATAGGTTCTGCAATTTTAATATTCGTTGGTGTATATTTGGCAACACAGATAAAAAGAAATCCAACACCATAAAAAATACTTTTTCCTTATATTTGAACTCTTTTAAACCAAATTATGATACAATCTATGACAGGCTTTGGCAAAGCAACACTTCAATTGCCTACAAAAAAAATAACGGTAGAAGCAAAATCTTTAAATAGTAAAGGTTTAGATTTAAATGTTAGAATGCCCTCTGTTTATAGAGAACTCGAATTGGGTTTGAGAAATCAAATTGCTTTAGCATTAGAAAGAGGCAAAATTGACTTTTCTATTTATGTTGAAAATAGTGCAGAGCAAACCTCAACTAATGTTAATGTTCCAATTGTAAAAGCGTATATCAACCAATTGCGAGAAGTTTACAACGAAGCTGACGAGACTGAATTGATGAAAATGGCAGTAAGAATGCCAGATGCATTAAAAACCGAACGTGAAGAAATTGATGAAAATGATTGGAAGCAAATTCAAAGTGTTATAGAAGAAGGTTTAGCCAATATTATAAATTTCAGAAAAGACGAAGGCGCTTCATTAGAGAAAGAGTTTCAATTGCGAATTGGCAATATTCGTTCCTACATGGAACAAGCACTAGCTTTAGATCCTGAACGTGTTCAAGCCATAAAAGACCGTTTGCAAACCGCAATAACGGAACTTAAAGTAAATGTGGACGAAAATCGTTTTGAACAAGAATTGATATATTATCTCGAAAAATTAGATATTACCGAAGAAAAAGTACGTCTAACCAATCATTTAGATTATTTTCTAGAAACCATAAAAGGAAAAGAAGCCAATGGTAGAAAACTAGGCTTTATTACTCAAGAAATGGGTAGAGAAATAAACACAATGGGGTCTAAATCAAACCATGCACAAATGCAAAAACTAGTGGTAATGATGAAAGACGAATTAGAAAAAATAAAAGAACAAGTTTTGAACGTGCTTTAGAATTTTTACCAATTAATTTGTGTAAGTCGTGGCTAAAAAATAAAAATGGAGAATGAAATTGCTTTGCTTCGCGCCTAGCAACCCCTTACAATGATTTTAAAATGAAAAAAGGAAAATTAATCGTATTCTCTGCGCCCTCTGGTTCAGGAAAAACTACAATCGTTAGGCATTTATTAGGCAAAGAAGATTTGAATTTAGAATTTTCTATTTCAGCTGCTTCACGAGAAGCACGAGGTGAAGAAGTAAATGGTAAAGATTATTATTTTATTTCTACTGAGGAATTTAAAAAACATATAAAAGCCGGAGATTTTCTAGAATGGGAAGAAGTATATCGTGATAATTTTTATGGCACCTTAAAAAGTGAGATTGAACGCATTTGGGCATTGGGCAAAAACGTGATTTTTGACATTGATGTAGCTGGCGGATTGCGTATAAAATCTAAATTTCCTAATGAAACTCTAGCTGTTTTTGTAAAACCACCAAGTATTGATGAATTGAAAATTAGGCTCAAAAAACGTTCTACCGAAAGTGATGATAAAATAAACATGCGAATTGCAAAAGCCTCAGTAGAATTAGCTACAGCACCACAATTTGATCAAATTATAAAAAATTATGATTTAGATATTGCAAAAGAAGAAGCATATCAATTGGTTAAAAATTTTCTAAATGATTAAAAATTGAAAGATTGAAGAATTAAAAACTCTATCACTAATGTTAATCTTTAAATTGAATACATGAAAATTGGTCTTTATTTTGGCACTTTCAACCCCATTCATACAGGTCATTTAATTATTGCCAATCATATGGCTGAATATTCCGGATTAGACCAAATTTGGATGATGGTTACACCGCATAATCCTCTAAAAAAGAAAGATACCTTATTAGATGATTATCAGCGATTGCAATTGGTTTTTTTAGCAACAGAAGATTATCCAAAAATTAAACCCTCTGACTTTGAGTTTAAATTGCCTCAACCTAATTATACCGTTAATACCCTTTCACATTTAAAAGATAAATTTCCAAAACATGAATTTTCACTAATTATGGGGGAAGACAATTTAAAAACCTTTCATAAATGGAAAAACTATGAGGTTATTATAGAAAATCATGACATCTATGTTTATCCTAGAATTTCTTCAGAAGCAGAAAATAGTGAATTTAAAAGCCATCCGAAAATTCACATTATAAATGCTCCAATTGTAGAAATTTCGTCTACTTTTATTCGTGAAAACATCAAAAACAAAAAAAATGTACAACCTCTTTTACCGGCAAAAGTTTGGGAATACATAGACCATAATAATCTTTACAAGAAATAACTCTTTTTAAATTTAAAAAAGGCGTTCTTAAGTACAACTTAAAAACACCTTTATTCACCAAAACAAACTTTAAGAAAGGAAAAAACTAACCAAATTAAATCCTATCCTTTTTGAACGAAAAAAATTGCATAGTATTGTTTTGACATTCTTAATTTTACGTTAATATTTTATAAAATTATATCGAGTTACTGTTTTCATATTTCTTATCTGCTTTTTTGTGAATTTTCGTTACATTTGAATAATTAATAAATTCAGTTTTAAATTTTGAATTACTGATATTTTTTTATGCTTTAATAAGATTATTTCGTTTAAAGCTAATGTTAGATACTAATTAAAAATGGAAAATTATCCAAAATTTGCGGTAATTGGTGGAGGAAGTTGGGCAACGGCGATTGCAAAAATACTTTGCGTAAATCTACCAGAAATTGCATGGTATATGCGCAATGAAGAGGCCGTTGAACATATAAAAACACAGCATCACAATCCTAATTACTTGAGTTCGGTAGAATTTAATATCGAAAAATTAAAACTCACTAACGATATTAACGAAGCAGTTGCTTATGCCGATTACATTATTTTTGCTATTCCTTCTGCATTTTTAGGTAGTGAATTGTCTAAAATGACTGAAAGTTTAAATGATAAAATCATCTTTTCAGCAATAAAAGGAATTGTTCCCGAAACCAGTTTAATTGTTGGTGAACATTTCAATAAAGTGTATGATATTCCTTTTGAAAATATTGGAGTAATAACGGGACCTTGTCATGCAGAAGAGGTTGCCTTAGAGCGTTTATCCTATCTAACAATTGCTTGTGGCGATGCCGAAAAAGCTAAAATTGTAGCCAAATATTTTTCAAACAATTATATCAAAACCAAAATCACCGATGATATCATTGGAACTGAATACGCCGCGATGCTTAAAAACATTTATGCTATAGCTGCAGGAATGGCTCATGGGTTGGGTTATGGCGATAATTTTCAATCGGTTTTAATGAGTAATGGCATTCGGGAAATGAAAAAATTCATCCGAAAAGTGCATAAAATGAAACGGAACATTAATGATTCTGCATACCTAGGTGATTTATTGGTAACAGGATATTCTGTGTTTTCTCGCAATAGAATGTTCGGAAACATGATTGGCAAAGGCTATACGGTAAAAAGTGCGATGATGGAAATGAGCATGGTTGCTGAAGGCTATTATGCCGCAAAAAGTGCGTGGCAACTCAATCAAGGTTATGGTGCAAAAACGCCAATAATCGATGCGGTTTACAGTATTTTATATGAAGGAAAAGATGCTAAAAAAACCTTTAAGAAATTGACTGAGAAGTTGGATTAGTTCTATTTTCTATAAATTCAAAAAAAAACCTGTAAATTAATTCACAGGTTTTTCAAAATATTTATGTTTAATCCTAGTAACCGCTTCCTGCGCCACCAATTTGTTCAATAGGATGCCAAGTGGTTTTGGTTTCTTGAAAATCATAGATGTAATGTAAATTTTCGTGCTTTTCATCTATATAATCACTATTGTCACGAACAATTACTCGCTTTATATTGTCAATAGCAAGCACTTGAATCGATTTGATTATATTGGAATCAGAACCACAATACAATAGTGCATTTACATTCATATGAGAAGCAAATACAGCACTTAACTCCGCAATTTTACCCGTTAATATATTTACTACTCCATTAGGAACATCTGATGTTGCTAGTACTTCTGAAAAAGAAATGGCGCATAATGGCAAATGCTCTGAGGCTAAAACTACACAAGTATTTCCTCCTGCAATGATACTACATATCTGAGTAACCAATCCCAATAATCCGCTATCTTCTGGAGCAAAAACAGCTACAACTCCCATAGGTTCAGGAACAGAAAAATTAAAATAACTTCCCGAAACAGGATTCACCGTACTGTGCATTTGGATGTATTTATCGCACCAGCCCGCATAATAAATCAAGCGGTCTATACTTAATTCTACTTCTTGAGTGGCTTTGCTTTTTACAATACCTTGAGTTTCTAATTCTTCTATAAACTGTGCTTTTCTTCCTTCTAAAACTTCAGCAATTCTATATAAAATTTGGCTTCGGTTATAGGCTGTTTTAGTTGCCCAACCTCCTTGTGCAGAACGAGCTGCCACTACCGCATTTCTAAAATCTTTTACCGATGATAAACACATGTTTGCAATAATTTTATTGTTATTTTTTAATGGATAAAAACGACCAGATTCTGTTCTTGGAAATTTCCCACCAATAAAAATTTTATACGTTTTTAAAACTTCAATTCTAGACATAGCTTACTTTTTTAAACAAATTTCAAATATTGATCCAATCCGTGAACGCCACCTTCTCGTCCAAAACCACTTTCTTTATAACCCCCAAAAGGAGAAGCTGGATCGAATTTATTAAAGGTATTTGCCCAAACTATTCCAGCTCTCAATTGTGACGTCATATTAAAAATCTTTGAGCCTTTATCCGTCCAAACTCCTGCCGATAATCCATAAGGTGAATTATTGGCTTTATCAATAACCTCATCAATGGTTCTGAAAGTTTGAATCGCTAACACAGGTCCAAAAATCTCTTCTTGAGCAATTCGGTTAGATTGTGTTACATTAGTAAACAAGGTTGGTTTACACCAAAACCCTTTATCAGGGACTGAACACACCGGTTGATACATTTCTGCTCCTTCTACTAAACCAATTTCAATATATTTTTGAATGGTCGTTAATTGCTTTTTAGAATTAATTGCACCTATATCGGTATTTTTATCAATAGGGTCGCCAACTGTTAAAGCTTGCATTCTATCTTTTAATTTCTGAACTACTTTATCAAAAACAGATTCTTGTACATACAATCTCGAACCCGCACAACATACATGTCCTTGATTGAAGAAGATTCCGTTTACGATTCCTTCTACTGCCTGATCTAATGCTGCATCTTCAAATATAATGTTTGCTGCTTTTCCGCCCAATTCCATAGATGCCTTTTTAGGCGTTCCTGCAATCGCTTTCATAATAATTTTACCAACAGCTGTTGAACCTGTAAATGCTATTTTATCGACATCGGGATGATTAACAATATGTGAACCTGTTTGTCCAGCTCCAGAAACAATGTTTACAACTCCTGGTGGCAAACCTGCTTCTTGTATTACTTCAGCTAATAAATATAGGGTTAACGGTGTTGTTTCTGAAGATTTAATAACCACTGTATTTCCAGTTGCTAAAGCGGGAGCAATTTTCCAAGCTGCCATTAATAATGGGAAATTCCAAGGAATAATTTGCCCTGCAACACCCAATGATTTAGTTTTTCTATTTGGAAAAGCATACTCTAACTTATCAGCCCATCCAGCATAATAAAAAAAGTGTGCTGCTGCTAAAGGAACATCAATATCTCGAGATTCACGAATGGCTTTCCCTCCGTTTAAGGTTTCAATAACTGCAAATTCTCGAGAACGTTCTTGAATAATTCTTGCTATTCTATACAAATATTTTCCTCGCTCTTTACCCGAAAGCTTAGACCATGAAGTAGTATAGGCTTTTCGTGCTGCTTTTACAGCCAAATCGACATCTTCTTCATTAGCTTCTGCTACTTTTGCTAATACCTTTTCGTTTGCTGGATTTATAGTGTCAAAATACTTTCCTGATTTAGGTGCTACAAATTTGCCGTTAATAAACAAATCGTAGGTTTCTTTTAACTTTATAGTTGCTGTGCTTTCTGGTGCTGGAACTAAATTCCAGTCTGAACTAAAATCTATATTATGTTGTTTTTTCATACGTAGCTTTATATTGTTTTTTTAATGGTCGTATGTAATTCGCATTCCGTTTAATTGATTCTTCAACTTCTTTTACGTTATGCTCATTTCATCTGATTTAAACTTTAGAAAAATAATCGCCTGATTGATAAATACCTGATTTTTGTTTTACAATTTGCATTAAAACATCGTTAGCCAAACTACTCGCTCCAAATCTAAAATATTCATTGGTTAACCATTTTCCGCCAAGAGTTTCTTTTACCATCAACAAATATTGAAGCGCCAATTTTGAATTTGAGATTCCTCCTGCTGGCTTCATACCAATCATAATTCCTGTTTCATAATAATAATCTCTAATCGCTTCGAGCATCACTAAAGTTACTGGTAATGTAGCTGCTGGGCTTATTTTTCCAGTTGATGTTTTTATAAAATCGGCTCCGGCGTGCATAGCAATATCACTTGCACGACGTACTTTGTCTAACTCGCCTAATTCGCCTGTTTCAAGAATTACTTTTAGTCGAACGTCTTTTCCACAAGCTTCTTTTATCATAGCAATTTCATCAAAAACAAAACCGTATTCTCCGCTATGAAATTTACCACGACTAATAACCATATCTACTTCGTGAGCACCATTATCAACTGCCAGTTTTACATCTAGCAATTTTACCTCTGCACTAGATTGCCCACTTGGAAAAGCAGTTGCAACAGACGCCACTTTTACATTTGTCCCTTTTAGTTCATTGACTGCTATTTTAACAAAATTAGGGTATACACAAACGGCCGCAGTTGTTGGCAATCCAGGCATAGCATCATGTAAATGATGCGCTTTATAACACAATTGTTTTACTTTTTCTTCAGTATCAGCTCCTTCTAGCGTAGTAAGATCTATCATGTTTAGCGCCATTAATAGCCCATGCATTTTAGCTTCTTTCTTTATACTACGTGCGGTTATTCTGCTAATTCTATCTTCTACTCCAACTTGATCAATTGTGGGAGAATTTAAAAAATCATATTGTTTCATTCGTACTATTATTTTCTAGGTTGTTCGTGCTTTGAGAAATAAGAATGCTAAGGTAAGATATTTTGTAAATAAATTAATAAACTATGTGCTTTTTGATAGTTTTATTAAACAAATTAACATAATATTATTTAACAATTACACCATCTACAAATAAAATGGGCACTTCCTCTGCAAACTCTTCATGAATAGAATCCGCTTTAAATATGTATTTTTTGTCGTATAACGTGTTACCAATAAAAAAAGTAACCATAAACTCATTGTTTAAAGCTAGCAAGCTTTTCTGTAGCATTTCAACTTTTACAACTGAAACACAAGGAATTTCTACAAAAGCATGGCGTAATAATGAGGTTTTTTTCATTTCTCCATCAATGGTCCCAAAAGCTTTTGAAACTACCATTACGTTATCTAACTGAAAATCGCTGTCGTTTACAATATATACATTCCACACTTTTTCCATAAAGTCGTCGCTCCACTCTGGGATTGCCGCTAGGAAAATGTTTTCAACTACAGGAATGGTAATGTCTTTTTTCATAAAATTGAAACTTAACCACAAAGTTCACAAAGAAGGCACAAAGCACACAAAATTTTGAATTCAGTAAACTAATTTAATGTCTTTATTAAAAGTATAGATTTATATAGAGGCTTTAAATTGTTCTAAAAAACGAACATCATTTTCATAAAACATTCGAATATCGCCAATTTGGTAAAGTAACATGGCAATTCTTTCAATTCCCATCCCGAAAGCAAAACCGTTGTATTCCTCAGGATTGATGCCACAATTTTTTAAAACATTAGGGTCGACCATACCGCAACCCATAATTTCTAGCCAACCTGTACCTTTAGTGATACGGTAATCGGTTTCGGTTTTTAAACCCCAATAAATATCAACCTCAGCACTTGGTTCTGTAAAAGGAAAATAGGAAGGGCGCAAACGAATTTTAGATTTTCCGAACATCTCTTTGGTGAAATATAAAAGTGTCTGTTTTAAATCGGCAAAAGAAACGTCTTTATCTATGTACAAGCCTTCAACTTGATGAAAAATACAGTGAGAACGAGATGAAACGGCTTCATTTCGGAAAACTCTTCCTGGAGAAATAGTTCTAATCGGCGGTTTATTGTTTTCCATGTAACGTACTTGCACTGATGAAGTGTGTGTACGCAACAAAATATCGGGATTGGTTTGAATGAAAAAAGTGTCTTGCATATCACGAGCTGGATGGTATTCTGGCAAGTTTAATGCAGTAAAATTATGCCAATCGTCTTCAATTTCTGGCCCTTCAGAAACATTGAAACCTATATTTGAAAAAATATCAATAATTTGATTCTTTACCAATGAAATTGGATGACGAGAACCTATGGTTACTGGTTCAGAAGAACGGGTTAAATCACCATAAAACCCTTTAATTTCTTCTTTACTTTCTAAGAAATCTTGAATGGATTTTACTTTTTCCTCGGCTGTAGTTTTTAATAAATTAATGACTTGCCCAAACTCTTTTTTTTGATCGTTTGGCACATTTTTAAACTCGGCAAAAAATTCTTTTAAAAGACCTTTACTTCCTAGGAATTTAATTCTGAACGCTTCTAATTCAGCAGCATTTTGAGTAGAAAAAGCTTGAGCTTCACCAATATATTCTTTTATCTTGTCTATCATTTTCATCCAATAATTGAGATTGCGAATTTATGAAAAAGTTGGAAGTTAGAAGTTAGAAGTTAGAAGTTTTTCTAAACATCTGCCATAAAAACATAAATCTGCATTCGTTAATCTAAAATCATCAATCGATTAGCTCTTTTTCTAAAAAATAATTTACGATGGCTTCTTTCATTAAAACGGATTGTTCTCCTGCTTTTAAAGGAGGCAACTCTTCTTTTACTTTAAAATGTGGCCAACCGTCTTCATCGAAATATTCAAATTCGTAGAATCCATAAGGCTCCAATAATCTACAAATAGCGATGTGCATGAGATTGAGTTTCTCATCTTTTTTAAAAGTTTGATGCACTTTTCCGAGTTCCTGAACACCAATTAAATAGATAATGGCATCCAAATCTAAGTCTTCGCCTTGCGAAAATTGATTGGAAAGTATATTTACGAGCTGTTCCCAGCGTTCTTTAAGTTGTGTGTCTCTAGACATTTTGATTTTTGATTGTAGATTATTGATTTTTGATTGCAGATTTTATAAACAGAAATCAAATTATATCGACAAAGATAAGCACTTGAAATTTGACAATGCAATAGAACTATTGTTTTATATTTGCTCCTTTTTAAATCAAAAAAGAAATTACATGAGTTTTTTAGATATTGTTTTGGGCGGATTATTATGTTATTCGATTTATAAAGGGTTGAGAAGCGGTTTATTTATTGAATTGGCTTCACTGGTTTCGCTAGTTTTAGGGATATTCATTGCTATAAAATTTTCTTCGTTTACAGCTGAGATAATTAGTGGTTATTTACATTCTAATTCCAAAACAATTCAAGTTTTTTCCTTTATTATTACATTTATCTTAGTTCTATTAGGGGTTTCTTTATTTGCAAAATTTTTAACGGGAATAGCAAATCTTGTACATTTAGGCTGGATAAACAAACTTGGAGGCGGATTTTTTAGATTCCTAAAAACGGTATTGCTTATCAGTGTGTTTCTGAATCTTTTCGAAAAAATAAATTTCAATAATACATTTGCCCAAAAAGAGACTTTAGATAAATCGCTATTTTATAGACCTATACAAAAAACGGCTCGTTTCATTTATCCTTCGATAGGAAAATGGTATGAAGATTTAGAGAAAAAATAAGTTTTTACTCGCTGTTTATGTTCACAGAGGTCAATGAATACTATTTCACTTCCTTAATTGCATTTTCAATAATCCAACCCTCTGTTCCATCAGTTAGTTGAATTTTTTTCCAATCATCAACTGTATCTAAAACAAATACTTTTGTTCCTTCATGAAGAGTTAGTACATCTGAACTTGAAGGTTTTGGTTCGCTTTTTACAGATACCACTTCAGCAAAAACAATTGCAGGTCTTTCATTTTCATAATGTCTTTTTTCGAAAATTGCCGATAATACGCTGATACAAATTAACAGAACGAGAACAAACATTCCAAAAAAGAATATTCGCTTGTAAGCTGTAAATTGTGAAAAATAATACCCAACAAAAAACAGTAAAAACAGTATTGCAAATGAAACTGAAATCCAAGCCCAAGTATTGTAATGAAAAGTTGCTGTGAAATCTCGAATTAGCTTTTCGAAACCCACTTTTGGCACTTCTTTTATCTCGTCAATTTGTAATTTATGGGCAAATTTTAAATTGTTTTGAATTTCTGTATCATTAGGATTAAGTACTAATGCTTTTTCGAAATTATAAATTGCTGGAGCCACTTTATTCAATTTATAATAACAATTCGCAATATTAAAATACAATTCAGCAGATTGCTTTTTAGATTGCAAAACGCTTTCGTAAGCTACAATTGCTCCTTGATAATTGCCTTTTTTGTACAATGCATTTCCGTTTTCGAAGCCTGTCTGGGCAAAGAAAATTTGAGATAGTAATAGTAATAGATATAAAATATTTTTCATAATATATTTTTAAACACAAAGAACACTAAGAAGACACAAAGTTCACTATTTAAAGTATTCCGTTTACTACTCTTCTAACTCCTTCTTTGAGTAATTTTACATTAAAATTGATTAATAATCCTAATTTACAGTCTGATAATTTTAGATATGTCAATAATTGGGCTAAATGAACATCATTCAAGGATTCTACGGATTTAATTTCAACTATAAATTTATCTTCAATTATTATATCTATTCGATAACCGACATCTAACATTACTTCCTCATAAACCAATGGTAAAGTTTTTTGTTTTTCAACTTTTAAATCAGACTTTTTGAGTTCGTAAAACAAACATTCTTCATAAGCACTTTCTAATAATCCTGGCCCCAAAATTTTATGAACTTTCAATGCGCTTTCAAAAACTATTTTTGATATTTCGTTTTCAGTCATCTTAATTTTTGTAAACTTCGTGCTCTTCGTGCCTTCTTTGTGCACTTTGTGGTTAAGTTATCTGTTTTTCTAAATCCGACAATAGTACAACCGCCTTTTCATAATCCTGCTGAATAGCAACACTTGATGATGGTGCATATCGAGCCAATTCGCAATTTTGAGTTAAATCTATAAATGATTGAACCGTTTCTGATGTTGCTTTCCTTGAAATTAATAACTCTTGTATTTTATCTTTACTCATTTCGGAGGTTTCGATATGTAGTTTCGCTTTCAAGAAATTGTGCATCGCTTTTTCTAAAGCAATATAAAATGGCTCTTTATTATTAATTTGATTCTTGGCTTCCGATAAATATTTCTTGGCCAGTTTGTTATTCATTTTAATTCTATTTCCATAAACATCCCCATCAATAGCTTCTTTCTTTTTCTTGACTAAAATAATAAGCGGGATAAGAGAAAACGGCAATACCATTAATGAGTAAAATAACGGAGACCCTAAAAAATCATTTCTATTTGTAGACGAAAGGCTTGTTTTTAATTTAATGTATTTAAATTGTTCTCCAGCCGAAACTTTCATTTTTGAAACTCCTGTATTAGCTGCGACTGCATTGTCAGAAGCAGAAGGCCCGTCGAGAACGGTAATTAAAATTTCAGGAGACGTAATGGTTTTATATCTGTAAGTCGACAAATCAAAATATGTAAACGACATTGGTTTTATTGGATATTTTCCTTTAAACTGTGGAATTATAGTATACGAATCTGAGATTTTTCCGTTCATTCCAGAAAGTGGTGTTTGTACTTTTTCGTTATGAACCGCATCATACATTTCTAATGAACTAGGAACAACTGGTTTGGGTAATGTAAATAATTTTAAATTTCCTGTTCCAGAAACCGAAACTACTAAATCAAGCGATTCCCCATTTTTAAGCGTCGTTTTAGATGGTTTTGCAGCAAAATTAAATCTTCCGACTGCACCCGAAAAATCGTCTGGTTTTCCTGATTCTGGCAAGGGTTTTACATTTATTGTTTTGCTTCCAGCTGAAACGCGTTTATTGTCTTCAACAAGTTGAGCTTGTCCAAAAATGTTTCTTCTGTTGGTAGGCACTTGCACATCAATATCTAATGATAAAGGTTCTATTTCTAATTTACCCGATTTTTGAGGATACAGCACCGTTTTTCTTAAAACTACATATCGAAATTTTTCGCCGTTATATCTTCCTTCTTCGGCAACTAATTGTTTGATATCTATATTTTGACTCCAAAAATCATTGTATTTTGGTTTGTTTAACTCTCGCCAATTAGTAATGCCGATGTTGTAACTAAAAAACAATTTGTACACTACTGTAATTGGTTCATTTACATACGGATTCCCTTTAGAAATCTCAGCAACAAGATGAATCGCATCATCAACCGATACTTGTGGCGCATCATTAGGGTCACGAGGTTGCTCTACGGCTGCTGTAACATTTATTTTAATTGGATTTGTTTTATAAATTTGCCCATTAATTTCTACAGCAGCTTGTTTTATTACTAATGTGCCTTTTTGCGTTGGCAATAAAAAATAAGAATAGGATTTGTTAAAGGAACTTCTGCCGTTTATCCAAGACTGACTGACTTGCTGACTTGGTCCGCCAACAATACGGAATCCTTCAAATGAAGGCGGAGTAAAATTATCTCCATCGTCATTCATAGTAAAATCGATACGAAGTCTCTCATTAAGTCCTAATGTATTCTTACTAACTTTAGCTTCAAATTGTACTTGAGCTAAAATTCCTTGAAAACTGAGTAGTATTAAAATTACAATTCTTTTCATTTCTTGTTTAATCGTTGTTCATTTAATCGATTTTAGACTATAAAAACTACCAATCTTTTTCTGTTTGTACAGGTTTGCCTTTTACTTTCTGAGCATTTACTTTTTCCTGAACTTTCTTTTCTTCGTTATTGACTGCATCCATTAAATTTTGCAATCGTTCTTTAGAAATTCCGCCCGGTTTAGGTTGTGGTTTTTCGTTAGGTTTTTCGTTGCCTTTATCGTCTTTCTTATCCTTATTTCCTTCTTTTTTGTCGTCTTTATTGTCTTTGTCGCCTTCTTTCTTGTCGTCCTTTTTATCCTTATCTTTTTTATCGTCCTTTTTGTCTTTATTCTTGTCTTTTTTATCGTCTTTTTTGGGAGGGTTTTCTTTTAGCATTTTTTTAGCTAAAGCATAATTGTATCGTGTTTCCTCGTCTGATGGATTGTTTCTTAGTGCGTTTTTATAAGATTGGACTGCTTGTGAATACTCTTTTTCTTTCATAAAAACATTCCCTAAATTGTGAAATGCTTGATGTTTTTGAGTTCTTGTTTTTGAATTTTCTATAGCTTTCAAATAGGAATTCTTTGCTTCGCTAGATTGATTTTGTCTGTAAATGGCATTTCCTAAATTGTAAGAGGCAAGTTCACTTTTTGGAGTTTTCGATTGCGATATTCTATAATCGGCCTCTGCCTCAGTATAGTTTTTATCTTCGAACTCTTGATTTCCTTTTGGTAGATTAGCATCTTTTTCTTGAGCAAAAATTGCCGTTGAAAAAAATAATAAGCTATATAAAAAACGCTTTTTCATTATTCCTTTTCATTAAATAAATTCAACTTCTTTATCCAACTTGTTGCTCTTTCTGACAGAAAAACATCTAAAAACAATAATGCAAAAGCAATGCCCAAAAACCATTGAAATTGCGATTGAAAGTTTGCCATTTGTGTGGCTTCAAATTCTGTTTTTTGAATATTTTCTAAAGCTTTTTTAACATATTCTACCACCTGCTTGGTGTTGTTTCCGTTTATATAACCTCCATTAGTAGCTTTTGCTATATTTTCAAGACTTTCTTGATTTAGTTTTGTAATAACAACATCATTATTATTATCTCTTTTAAAACTTTCTACTACTCCGTTTTGTTTTATAGGAATTGGCCCTCCTTTTTCTGTTCCGAGTCCAATAGTGATAATTTTCATGCCGTTTTTATTGGCTTCGGCTGCTGCCGACTCAGCTCCTTCTGTATGATCTTCACCATCCGACAATAAAATTAGTAATTTACTCGTTTTATTTCCTTTATCGAAATAAGTAGATGATAGCTCTATTGCGTCTTCTAAAGAAGTTCCTTGAGAAGAAACCATATTTGTATTGGTACTTTGCAAGAACATTTTGGCAACACCATAATCAGTCGTGATAGGCAAAACTGGAAATGCACTTCCGGCATAGGCTACAATTCCAATTCTATCATTTCCCAATTGATTAATAATTTGTGAAACAACTTGTTTGCTTTTTTCTAATCGACTAGGGGCTACATCTTCAGCAAGCATACTTTTAGAAACGTCCATTGCAAAAACAATGTCTATTCCTTCTCGCTTTACAGTTTCCACTTTAGTTCCAATTTTAGGATTCACTAATCCAAAAATTAATGCAACAAAAGCCAAAAGTATAATTATAAATTTAAGTATAGGTTTGAATAAAGATTGATCTGGACTTAACTTTTTTACTAAATCTAAATCGCCAAACTCGCGTTGCTTTTTCTTTTTCCAGATTTGAATGTACAAGAAAAGCACCGCCAAAATTGGTAGTAATAGTAAGAGATATAAATAGCCTTTTTCTTCTAATTCCATTTTGTTTGACCACTAGGGGCACTAAGTTTTTTCACTAAGTTCACAAAGTTAATTGCAAACTATAATTTATACTATTCCGTTTATTTATTTTTAACACTGTTTATAATAAATCTTTCTCGCTACTATTTATTGTTGGAAGCTATCATAATCAGCCTTGTGGGCTTCATGTTTATGTTTATATAAAACTTCTAAAAATCGTGTTTCGTAAACTAATTTCTACTAAAAGCAACAAACCGGCAATCCATACAAATGGACGGTATTTTTCGTCGTAATCATAGAACTTTAACTCTTCAATTTCTGTAGTTTCAAGTTTATTAATTTCGTTATAAATTTGCGCTAACTTATCATTTCCAGTGGCTCTAAAATATTTTCCGCCTGTTTTTTTAGCAATACTTTGTAATAAATTGACATCTATTTCTACTTTCATCATTCTGAAAAGAAATTGACCGTTTGGAGCAATTGCATACGGAAAATCGGCCATTCCGTTTGTGCCAATTCCTATTGTGTAGACTTTAATTCCGTATTGTTGTGCAATATCTGAAGCCGTTTCTGGCTCAATAAATCCAGCATTGTTTACACCGTCGGTTAACAAAATAATAATTTTACTTTTGGCTTTACTGTCTTTTAATCTATTTATTGCTGTGGTTAAGCCCATTCCAATTCCAGTACCGTCTTGCAAAACATTATCGTATTTTATACTACTTATTGCATCCAAAACTACAGCTTTATCGCTTGTTACAGGCGATTTTGTATAGGCTTCAGCAGCGTAAACCACTAATCCTATTCTATCGTTTGGTCTTTCTACAACAAAATCAGAAGCTACTCTTTTTAGTGCTTCCATTCGATTTGGTTTTAAATCTTTTGCTAGCATACTTCCTGAAACGTCAATTGCCATAACAATATCAATTCCTTTTGTTGTTTTGGTTTTGTTGCTAACATCTACTGTTCTTGGTCTTGCCATTGCTACAATTAGCGAACTCAAAGCTAATAATCGAAGTACGAATAAAAAGGGTTTTACTTTTGCTAAAAAAGAACCTGAAGCTTGAAAACCTTTTAACGAACTTATTTTTAAAGTTGTAGATTGCTGGTTTCTTTTCCAAAACAACCATGCAATAGCCACTGGAATCAATAAAAATAGCCAGAAAAACTCAGGATTTAAAAAAGTTACGTTTTTCATTATTCGTTTGCTACTTTAAGTTCTACTGAATTTAAAACTCTTTCAGATATTTGGTTGGCATATTGATCGCCTTCTTGGTGTAACATAATAATTTGTTGCAAACCTCCGTTTTGACTAAACAATAAAATTTCATAATATACTTTAGAGCTGGTTTTTGTAATCGAATTAATTCTCGAAAAAGTCCCGTAGCCTTTGATGCCTTTAACACCTTGTTTTGTATCAAACTCTTCCTGCTTTACAATCATATTTTGTCCGCCTTGCAATTCAATCATTTTTAATGAGCCTTCTAAAGCGTTTGACAAATCAACTTCAGTTTGCTTCGCCGGTTCGCTAGCGCTCGGGTCTTGCTTAAAACTAACTGTAGAAACCATTAAATAAAAATCACTAATAAGACTTCCGTAGGCAAAGGATTGCATGTCTTTTATAACTGCTAAACCTTCTTTTGGAAGGCTACTTGTTAAATCTACTCTTTTTAAAACTTTTGGGGTTTCTATTGCTACACTTGGATTCCCGTATTCGCTATATATCCATTCTCCTTCAAGTAATTCCTTAGATTGATTTCCTAAAACAGTGTCTTTTACAAAATCGAAACCTTTAGTAATTACAAAGAAAATAAATAGTCCGATGATAGCTGCAAGAACAAATCCAACAGCAGTTAAAATCCTGCTTTTTCGTTTCTTTTGTAATTGCTTTTTTATTTGTTCTTGACGTTGTAGTTCGTTTAATAACAATTCATCTTGATTTTCTTCTATAACAGGAATCGATTTGTCAAGAATAATAATTGATTTTTCTATTTTCTTGCGGTCTTCGGTTATCTCAAAATCTAAAGGTTTTGATTTGGCAAACTTTACTAAATCGGCTTGTCTTAATACTTGTTCTAAATTTTCTATAGTTTCTTGAGAAAGTGCCATCTTCTTTTTTTGAGATGCTTTTTTAATGGCTTCAATCAATTCGGCTGTTGTGCATTCCATTGCTGGAATTTCAATGGCTTCTTCAATGTAATTTCTAGCAATATCTGTTAATTCGCTATAATAGGCTTTGATTTCTCCTTTTTGCCAAAGCTCCTTTTTTTCAAGAGTATTTAATAAACTGGTGGCTTTTTCTATAGGTGTTTTATATATTTCCTCTTCAATTTTTTTCTTCTGGCGAATTTTGAGCCACCAATAAACGAAAGCTCCAATTCCTGCAAGTACCAACAAAACTAGGAGCAATTTCCAAATCCAACTTTTACTTGATGATGCTTCTGCAATTGGTTTAATGTCGAACATCTTTTGCTTTAAAGTATCGACAACAACATTTGAAACCTCAACGGCAATACTATCAGTAAAAAAAGGTTTCTTGTTTATAAGTATTGGAATTTTAGGAATGGTAAATCTACCGGTATCAAACTGAGTTAAGCCATATTTTTTGATGAGTTCGTATTTGTCGTTGTTTTTAATGGTATCAATGGCATACGACCTAATAACTTCTAACAACCCAAAGTTTTTGGTAGTCGGAAAAACTACTTTTGATGAAGTATCTACAACTGTTTTTATGGTTAGTTTGAACTCGGCTCCAATTTTATTTTTAGTGGTGTCAATAGAAACCGTTGCCTTTTGAGCAAAAAGAGCTGTTGAAAATAGTAATAATAAAAATAATTTAAACTTCATTTTTAATTTTTTTAATGCCTTATTCTTAAACACAAAGTTCACAAAGAAGGTACTAGGTTCACAAAGCTAAAGAAAAGTACAAAATGGTGTTCTTTGTGTCTTCTTTGTGGGCTTTGTGGTTACATTTTTATCTAGATTTAAAATATCCCAACAATTTAGTTACATAACTCTCATCTACCCGAGTATTGACAACTCCAGAACCTGATTTACTAAACGTTTCTTTAAAATATTTTACTTTGTCATGATAGTATTTCTCATAATTCATTCGAACTAGTTTAGAACCTGTATTTATTAATTGTGTTTCACCAGTTTCAGCATCTAGCATAGAAACCATTCCTAAATTTGGCATTTTTTCTTCTCGAATATCGTAAACTCGAATTCCTGTAATATCGTGTTTTTTGGAAGCAATTTTAAGCGTTTGTTCATAGTCATCAGACATAAAATCAGAGATTACAAATACAATTGCTTTCTTTTTTTGAGTTCCAGATAAAAATTTTAATGCTTGAGCAATATCGGTTTTGAAGCTTTTAGGCTGAAACTCTATCAATTCTCTAATAATTCGCAAAACATGCGAACGTCCTTTTTTGGGCGGAATATATAATTCTATTTGGTCTGAAAATAAAATTAATCCTATTTTATCATTGTTTTGAGTTGCCGAAAAAGCCATAGTAGCAGCAATCTCAGTAACGATATCTTTTTTGAATTGATTTTTAGTTCCAAAACTCTCTGAACCAGAAATATCAACCATTAACATCATCGTTAACTCTCGTTCTTCTTCAAAAACTTTAACATGAGCTTCATTATAACGAGCGGTTACATTCCAATCGATAGCACGAATGTCATCACCAAACTGATACGGACGCACTTCAGAAAAAGTCATTCCTCGTCCTTTAAAAGAAGTATGGTATTCGCCAGAAAAGATATGATCGCTCAATCTTCGAGTTTTGATTTCTATTTTTCGTACTTTTTTTAAGAGGTCTTTTGTTTCCATTTTTCTTTGTTTCAGGTTTCAGGTTTTCTTTGTTTCAGGTTACTTTAACTTGAAACTTTAAACTTGAAACAAAAATTTAAGGTACTTCAATCTCGTTTACAATTTTGTTGATAATATCCACTGAAGTAATGTTTTCAGCTTCCGCTTCATAAGTAATACCAATTCTATGGCGTAATACATCATGAACAACGGCACGAACATCCTCAGGTATTACATACCCACGACGTTTAATAAACGCATAACATTTTGCAGCATTGGCTAAATTGATGCTACCACGTGGTGAAGATCCAAAACTGATTAATGGTTTTAAACTTTCTAGTTTGTATTTTTCAGGATAACGAGTGGCAAAAATAATATCTAAAATATATTTTTCAATTTTTTCGTCCATATACACCTCGCGAACAGCCTCTTGCGCACGAAGAATTTGTTCTACAGAGACTACCGGATTTACTTTTTCGTAAGTTCCTTTTAGATTCTGACGAACAACCAATCTCTCGTCTTCCATTTTTGGATAATCGATAACTGTTTTTAGCATAAAACGATCGACTTGAGCTTCTGGTAAAGGATACGTACCTTCTTGTTCAATTGGGTTTTGAGTTGCTAGAACCAAAAAAGGTTTGTCTAACTTAAAAGTAGTATCGCCAATAGTAACTTGTTTTTCCTGCATGGCTTCTAATAAAGCAGATTGTACTTTGGCTGGAGCTCTATTAATTTCATCTGCGAGTACGAAATTAGCAAAAATAGGTCCTTTTTTTATTGAAAACTCATTTGATTTAATATTATAAATCATGGTTCCAATTACATCGGCAGGCAATAAATCAGGAGTAAATTGAATTCTACTAAAAGAACCATGAACAGCTTGAGACAAAGTATTTATAGCTAATGTTTTTGCTAATCCTGGAACTCCTTCTAATAAAATATGGCCTTGACCCAAAAGACCTATTAATAATCGTTCTATCATGTGCTTTTGTCCAACGATTACTTTGTTCATTTCCATGGTAAGTAAATCAATAAAAGCACTTTCTCTTTCTATTTTTTCATTAATTGCTCTAATGTCTAGAGTCCCAATATTTTCTTCCATTTCCTTTTATTTGTTGCTGTAAATTGTATTCGATTATTTTAACGGTGCAAATTGAAATTTTTTTTAGAAGTAAGATGTTAAAAAATGGTTAAAACTTATGGAATAGCTTGAATTTTAAGGACGATTTGTGAAACAATTTTTATATTTTTAAGAACTTAAATAAATATCTTCTAAATTAGATAGCTATTTTATAAATTTTAATCCTTAGAAAAATGAGTAAAACTGTATTATCGCCAATTATTGCTGGCACTATGAATTGGGGAGTTTGGGATAAAAATCTTTCACAAAAAGAAATGGAAAGCATGATTCATATCTGCTTAGAAAACAAAATTACAACCTTTGACCATGCCGACATTTATGGTTCCTACACCACTGAAGCTACTTTTGGGAAAGCCTTTGCCTCAAGTGCCATTGCTAGAGAAAAAATGCAGCTAATTTCAAAGTGCGGTATTCAATTGATTTCTGAAAACAGAACCAATTCTATTAAACATTATAATTATTCAAAAGATTACATTATTTGGTCGGTAGAAAATTCACTAAAAAATTTGCAAACTGATTTTTTAGATGTGCTTTTACTTCATAGACCAAGCCCCTTAATGCAAGCTGATGAAATTGCTGAAGCCGTTTTGAAATTAAAAACTGAAGGTAAAATCATTGATTTTGGACTTTCAAATTTCACCCCTTCGCAGACCGAATTAATTCGTCAGAAAACAGAAGTAAGTTTCAATCAAATTCAATTCTCAGCAACTCATCATGAAGCGATGCTGGACGGAAGCCTAGACTATATGCAAATTCACAGCATAAGACCCATGTCATGGAATCCTCTTGGAACCGTTTTTAGAGAAGACATTGAACAAACCAGAAGATTGAAAAAAGTATTAGTTAAATTAGTTGAAAAGTACGGTTTGGGATCTGATACTATCTTACTTTCTTGGGTTTTGCAGCATCCAGCAAAAGTAATTCCTATAGCAGGAACGGTAAATATCGCTAGAATACAATCACTAATAAAAGCTGTAGAATTACAACTTGAAAAAGAAGATTGGTTTGCTATTTGGGCAGAAAGCATGGGAGAGGATGTGCCTTAAAAAGTGTATAGTCTCGTTTTTACAGTAGTTGCAAAACTGAATGATGCTACTAGAACTGAAAACTATTAAAAATGATAAACAAACGCCTTCTTATTAAAAACCTTTTGGCTCACAATGATGAGAGTAGTTTTTATGATAAAAAGCGTCAGTTAAATTTGCATACTAGAGAAGGAAAAGCCAAGTTTTTAAAACACATTTGTGCCTTGTCTAATTCTAATCCTACAAATAATTCCTATATTGTAGTGGGTGTAGAAGATCATGATAACGAAATTGTTGGTGATGATTTTTTTGATGACAGCCACATTCAAAATTTGGTAAATGCTTTTTTAGAAAACCCACCAAAAATTCAATACGAAAATGTGCCTTTCCCTAATTTACCCAAAGATAAAGTAGTCGGACTTGTAACAATCAAAGCGAAAAGCAAAACGTCATATTTCAAAAAAGGCATACATACCATTCTTGCTAAAAGCGTATTTATAAGACGAGGAAGCAATACTGTTCCTATTGAAACTGAATTTGAAAAAAATTATCAAAACACAGAAACCGTTATTGGAATTGAGAATAATTCTAGAAATAGCATCAAATATACTTTAGACGGTGTAATTGAATTTATGAATTTAAAACATAAAGACATGTCTCCAAAATATAACGTTTTTAAAGAGTTATTTGTCATTTGCTGGGCGGGAATTCCAAAGAAAGTTAGAGATACCATTTATTTGTCTCGTGTTGATATAGAATTAATTAACGAACAAATTAAATTGTTTTATTCTGCTCAAGATGTAGTAACTATAAGTTTTAATGACGATACTTTTACAATTGTAGAATATGTTCCGTTAGGTTTAAATGATAAAACCAGTTTTTATCCTTTAGAGAAACAAACCATTCAGTTTTATGAAAATGGGTATTATACTATTAATATGGAAATGTTGTTTCAACCTCCTGAATTTAATAAAAAAATGTTGTTTCATATTTACAATACCAATTTGACATTAATACGAAAATTACAAAATGGACTTTCATTATCAGAAAGAGAGTTTAAAGATTTAGAAAATTTACCCTCTGCTTTTATGATTTGTTATCTCAATGGCTTTGAAGATGCCAAGCTAAAACTTATTGAAGCAAAAGCTCTTTTAAAACCATTTAGTCAAGTATATTTGTCGTTTAAAGAAGCTTTACGCATTTTGAGAAAAATGAAATACGATACCCCATAAAATACAATTCATATAAATGAGAACACTTGTTATAGGCGATATTCATGGAGGATTACGTGCCCTACATCAAATTTTTGAAAGAGCTAAAGTTACAACAAATGACCAATTAATTTTTTTAGGGGATTATGTAGACGGGTGGAGTCAATCTCCAGAGGTTTTAGATTTTTTAATTTCACTAAATAAACAACAAAACTGTATTTTTATAAGAGGAAACCATGATGACCTTTTGCATTCTTGGCTTAACGAAAGTAAAGATAACGAATTGTGGTACAAACATGGCGGAGAATCAACCGTTTTAGCCTATGTAGATGTAAAAATGGATAAAAAACAGAGTCATGTTGAGTTTCTAAAAACACTACAGAATTATCATTTAGACGATAGAAACCGATTGTTTATTCACGCCGGATTCACGAATTTAAATGGGATTGATTTTGAGTATTTTCCGAAATCATTTTATTGGGATAGAACGCTGTGGGAAACAGCATTAGCATTAGATAAAAACATGAAAACTTCTGACTTGTCTTATCCTAAAAGGTTGCTGCTTTATGACGAAATTTATATTGGTCATACTCCTGTAACCAGAATAAACCAAACCATACCTGTACAAAAAGCTAAAATTTGGAATTTAGATACTGGTGCTGCTTTTAAAGGACCTCTTACAATTATGGATATTGATACTAAAGAGTTTTGGCAAAGTGAACCTCTACCAAATTTATACCCAAATGAAAAAGGTAGAAATTAAAAAAATTTAAGTTATTTTTGTATTAGTAATTAAAACATTTAAATCATGAAAAAAATCATTACCTTATCACTATTACTATCGTTTGGTTTAATTAATGCGCAAGCTTTTAAAGGAAAAGGAGATACAAAAGCTCAAGTTGGTGCTAACATTCAAGATGGAGCAACAGGAATTCAATTATCAACTGACTTCGGAATTGGTGAAAATATGTCGTATGGTTTTACTGCTAATTATTTGTTATCAGTACAAGATAATTTAATTGTTAAACCTGAATTTGAAGATAGATTTGACTTAAAAGCTCGTTTTAGTGCTAACATTGGAAATGTTCTTAAATTGAACCCAAAAATGGACATTTATCCTGGACTAAATCTAGGGTTAAGAAATTTTGGTGCTCATTTAGGGTTCCGTTATTTCTTTACAGATGGTTTTGGACTGTATTCTGAAGCTGGAATTCCTATTGCTAAGTATGACACAACAATTATTGGCTTTGACAATTACAACAATCAATTTACATTAAATGTAGGTATTTCATTTAACTTGTAGGGAATGTTAATTTGAAATTTTTATAAAAAAATCGCCAATTGGCGATTTTTTTTATTACTTTATCTTGCACTATAAATCAAACTTTATCCCTTGCGCTAAAGGTAAACTTGTAGTATAATTTATGGTATTGGTTTGTCGTCTCATGTATATTTTCCATGCGTCAGAACCTGATTCTCGACCTCCACCCGTTTCTTTTTCGCCACCAAATGCACCACCAATTTCGGCACCAGAAGTGCCAATGTTTACATTTGCAATGCCACAATCTGATCCAACAACCGACAGGAACAATTCGGCTTCACGCAAATTATTCGTCATTATTGCTGATGATAACCCTTGAACCACTCCATTTTGTAATTGAATTGCGTTTTCTAATGTTCCTGAGTATTTTAGTAAATATAAAACAGGAGCAAACGTTTCGTGCTGAACGATTTCAAATGAGTTATCAGCTTCGGCAATTGCAGGTTTTACATAACAGCCGCTTTCATAACCTTGCCCTGAAAAGACAGCACCTTCTACTAAAATTTTTCCACCTTGAGCTACTACTTTTGAAAGCGCCTTTTTATACATTTCTACAGCATGTACATCAATTAAAGGGCCAACATGATTGTTTTGATCTAGTGGATTTCCAATTTTTAATTGCCCATAAGCCGATACCAAAGCGTCTTTTACTATATCATAAATACTTTCGTGGATAATTAGTCTACGAGTTGATGTACAGCGCTGACCAGCAGTTCCTACAGCTCCAAAAACGGCACCTATGACTGTCATTTTTATATCGGCATCAGGAGTAACTATAATGGCATTATTACCTCCTAATTCTAATAATGATTTTCCTAATCTTGCTGCAACCGCTTGTGCTACAATTTTTCCCATTCGGGTAGATCCTGTAGCTGAAATTAAAGGAATTCGTTTGTCATTTGTCATTAACTCTCCAACGGTATAATCTCCGTTTATCAAACAGGAAATTCCTTCTGGAAGATTATTTTCTTTAATTACTTGTGCAATAATATTTTGACAGGCAACTCCACATAACGGTGTTTTTTCTGAGGGTTTCCATACACAAACATCACCAGATATCCATGCTAGAGCAGTGTTCCAAGCCCAAACTGCTACAGGAAAATTGAATGCCGAAATAATTCCTACTACACCTAGTGGATGGTATTGTTCGTACATTCGGTGACCCGGTCGTTCGGAGTGCATCGTTAAACCGTGCAATTGACGAGACAATCCAACTGCAAAATCGCAGATGTCTATCATTTCTTGGACTTCTCCATAGCCTTCTTGAAGCGATTTTCCCATTTCATACGAAACAAGTTTTCCTAATGCTTCTTTATTTTTACGTAATTTTTCTCCAAACTGCCTTACAATTTCCCCTCTTTGTGGCGCTGGCATGGTTCGGAAAGATTGAAAAGCTTCCGTTGCAGTTTGCATTACTTTTTCATAATCAGCACTAGTAGATGTTTTAACCGTCGCAATTAATTGCCCGTCAACCGGAGAAAAACTTTCCAAAAGTTCTCCGTTCGAAAAAAAGTTTTGCCCTGTTGAAGTTCCTTCGTTGATAGTGTGTATCCCTAATTGTTGAAGTGCTTCGGGCATACCGAATTGTTGCGCTATTGTTGTCATTGTAACTTTTTTACTTGAATTTGTTATAGTATATACAAATATATCGTTAATAAATAAATTCTGCAGCTATTTTTAAAAACAAAATTCCAGATAAATTCATTTTTCTTTTGAAAAATTATTCTTCTATGTTTAAAAAAAGTAAAGGAATAGTAAATAAAAAAGACTAGTAAAAACTAGCCTTTTAAATTAAAAATAAAATATACTGTTTATTTTGCTTCTTTAATCAAATAAATATAAACGGGAAAGTGATCACTAAATCCTATTTCGTTAGCGGTATGTCGCAACGGATATCCTTTATATTGACCGACAGTAGTGATCATATATTGTTTGTTATAAATACCGGCTTTCCAATATCTAAAAGAAGAGTAATCCGTTTTTATTAAAGGTTCAGAAACCATAATTTGATCAAAAATATCTCCAGAATCTCTGTAGAACAACGTCGACTGTCCTTTATAAAACATCTCTTCAAATGGATTATATATTCCAAACTGTTTTACTTCTTCTTTTTTGCGTTTGGCGCCAATACCTTCTTTAACACTTTTGTTATAAGTGGCATCATTCAAATCGCCCATTGACATAATTTTTGCATTAGGATTTATTTTGTAAATAGAATCCATAATTTTTCTATTTAACTTACCTGCAGCTTCACGAAACGGGCTGCTCTTTTTTTCTCCTCCAGAACGAGATGGCCAGTGATTTACCATAATATTTACTTCTTCACCATCTAAAAAACCAGTTACTAAAAGAATGTCTCTGGTATAACGCCTTTCTCCTTTTGCAACTTCAGCTTTATCCATATCAGCTTTGTCTTCATCTGTTTCTTTTTCGGCTTTAACTTTAGAGAAATTATCGTAAATCAATAGAGGAATGTTTACATAACTTGTAGGTGTAAAATGCTTCTTTTGATATAAAAAAGCGACATCAATGCCTCTTTTATCTGGAGAATCAAAATGCACAATACCATAATCGTACGGTGCCATTTTGGGTTGTTTTACTAAATCCTCTAAAACACCTCTATTTTCAATTTCGCAACCACCAATAAGTGTCGGTGCATTGTTTGGGTTTTCACCAGTACCTATTTCAGATAAAACTCTTGATAAATTCTCTAATTTTTTATGATATTTCTTCGATGTCCAGTTCTGAGCTCCGGTTGGTAGCCATTCTTCATCAATGTTAGGGTTGTTAATAGTGTCGAATAAATTTTCAAAATTGTAAAAGGCCACAGTGTGCACTTGAAACTTTTTTTGTTGGCTAAATACCGTTACTGTTGTAAAAAAAACAAATAAAACAGGAATTAATGTTTTAATTTTCATAAATGACAAGGTTAATAAATTATCAAGTTTAACATAAACTTATGAGCAAAAGTAATTATTATTAATTAATAATGTACATTTGCGGTATTAAGAAATGATTATTCTTTAAGAAAAAGACGGATTAACTAAATTTTATTTATGAAAAAGCTTGTTATTAATGCATTTTTTGTGATGCAAGTGCTTTTTGTTTTTGCTCAAACAGGAACCGGAATTAGCGGTAAAGTAGTAGATTCAAAAACGCAAAAACCATTACAAGGTGTTGTTGCCTCGATTCAAAACACCAATTTAACCCAAATAACGGATGGAATTGGGAAATTTATAATTCCAGATGTTCCTATTGGAAAACAATTGTTACAAATTAGAACTCAAGGGTACAAAGATCAATTACTTCAAATTGAAATTATTTCTGAAAAAATGTTAGATTTAGGAGTTGTAGTCTTAGAGGAAGACATCACTCAAGAACAGCAATTAAGTTTAATTACCATTACCGAAAATGATTTAGGCGATGACAATAGTGGTTCTGAAAATACTGCTGGTTTATTACAAGCTTCTAGAGATGCTTTCCAGCAAGTAGCAGCATTTAATTGGGGGCAATCAAGATTTAGAATTAGAGGTTTAGACAATGAATACGGTACTACTATGATAAATGGTATTTCAATGAACAAAATATATGACGGTAGACCTCAATTTGGTAACTGGGGTGGCTTAAATGATGCTACTAGAAATCAAGAATTTAGTATGGGATCTGCACCTTCTGATTATACTTTTGGTGGAATTCTAGGTACTCAAGAAATAAATACTAGGGCATCAATATACCGACCAGGAACAAGAGTTTCATTTTCAGGAACCAACACCAATTACAGTTGGAGAGCAATGGGTACTCATGCTGCTGGAATGAACAAAGACGGCTGGGCGTATACAGTTTCAGGATCTAGACGTTGGGCAAGAGAAGGTTATTTTGAGGGAAGTGATTATGGTGCCAACTCATTATTTGCTAGTGTTGAAAAGAAGTTCAATGAAAAACACAGTTTAAATTTTACATCAATATACGCTCAAAATACTAGAGGAAAGAGTTCTCCAAACTCTAAAGAAGTTAATGACATAAAAGGAGTTAAATACAATTCTTATTGGGGTTGGCAAAACGGAAAGAAAAGAAACTCAAGAGATAAAGATGTTGAAGAACCTTTTCTTATGTTAAGTCATTATTGGAAAATTACAGATAAAACTAATTTGAATACCAATGTGGCATACCAAAGCGGATCTATTGGAAATACAAGATTAGACATTCAAAGCGCTAATAACCCTGATCCGACTTATTATAGAAATCTTCCTAGCTACTATTTGAATTATCATTCTACTGCTGGAGATTGGCTGCCTAAATATGGTGAAGCCGAAACCGCTTTTCAAAATTTTTCAAACAACAGCCAAATTAATTGGAATGAGATTTATACCGCTAATCAAAACACTAAATTAGGCAATAGTGCTATCGTTTTGTATGAAGATAGAAATGACGATAAACAAATTACTGCTAACTCTTTATTAAACTCTACATTGTCTGATAATATTAGCCTTAATGCAGGAGTTACGTTTAGAAAATTAAAATCTCATAATTTTCAAAATTTACTAGATTTATTAGGAGGGCCATATTTTTTAGATGTTGATAATTTCAACACTAGTATTTCAGATGACGCAACGCAATCTGATTTAAATAATCCGAACAGGCAAATAAAAGAAGGCGGTACTTACGGATACAACTACAATCTAATGGCTACTGTGGTAGACGCTTTTACTCAATTTAAATTCAGATATAACAAATTTGACTTTTACTTAGCACAATCTTTTTCAAAAAGCATTTATCAAAGAGAGGGGTTATATAAAAACGGTTTATATGCAGGA
This sequence comes from Flavobacterium myungsuense, assembly GCF_042677265.1. Lineage (NCBI taxonomy): Bacteria > Pseudomonadati > Bacteroidota > Flavobacteriia > Flavobacteriales > Flavobacteriaceae > Flavobacterium > Flavobacterium myungsuense. Next base: position 200,145 of record NZ_JBHTIZ010000005.1, on the reverse strand, counting down.
AATTCTTTTGGGAAAGGTAGCAAAACAACATTTGAAAACTTTGGTTTCAAAGGAGGTTTAACTTATAAAATTACTGGAAGACAATTTCTAGACTTTAATGGGGTTTATATGACTAAAGCTCCTTCTTTAAGAAACACGTTTGCCAATGCTCGTTTGAATAACAACATAACGCCTAATATAGAAAGTGAGAATATCTTTAGTGCAGATGCAAGTTACATTCTTAGAATGCCTAAATTGAAAGCTCGTTTAACTGGTTATATGTCTAAAGTACAAAACTCAACTGACATTTCTTTCTTTTATGCCGAAAATATTTCAGATAGTGAAGGAGATGAAGATTCATTCATAAGTGAAATTGTTACTGGTTTAAATAAAAAAAATATTGGTGCTGAACTTGGAATTGAATACCAAATTACTTCAACAATTGAAATTACTGGAGCAGCATCATATGGTCAGTATACAATCGACAACAATCCAAATTTAAAAATTAATGATGATGCGCTTGCTACCACAAGTAATACCTATCCAATTACTGATTTTGGACAAACTTTTCTAAAAGGAACTCGTCAGGCTGGCACACCACAACAGGCATATTCTCTTGGTATAGAATATAGAGACCCTAAATTTTGGTGGATTGGAGCTAATGTAAACTATCTTGCTGATACCTATTTAGATATTTCTAATATATTAAGAACTAACAACTTTTCTATTGATAAAACTACTGGTTTGTCTTACACTGGAGCAAACGAAGAATCTGTTAGAAAAGTACTAAAACAAGAAAAGTTAGATCCTTTTACATTAGTTAACTTAACAGGCGGTAAATCTTGGAAAATAAAAAGCAATACTTTTGGCGTGTTTGTGACTATGAATAATGTATTTGATATAGAATATAAAACGGGTGGTTTTGAACAATCTAGAAAAGCAACCTTTCCTGATTTACAACAAGATTTAGTGAGCGGAGTTCGCGCTTTTGGACCCAAATATTTCTACGGATATGGTAGAACTTACTTCGTAAATCTTTACTTTAATTTCTAAATTAATAAACTATGAAAAATGTATTTATAAAAACTGTTTTATTTGTAACTCTTTCTTTCGGATTGTTTACAAGTTGTGTAGAGGAAGACGATTTTGACATTCCTGAAATAAAGGAAGCATTTCTATTTGAAAATTTTACCAGTTCAAAAACTGGATCAGGTGCTACTGAAGTTCCAATTGCTATAAAAGATTGGGGAAATTTTAATGTTAAAGGCTCTAGAAAATGGATAGGAAAAACTTTTGACGGTAATAATTTTGCTGAGTTTTCTTCATTCTATACTGATGCTGGAGTTAATGATGAAGTATGGTTAACCTCACCTGCGATTGACTTATCAAAAACCTCATCAGAGCTCTTATCTTTTGATACCAAAGCACGGTTTTATAAAGGTGCTGCATTGAAAGTTTTAATTTCTGAAAATTATGATGGTACACAAGCTGGATTAGCTACTGCTACTTGGACAGAATTAAATCCTACTTTACCTACTGTTCAAACCGATAACTTTTTGTCAAGTGGAAATATTGATGTCAGCATGTATAATAGTACTAATGTTCGAATCGCTTTTAAATACGTAGGAAGTAAAGCTACTGTAACAACAACATTTCAAATAGATAACATTAAAATTATTGAAAATTTATAATTATGAAAAAATTACAACTATTTTTAACTCTAACTATTCTTGCATCACTATCTAGTTGTATCAATAGTGATGAATATAGTGCCCCTGATTTATCTTGTTCTGATTTAACAGTAACAAAACAAGTAAAAGAAATTACTGACCAGTCTGATGTTACATACAAAAAATATGAAAATACTGATGTAATAGAGGCATATGTCACTTCTAGCGATGAAGGAGGGAACTTTTTTAAATCCATTTCATTAGTTTCAACTGATGGCAAAATTGGTTTTAGTGTTCCAGTAGACGCCTACAATTTGTATACAAAATACGAACCAGGAAGAAAAGTTTTTATAAACATGAAAGACCGCTACTATGTAACTGATTTCGAATCAACGATTATTGGCTCTTTATACGACAATAATACTCCTGCAAATGATAAGGATGACGAAGTAGGTAGAATTTCTGGTGTTGATTACCAAAAAATCATTACTTCGTCTTGTACTAAAGTAAATGAAGATGCTTTTGTAAATAAAATTACAATAGCTCAAGCAAAAGACGATTCTTATTTAAACAAATTAATTGAGTTTGATAATGTTCAATTTAAAAGTGAATCTTTCGGAAAAAAATATTATGATGCTTCTTTGAATGATTTAGGCGGAGCTACTAATCACAACATTACAGATGAATTTGGTAACACTATTATTTTGAGAGTGAGTTCATTTGCTGTTTTTGCTAGCAAACTTGTACCGAATAAAAATGGTAAAATTAGAGGTGTTCTTACTAAATTTAGAAGTGATTATCAGTTTATGGTAAGAACTGAAAATGATATTCAATTAATTGACCCTTTATTATCTATTGATTTTGCTGGTCCGATTGTTGGAAACGCTATTACTTATTCAGGAAGTTTTACAGAAAATTTCGAAAGTTACGGAACTACATCTCCAGCAAATAGAACTTTTCCAAAATATATTAATGATCCTGTTGTAGGGACTAGATATTGGGAAAACAAGACCTTTGGAACTCCTGCTAATAAATACATACAAATGACATCATTTGGTGGAACTGCTGAAGCAAATCGTTCTTTGTTTTTTATTCCTGTTGACATGACTGCTGCAAATACTTTTTCATTCCAATCAAAATCAGGATTTACAAATGGTAATGTTTTAAAAGTTTATTATTCAATAGATTATGTGCCAGGAACAAATATTACTGATGCAACATTAATAGATATTACCTCTAATTTCACAGTTTCACCAGGTCTTTCATCTGGTTATCCAACAACTTTTACTAATAGTGGAAATTACAATATACCTGCAGGAATTACCGGTAATGGATTTTTCATTTTTGAATATGTAGGAAGCGGATTAACGGGTTTAACCAGTACCATGCAAATAGATAATATTATCGTAAATTAAGGTAAGCATAAATAAATTTAGGAAAGAGGCTTAATAACCTCTTTTTTTATGAAAAATGGTTTCATTATCTTCGAATTTAAATCAATTATGCCATTTAATGTCAGTAATTAAGTCGTTTTATTTTGTGAGCGTTTTTTAAAAATACTTATTTTACTCACAAAGTTGTGAGCGTTTCTCTAAAAAATTTTTTTTGCTCACAAGTTTGTGAGTGAATTTATAAAAATAAAAATTCACTCACAAAAAGTATTGAATTATAATTTCATTATATAACGAAATAGGTCGTATTTTAAAAGTATTAGGTAATAATGAACATTTTTTTTGGTTGACTTTATTTGGTTGCTACTGTACTATAGTAAAAAATACCTTGACTATCATTAATGAGATTTGGTTTGTAATATTCGAGCCATTTGTACTCAAAAAATTTCCGCAAAGTCAGAGACGTTTGCGGAGCATTGAAGTGAATGTTTCGTTGAGTGAGTTAAATTATTAAGGTTCATATTTAATTAAAAAAGAACGAACATCCTGCCTTAACAACTCTATAATAAATTCTTTAGAAACTAATTTTTTACTCTTTTCTTAATTTGTACTTTCTTGATACCAATAATCATTCATTTTAAGAATACACAGGTTTTTAGGAATCTCTTTAATATTGACAAATTTATAACTGCCATCTAAAGAAACTATCTTCTCTCCGTAATCATAACCAGAATATTTTTTATTTAAACTTTTTAAATTTCTATCTTCTTGACTATGTGTTGTTTCATAAATATACTCAAATAAAAAACCACAATTTGATTTGTCAGAATAACATGTAGAAGTAACATATTTGCCTTCTTCGATTTTTATAATTCTAAAGGTACTAATCCATTTAAATCCCAATTTTTTCATCTCATCTCTAACTATGTCTATTATCATTGTTTCTGATAAAGAAAAAGATTTAACCTCAGAGTTTTTATAATGTGCAGTTTCATCATAAAAATCAAAATAATTAGTTGAATCGATTTTAACGTTTTGAGCTTTAATTGATAAACTACAAAGTAAAAAAAGGGTATATAATTTCATTTTTTTTATTTTTTTATTTTTATTGATGCACTTCTGGAACCATATTCAATTTTCCATTTCAAATACTAATTTTATTACGATTTATACCATTACCAAATAAAAAACCGAGTCGTTTCGACTCGGTTTGTAATTATATAAATAAATTCTTACTTCACAATCAAAAATTCCGATCTTCTATTTTGTGCATGTTGCTCATCGGTACAAGTATCTTTGCAATCTACTTTAGGCTCTGTTTTTCCATACCCTTTTCCAGTGATTCTTTTTGCTGCAATTCCTTTAGAGATTACGTATTGCACGGTTGCTTTTGCTCTTTTGTCTGATAAGGATAGGTTGTAGGCATCACTTCCTCTATAATCAGTGTGCGATTTAGCTAGTATGATTAGCTTTTCGTTGCTTTTCATTACCGCTACCAATTTGTCTAACTCTGTTGCTGCTGCTTCGGTGATATTGGCTTTATCATACTCAAAATAAATAGGTTGCAATAGCACTTCATTTTCTGTTACAATAGCTTCTATAGGTTGTAGTAAAATGTTTACTATAGTTTGCGGTTCGTTCGTTTTTTCTACANTTGCTTTTGCTCTTTTGTCTGATAAGGATAGGTTGTAGGCATCACTTCCTCTATAATCAGTGTGCGATTTAGCTAGTATGATTAGCTTTTCGTTGCTTTTCATTACCGCTACCAATTTGTCTAACTCTGTTGCTGCTGCTTCGGTGATATTGGCTTTATCATACTCAAAATAAATAGGTTGCAATAGCACTTCATTTTCTGTTACAATAGCTTCTATAGGTTGTAGTAAAATGTTTACTATAGTTTGCGGTTCGTTCGTTTTTTCTACAGCAAATGTATTGCTCTCATACCCTTCTTTTGAGGCTTGAACAGCATAGTCTTTGTCACAATCAAGACTAAAGGTTACTTCGCCTTCTTGGTTTGAAGAAGCAGTTGTAACTACTTTGTTTTTATCGTCTACAAGAGTAACAGTAGCATTGGTTATGATGTTGTTTGTCTTTGCATCGGTCACCATAGCCAAAAGTTGCACGGTGCAAATTGGAGTAGCTCCAAAAAGGTCGTCGGTGCCGTTTCGATTACTTGACAAAAATCCAATTTTTTTGTCTTTGTTGAAGGTAAAAGCAAAATCATCTTTTTCAGTATTTACCGGTTTGCCAAGATTGTTTGCTTCGGTTCCTTTCGCTAGATCCGCTTGAAAAATATCTAAACCTCCTAAACCTGGTTTTCCGCTAGAAGCAAAATACAGTGTGGTATTGTCGTCGGCTATAAAAGGGAAACTTTCTGTTCCTTCAGTGTTTACTTTGTTGCCTAGATTTTCTGGTTTTCCATAACTGCCATCAGCATTTACAGCTATTTTCCAAATGTCTACACCTCCTATGCTTCCTGGCATATCTGAAGAAAAATAAAGTGTTTTTCCGTCTTTGCTTACACTCGGATTGCTTGTAGAATAAGTTTTACTATTGAATGGCAATGCTGTGATTGCTCCCCATTTACCACCTTCTTTCGTGGCTTTATACAAATTGTTTCTTCCTAGTTTAAGGTTGTTGGCTTTGTCTTTTTGTGATGCCGATTCTCTAAAACTGTCACTCGAAAAATATAGGGTATTCCCATCAGCGGTTACAGTTACAGGTCCGTCATGAAATTTAGAGTTTAACTCGTTTACTACCGCTGCATTGGTAATGGTTCCATCTGAATTGTAATCGGCTTTGTAGATGTCTAAAAACGGTTCTTTATTCCATCCGTATTCTTTTCTTGAAGCGTTTCTTGCGCTTGTAAAATAAAGCTCGTTAGTAGATAAAAAGGCTCCGAAGTCAGATTTGTCGCTATTGATTTCTAATGCTTTTACATCAAATGTTTTTTCTTTGTTTTGCAAAGCTGTAATATAATTTGGATTTTGCTGAAAGCTTTGGGCACGTTGGTCATTTGGTACCATAGTTGCAAACTTTTTCATTTGCTTATTGGCTTCATCATACTTGCCGTTGGCTTTTAGCATTTGCGCATAGCGGTAATAGGTCTCAGCATCTTGTGTCGTTTCTGTAGCTTTGGCATACCATTTGGTAGCTTCGGCAGTATTAAAGATGTTAAAGTAAGTGTCGGCTAATTGCTTGTAAACATAGCCATCTGCTTTACCTTTGTCTACTACTTTTAGGTATTCTTCTGCGGCAGCAACATATTGGTAACGATTGAATAGTTTATCAGCTTTTTTGGTGGCTGTGTTTTGTGCGCAAAGAGTCGTTGCAATCACAAAACTTACTAATAGGTATATATTTTTCATTGTATTGGTTTGCTTTAGGTTAGAAATATCTTGGTGATTGAGACACTTTTTTAGGGAAATTCAAATCAAATAACAAAATAATTTCGTGTGATGATGGGGTTGTTATGTTCAAATCGGAAACAATATGATCGTAGGCATATCCAATTCTTAGATTTGGAGATATGGCATAATTGACCATTGCGCCAAAACTGTCTTGTAACCTATAGGTAGCACCAATTTCAAATTTGTCATAAAACATAAAGTTCGTAGAAGCATCGACTGATACGGGAGCGTTAAACGCCGATTTTATCATAGCAAAGGGTTTGAATTTTAAATTCGGATTAATATCAAAAACATATCCTCCTGTTAAGAAATAGTGCAGGGCTTCTGTGCCAAAATTAACATCTTGACCGTTTCTTGTAATGTCTAAATGTTTTGATTTTAACATGTTTGGCACCGAAAAAGCGATGTAATATTTGTTAGTGTAATAGAACAATCCCGAACCAATATTCAAGTAGGTTTTATCAATGTTTGAAGAGAAAGCTGGATCGCCTAAATCAGGTACATTTCCGGCTACTTGAGATAAAAGACCTACTTTATGGAAAGTAGCTCCTGCTTTTAATCCTAAAGCCAAGCGACGCTCGCCTCCTAAATTTAGAGTGTAGGAGAAGTCTCCGTAAACATTATTTTCTTCTACTGGCCCTATTTTATCAGAAATAATAGACAAACCAACACCTACGTTTTTACCCACAGGCATAGATCCTGAAAGGGTAACGGTGGTTGGAGCATCTTCTATTTCTACCCATTGTTTTCTATATAATAATCCAAAAGAAAGATTCTCTTTTGATCCCGCATATGCCGGATTTATAATGTTCATGTTGTACATGTATTGGGTATAGTGAGGGTCTTGTTGCGCTTGTATATCGGTAAAAGCGAATAATATTAATAGGGTTATGATATGTATTTTCTTCATGGTATATTATTTATTGAGTCTATTCTTTTGCTATTAATTTTGTCTGTTTAAATAAACCCAGCCTGTTTTTGTGTCTCTATCTTCAAACTCAACAACATAATAGTAAGTGGCGTCAGGAAGCTCTTGTCCAGCATCTGATGTTCCAGTCCATTCGTTTGTATAATTCGATTTGCTGTATACTTTAATGCCATATCGGTTAAATATTTCAAGTTTGGATACATTGAAATCGCTTAAATCAAAAGTGTCATTCAAATTATCATTATTAGGAGAAACTCCTTTTGGTATAATAGGAGTATTACAATTTAATACAGTAACATTTTCAATAGCTTCGGCATTACAACCATCACTATTGATAACTACTTTATAAGAGCCTAAATCTTTTACAACTAGCTTATTAGCGCTTTGATTATTGACTATTACATTATCTTTATACCAAGAATAAGTTACATTGTTTTCGGTTGGAATAGCTTCTAAAGTATAATTTGTAGTAATACAACCAGCAGTAATTGAAACAGAAGGGTTATTAACTGTAATTGTTAAATCTTTTATAGTAGCACATTGTCCTAAAGAAGGGGTAAATTTATAATCGGTAGTTAAGGTGTTGTTTAAAGCAGGTAGCCAAGTGCCTGATATTCCGTTTAATGAAGATGTTGGTAATGGAGAAAGTGCATCTCCAGAACAAATTTCAGCAATAGGATTAAAAGTTGGAGTTATGTTTGGATTAACGTCAACTGTTAATTTAGTTTCAGTGCTACAATTTCCAGAAGTTGGTGTAAAAGTATATTCAGTAGTTTTTGTATTGTCTAATGGAGGCAACCAAGCTCCCGTTATCCCATTAGTAGAAGTTATAGGCAAAGCTGCTAGTGAAGCTCCAGCACATATAGCATTTACAGCATTGAATGTTGGAGTTATTGAAGATGTAATAGATATGGTTAGTTTAGTATTACTTGCACATATTCCTAAAGTGGGAGTAAAAGTGTATTCAATGGTTTTTGTATTATCTATATCAGGAGTCCAAGTGCCATTTATTCCATTAGTTGAAGTTAAAGGTAATGCAGGAATAATTGTGCCCAAACAAACTGGAGAAGGCTGGGTAAAACTAGGGGTAATGGGTTGATCAACAGTTATAGTAACTTGTTTTGATAAGTTACAGGTTGAATTAATTTTAAATGACAAATCATCTAAAGCAAAATCATTTCCGTTAGATATAAAGACTCTGTCATACATAGTTATAGTTGCATTGGTACTGTTTCCTGAATTCCAGATATAGGAATACTGAACCCAATTACAAGTTGAGCTTGGTGCATTAGCAATTCCTATAGATGCTCCATTAACTGTAACCTCAATTTTTGCAGGATTAACCGATACTACAGATTGTACCCAATAACTAAAAGTATAATTTTGATTTGGAACTACTGGAACGGTTTGTTCCCAAGCTTTATCATTCCCAGAATTAGCAGTAGAACCATCAAAAACTATCATATTTTCAGTTCCAGTGGTTTTGTCTCTACAATCAGCAAAAGGAGAAAACCAATTTTTTGCAGAAGTAACAATTCCATAAGCTCTTTGAGTACCTCCATTTCCTGGATTTAATATATATGCATAATCGTTAATGAAACCCGTATTTCCTTCAGAAAAATCTCCGTTAGTTAATAGAGAAATAGAGTTTGGACTGATTGGATTAGAAGTTACTGTGTAAGTAGTGGTTTGTGTTGGCTTTACAGTTGGATTTGTACTATTTGGATTTGTTAAAGTGATATCAGCTGGTATTGCAGTCCAAGTATAAGTAGCAGTGCTGCCGCTAACACTTAATTCTGTTGAATTGCCAGAACAAATTGTTTTTGATTGGCCTACAATTAAATCAGAAGGAGGAGTTAAAATAATTCTAGTTTTTGTGGATTCAGTATTACTATTGTCAGTTACTGAAACTTCATAAATGCCTGGAGCTAATCCGGTAAATAACCCCGTCAAACTTGTCGCATCTGATGCGCCTGACAAAGTATATTTCGTATAAGGGAAGCTACCTCCAGCTCCTGTGGCGGTAATGGTTCCGTCACTTGAATTTGGGCAAAGAGGATTAGTAAATGAGGTATTGATAGATAATAAAACAGGAGGGCCTGTTAAAACGAGGTCGTCAATAGCAAAATCATTTCCGACTGGATTTAAATTGGTATTAAACAACTCAATGTTCACACAAGCACTGGTAGCTTTGAATGTATACTCAACTTTTTGCCAATCAATAGCAGGAAGAGGAGCAATTGAAGTTGTTGCGACAGGAGATATATCTGAAGCACCTCCAAAAAAAGTTACGATTCTTGCTTGTGTATCATTATTTGTAACAGTGGTTGATATAGATTTTATCCAATAACTAAAAGTGTAAGTATCGCCAACCTTTAGTCCGCAAATTCCATCTCCTGTGCTCCCAGCAATCCAAAACCGACGATTTCCAGTTGTTGTAGTTCCGTCAATAATCATCATATTTCCTGTTCCGGATGTATGATCGCCGATAGAAATAAAATTAGCGGTATTTAAAGGTTTAGGGTCGTTTGTAATTGCATATTCGCCCGGAGCAGTAGAACCTGAAAAAGGAGGTGTGATTAATTTGTACGCAACACTATTGGTAATGAATCCAACCGTACCTCTTTCAAAATCTCCATTTGTAATAAGATTTTGAGAATACAAATTAGATGAAACTAAAATTAAGAGGAAAAAGAAAGTTAAATATTCGATAAAATTATGTGTTTTTTTTGTTTTCTTATTTCGTACAAAAGTTTTAAGATGAAAAAAAATTGTTGCTGACATTGTTGTTATTGTTTAGTATATTTTTTTGTATCTCAAATTTAAATCATGAAGTGTAAAAATGTTATCAAAGAGAGTATACAAAAACTATACAGTCTTAAAATAAATTTAAAATGAATAAATCCCTAGATAATACAACTATTTCGATGTAATTGAAGTTTTTGTAAATTTAACATGTACATGAAAAAGACCATAATGTTAAGGCAATGTATAGGTAATTTTTCCTTTTTTTAAATTTGTTTTTAAAATTTAAATTGAATAAATCAAAAAAAATAGTCGTAAAAATCAATAATCCTTAGAAATATTCAAAAAATAATGCACTTGTAATAAATTCAGAATTCTTATTAAATACATTTTATTTGAGCAATATGTTGATTTAAATTAAGATTTCTTTTAACGATTACTTTTTTTATGAAATTGATTTTATAAATGCATACTACAGATTAGCATTTTTTATTTTTACAATTATTATAAGCCTATATAATTTAGCTAAATGAGTGTGGGGAAATGTAATTCTTTATCTAAATTTGAAATTTAATTTTTAGATTTATATCTTAATTATGCTAATTGTAAAGAATATTTCCTTTTCCTATGATGGTGCTTTGGTACTTAAAGATGTTAGTTTTACCATAGATAAAGGACAAAACATTGCATTAATTGGTGAAAGCGGTTGCGGAAAAAGTACCCTTTTAAAATTAATTTATGGCTTATATGATTTAAATGATGGTCAAATATTTTATGATAGCAAACAAATATTTGGACCAAAATTCAATTTAATTCCTGGTGAAGAATATATAAAATACCTTGCACAAGATTTTGATTTAATGCCTTTTATTACAGTTGAGGAAAACGTTGGTAAATTTTTATCAAATATATATAAAGATAAAAAGGCAAAGCGTGTTAAAGAATTATTAGAAATGGTCGAAATGACAGCATTTGCTAAAGTTAAAGCTAAATTTTTAAGTGGCGGACAGCAACAAAGAGTTGCTCTTGCGAAAGTTTTAGCTTTAGACCCTAAAGTATTATTACTAGACGAGCCTTTCAGTCAAATAGATACCTTTAGGAAAAACACTTTGAGAAGGAATATTTTTTGTTACCTAAAAGAAAAACAAATTACATGTATAGTAGCTACTCATGACAGCAAGGATGTTTTGGCTTTTGCCGATGAGACTATTGTATTACAAGATGGAAGACTTATTGAAAAAGGACATACTAAATCTGTTTATGAGCATCTAAAGAATAAATATACTGCTTCGCTTTTTGATGAAGTGAATGAAATTCCTGTTAATATATTTAAGAATGAATCACCGATATTACTTTACCCTCATCATTTAGAAGTTGTTGAAAAATCTAATTTTAAGGTTGTAATTCAAAATTGTTATTTTAAAGGAAATGGTTATTTAGTTGAAGCTTTTTTCGAAAAAAAACAAATCTATTTTGAAAGTTTAATAGAATATCAAGCAGGAGAATCGGTTTCTTTAGCCTTAAAAATTTGATTTTTTAGGTATATTATTTATTTTATTTATTACCCAATATTAAAATTATACAGAAATAGTATAATTTTGGTAAAAATATTTACAGTTGAGAAAGGCCTTTTTTTTACTATTACTTTGCTCTATTTCCTTGACAGCCCAATTGCAGTGGAGACCATTGAACTCTATAGTTTCTAACGGAAATAATCAACGTTTTGATGATGTTTTTTTTCTAAATAATGATTTAGGGTGGGCATTAAATGGCTCTAATGCGGCGGTTTATAAAACTACTGATGGTGGTGACACATGGATAAACCAACTATCAGAACTAACTACAGCATTACCTGAGAATTATTATTTCAGAAATATAGAATTTCTTAATGAAAATATAGGTTTTGTCGGAACACTTAATGGTGTTTTTCTAAAGACAGTAGATGGAGGAACCAATTGGACAAAAGTTACTAGTTTTTCAACAAACCCACCTGCGATTTGTGGATTAGATGCTGTTGGGACATCAACTATTTATGGTTGTGGAGCTTATTTTTCGCCAGCTTACATTATTAAATCTATTGACAGTGGCGAAACCTGGCAATATATAGATATGAGTACATATGCAAATGCACTCGTAGAAATTTTATTTCAGGATGAAAATGTAGGTTTTGTAGCTGGTAAAAATGATAAAGGAGGAGTAATTTTAAAAACAACAGATGGAGGAATGACTTGGGAAGAAGTTTTTAATACTACAATTCCTGGAGAGTATGTATGGAAATTAGAACTATTACCATCAAATTCAAATATTGTTTTTGGAGCAGTTGAATCTGTAGCTCCTCTTAAGGGAAAACTTGTTAAATCAACAGATAATGGTATTTCTTGGATTAGTAAAGAACTACCGTATACTAGTATTCAGGCTGTTGGGTTTGTAAATGAAAATCACGGATGGATGGGTGGATATACTGAGGCAGTAACAAGTATGCCCTTTTTAGAAACTATTGATGGGGGAAATACATGGAGTGAAATAGGAGTAGGCAGTAATTTAAATAGAATATTTATCATTAATGATCAGTTAGCATATGCTTCAGGAACAACAATTTATAAATTAAGCGATACTAATTTAGCAACTCCCAAATTTTCAGAAAGCAATAGAAAGGCTTTAATTACATTTGTTCAACCAAACCCAATTAAGGATAAATTGAATCTTACGGTAATTTTTGATAAAATTGATCATATAGTTATTGAATTGTATGATGAAAGTGGACGATTTATAAAAATGCTTCAAAAAGATGAAATCAAAAGAGCAGAAACGATGAATTATACTTTCGACTTTCCCTATCCTAAAGGGGTTTATATTCTAAATCTTCATAATGATACAGGTAGGCAGTCTGTAAAGTTTGTCAAATAGCTTTTAATTTTGTCGATATCTAGAAAAATACTATATTGTGAGATGTATATTATATAGATTCCAATAATTTATCCTTTAAATTCTAACAAAATAATAAAACAGTATGATGTACCATTCAAAAATATCAGGTCTTGGTTACTTTGTTCCCGAAAATATTGTTACAAATGATGATTTATCAAAGATTATGGATACCAATGACGAGTGGATTCAGGAACGAACAGGTATAAAAGAGCGAAGACATGTCCTAAAAGGAAGTGGAGAAACCACAACTACTATGGGAGTAAAAGCAGCACAAATTGCAATTGAACGTTCAGGAGTTGCAAAAGAAGATATCGATTTTATTGTTTTTGCAACAATTTCGCCTGATTATTATTTTCCAGGACCTGGCGTGGCACTTCAAAAAGAGTTGGGTCTTAATACAATTGGAGCATTAGATATTCGTAATCAATGTTCAGGTTTTGTATACGCCTTGTCAGTTGCCGATCAATACATAAAAACTGGAATGTATAAAAACATATTGATTGTTGGTTCAGAATTACAATCTCTGGGGTTAGATATGACCAATCGAGGTCGAAGCGTATCAGTTATTTTTGGAGATGGAGCAGGAGCAGCAGTAATTAGCAGAGAGGAAGATAGTACTAAAGGAGTGCTGTCTACGCATTTGCATTCTGAAGGAGAGCACGCAAAAGAGTTAGCTGTTTTAGCACCAGGAATGGGGGGGCGTTGGGTATCTGATATTCTTGCTGAGAATAATCCAGATGACGAAAGTTATTTTCCTTATATGAATGGTCAATTTGTATTTAAAAATGCGGTAGTTCGTTTTAGTGAAGTAATTAATGAAGGGTTACAGGCCAATAATTTAAATGTTTCAGATATAGATATGTTAATTCCACATCAAGCCAACTTAAGGATTTCACAGTTTATACAAAAGAAGTTCGGATTGAATGACGATCAAGTTTTTAATAATATTCAAAAGTATGGCAATACTACGGCCGCTTCTATACCAATAGCGTTGACTGAAGCGTGGGAGTTGGGTAAAATTAAATCCGGTGATTTGTTGGTTTTAGCAGCTTTCGGAAGCGGATTTACATGGGCAAGTGCAATAATTAGATGGTAGTTTAAATGTTTTAGATATCAAAAAACCCGAAGTCATCTTCGGGTTTTTCTTTACTAATTCAAACAAAACATTAAAATAAAACACAATTATCTTTTCATCGCAAAATGGGATTTAAATTCTGTAACATTACCATCCTTTTCATAAAATATAGTAAACCAATAATCAGTAGAAGGCATGTTTTGACCAGAAAAGGTTCCGTCCCATCCGGAGTCACTAGGTTTAATTTCTTTAATTATTTTACCATAGCGATCAAATATTCTTATAACAGCATCAGATTGTCCGCTTAAGGATGAAATATTCCAGGTGTCATTAACTCCGTCTCCATTAGGGGTGAAGTATTTAGGATAATTAACAGTTAGAACTTGAATAGTTGTATTTCCACAACCATTTTTATCTGTTACAGTAACTGTGTGTATGCCAGTAGCCACATTTTCAAAAACAGGTTCCTCTTGAAAGGAACCAAAATTAAGTTGGTATTCATAAAATCCTCCTACTCCTTGAGCATCAATACTTATATTTTGATTGTCTGAAAAATCTTCTGAAACAGTGTAGGAAACTTTAGCTGCTTCAGATGGTGAAACTTCTAATACAATAGGAAATGAAGAACATCCCGTTTTTTTACTAGTTGCAATTAAAGTATAATTGCCAGGTAATTTAGCTTCATAAGTACTATCTGTACCAACGATTTTGCCTGATGCATCAAGCCATTTAAAAGTATGATTTATATTGTCTAAACCACTAGGAATTATATATGATTTTAACAGTGAATTTGTTTTACTATCTATACAAACTATTCCTCCTTTAGGATAAGGGATAGGTGCTTTAATGACAGTAATCGAAATGTTTCTTAAATCGTAGCAGCTATTTGCTAAAGAATTATTTACTCTTGCATAAACTAGCGGTAGGTTAGTTTCATTTAAATCATTTCTTTCTGTAGCTGCATCTTCAGGATTAGCATAATATTTTACAGAAAATTCAGTTGTTTTTTGATTTCCTAATACTGTGGTATTTAGTTTTGTTAAATCAAAATTAGTTATTCCATCATTTTCACCATCTTCATCACAAACAGTGGTTAATCCGTTAGGCACAGGATAAGCTACTGGTTTAGGTATGATGGTTACAACAAATGAACTTTCACCATAACATACTGGATTAAATGGAGATGGGGCATAAATGTATATTGTTCTAGAATTGGTTATTAATTCATTAATAGCAAGACGTAAACCAGTTCCAGAAGGACCACTGTAATAAGCACCAACCTTTAACTCAGGTAATCTATAATTTTCACAAACCGTTACATTAGATAAATGATCTACATTGAATACATTTATGTAGAAACTTTTCTCGTCATAGCAATTAGGTGTAGTTGTAGTTTGTGCATACATGTATATCTTTTGACTCGAAGTTATCACATCATCTTCATTTAACATGGTACCAGTACCGTTAGGCTCTGTAAAATAATTTCCAATGCTTAATTCAGGAAACATGAAAGAATTACAAGTGTAAACATCAGGTACAGCAACTACTTTTGGAGTTTTATTAATTGTAACAACAAATACATTTTCATCAGTACAATTAATTCTTTCTCCAGATTCTACATAGACATAAATGGTTTGAGTTTTAGTTATTACATCACCTGCATTCATAAAAGTTCCTTCACCACCATTTGGGCCATTTGGCTGCGAATAATAATTTCCGTTTTTTAGGGCTGGTAAAGTATAACTATCACAGGCGTTAACATCTTCTGGCGCATCTGCTTCAATAGAGAAAATATTAAGTTTAAAACTATTCTCGTCTGAACATTTTGTTAGTGGGTCTGTTGCGAATATATAAATTGTTTGCGTGCTAGTTATTTTCGTTCCTGCGGTAAGTTTAGTTCCTGTACCGCCAGGCCCTGTATAATAGTCTCCTATTTTTAGTGGAGTCAATTCATAAAAATTACAAATATCAATATCTGATCTGGAGTCTATCCTAGGTTTTTGATTAACAGTAACTTTAAAACTAGATTGATTGCTACAAGAAAGTCCAGAACGGTTAAAAATATAAATAGTTTGTGTTGAAGTAATCACATCACCCGCATTTAACAATCTTCCAGTTTCATTAGGTCCGGTATAAAATTTCCCTTCATTTATTAGATTTGGGAGTGTAAAGCTTTCACATGCGGTTACATTATTAAGGATATCAATTTTTGGTTGCCCAATATTCAATTTAAAGTTTGTAAAATCGGTACAATTAGGTGTTTTCGCATTTTGTACGTATATATATATTGTTGTCGATTCGTTAATTAAGGATTCTTCTTCTAATTCTGTTCCAGTTCCAGCTGGTCCCGTATAATATTTTCCAATGGCTAACTCAGGCAGGGTATAGCTACCACATTGCACTATATCTCCTGGAGTTTCTATTCCTATAATAACTTTGAATGAAGCTTCAGAATTACAATAATAAGGAGAACCTGAAGTAGAGAACACATATACTTTTTGTGAATTGGTCAAAATAGTTCCAGCCTCTAATTTTGTTCCACCTCCTGATAGTTCTGTATAATAATTTCCTGCGGATAAAGGGGGTAATGTGTATGAATCACAGTCAAATACATTTTTAAAGGTACCAACATTTTGTATTGGAGTAATTGTAACAGTAAAGTCAATATCTATTTCACAAAAAGGTTCAGTTAGAGTTTTATAATAGAAATATAGTTTTTTTGTTTCAGTTATCTTTGTTCCGATTGTCAATTTGGAATTCTCCTTTCCATGGGGTTCGCTATAATAATCACCAAATGGCATTTTTTTCAATATATAAGAATCACAGTAGTTATTACTTTTTGGTAAATCGGTTTCATCAATTATTGTAATTTTAAAAAATGATGAAGAAAAACAAGTATCAGGGCCGCCTGGTTGATTGAATATAATAATAGTTTGCGTTTTATCAATACTATCTCCCTCAAAAACAGGAGTGGATTTCATACCAAATGAATCTACTAAGAAATAATTTCCATTAGTTAGTGGTTGCAAAATATAACTAGTACAAGCAGTAACATCTAATAGTTTATCTACTAATGGAGACTGATTAACAATTAATTTAAAACTGGTAATGCTATAACAACTGTTGTCAAATTTGTTTTGAACTCTTGCATAGATTACTGTATCATTAGATCCTACATACGAATTTCTGTTTAATGCGTTAGTATTGTTGTTAGCATTCAATAAAGACATGTGATATGTAATTTCATTCGTTGAATCAGATTGACCATTTAAGATGTGTTTATTTTGATCAGCTAATCTAAAAACACTTGTAGTAATTGTTGAAGAAGTAGAACATTTAACAAAATCTTCAGGTTGATTTGCAACAGGAGGTTTTGTAACTAACAATTGAAATGACTTAATAACATCATAACAAGCATTATTGCGATTTCTTATTCTGACATAAATAGTTTGTCCTACAGTGCCTGTATAATTTAATGGTAATTTATTAGTGTCAGAATTAGCATCTGCCAAAGAGATATAGTAGTCAACGTCTGTAGAAGGGTTTATTAATCCAGATCTAACGACATCAGTATTTATAGATAAATCATATAGGTACGAACTTGCTTCAGTATCGCATTTGTAAAGATTTATGGGGTCTTTGGTTACTAATTGCATAAAATATTCAACATTTATAAAGTCAGTCGTGGGTAGGCAAGAGCTTGATATTTTTTCATAAGTTACACCGTATGTGCCTGTTTTAGTAACTACTAAATTTTCATTAGTAGCTCCAGGAATGATGACTCCATTTCTACTCCATTTAAAGGTGTAATCTGTTGGACTAAGATTTGTTGTTAATGTATGGCTACCATTGAAGCATATAGCAGTATTGTTAGCAATTGTTAAATCTTGTCCTAAAACATCTTGCCCTATATTGAAAGTATCAGAAGCAATAAATATAGCTGAATCAGATCCTGAATCAGTTCTATCTGCAATAACCAATTTAATATGATAAGGAGTATTTGTTTTTAATAGAGCAGAAGCATTTAGTAATTTTGTTTGTCCATTAAAGTTCGTTGCAGAATCATTTGCTGCAGAATCACCATTAAAACTTCCAAAATATTCCACATTTGCTGACGGACAAGAAGAGTTGTATAAGTAATCCCTTATGGTAACAACCGATATAGGCTGGTTTGTTTTTGGAACTAATGCTAGGTTTGTAGTAATTCCTGTGCTCATATCGGTTAACAAAAAGGCAAATGCGTCAGAAAACTGACATTGAAAATTTCCATATTCTTCGGAGGCAAAAAGGAATTCAAAACTAAAATTGGGAGATATTGGTGTAAAATCAAATTCAATAACTGTTGCATTTACAGAATTCATTTTTATTCCAGATTGAAATAATATTTTTTCTAAATCAGAATCTCCAGGCCAATTTGCAGCTCCTTCATTTAATTCAGATTTATTTGGACCAATAGCACTAGTAACAGCACCAGTACTTAAAACTACCCCAGATTTCATTGGGAATTTTGGATTGGTATTAGTAAAATATCCTATCCCGTTAGAAGATCCAAAATTTGCACCCGTAGTTGATGACACATTTGTTGCAGAAACACAAGGGGAATTAATTAGTACAGTATTTACTAATTCTGGAACAGTATAAGTGCTAGTATTAACCGTAATTGCTTGTGAAAAACAATTTACACTAATTACTAAGAATAGGAGATGTTTTAATTTTTTCACGATGGCTTGATTTAAATTAATGTCTGTTTTTGTTTGACAAATATTTCAATACCTCCGCTTAAATGCAAATTTAATCGATAAACTACATGATTTTTAATTTATATATTATAAAATTCTTACAAATAATGATGTCGACATTTGAATTTTTTATTTTATTTTAATACGGAATAGCCAAGTGATATAAGTTTTAATATCATTTCAAGCAAAATTAAAATTTCAAATTTTAAACATAAAAATCAGTTTTTAGTTATTCAGTTTATTTTAATAATATATAAAAATCAGAATTATCTTTTCAATGCAAAATGAGATTTAAATTCTTTAGCATTACTATCTTTTTTATAAAATATAGTAAACCAATAATCACTAGAAGGCATGTTTTGACCTGAAAAGGTTCCGTCCCATCCGGAGTCACTAGGTTTAATTTCTCTAATCATTTTACCATAGCGATCAAATATTTTTATTATTGCATCAGATTGTCCATTTAAGGAAGCAATATTCCAAGTGTCATTTACACCATCTCCATTTGGGGTGAAGTATTTAGGATAGTTAACAGTTAGAACTTGAATAGTTGTATTTCCACAACCATTTTTATCTGTTACAGTAACTGTGTGTATGCCGGTAGCCACATTTTCAAAAATAGGTTCCTCTTGAAATGAACCAAAATTCAGTTGGTATTCATAAAATCCACCTACTCCTTGAGCATCAATAGTTATATTTTGATTGTCTGAAAAATCTTCTGAAACAGTGTAGGAAACTTTAGCTGCTTCAGAAGGTGAAACTTCTAATACAATAGGAAATGAAGAACATCCCGTTTTTTTACTAGTTGTAATTAAAGTATAATTGCCAGGTAATTTAGCTTCATAAGTACTATCTGTACCAACGATTTTGCCTGATGCATCAAGCCATTTAAAAGTATGATTTATATTGTCTAAACCACTAGGAATTGTATATGATTTTAACAGTGAATTTGTTTTACTATCTATACAAACTATTCCTCCTTTAGGATAAGGGATAGGTGCTTTAATGACAGTAATCGAAATGTTTCTTAAATCGTAGCAGCTTTTAGCTAAAGAATTATTTACTCTTGCATAAACTAACGTTAGGTTAGTTTCAGTTAAACCATTTCTTTCTGCAGCTGCATCTTCAGGAGTAGCATAATATTTTACAGAGAATTCAGTTGTTTTTTGAGTTCCTAATACTGTGGTATTTAGTTTTGTTAAATCAAAATTAGTTATTCCATCATTCTCACCATCTTCATCACAAACAGTGGTTAATCCGTTAGGCACAGGATAAGCTACTGGTTTAGGTATGATGGTTACAACAAATGAACTTTCACCATAACATACTGGATTAAATGGAGATGGGGCATAAATGTATATTGTTCTAGAATTGGTTATTAATTCTCCAATAGCGAGACGCAATCCTGTTCCAGAAGGACCACTATAATAGGCACCAACATTTAAATCAGGCAATATATAGTTCTCACAAGTTGTTATATTAGACAACTCGTCTACATTAAAAATAGTTGCTTTAAAACTTTTTTCGTCAAAACAATTAGGTGTAGTTGCAGTTTCTGCATACATATATATGGTTTGATTGGTTTTTAACACATCCCGTTCTTTTAAAATGGTACCAGTTCCGTTAAGACCTGTAAAGTAATGGCCAATGCTTAATTCAGGAAGCATGTAAGAATTACAAGTGGAAACATCAGGTATTGCTACTACTTTAGGAGTTTTATTTATAGTTACAACAAATACATTCTCATCAGTACAATTAATTCTTTCTCCAGATTCAGTATAAACATATATAGTTTGAGTTGTTAAAATAATATCACCAGCTTTCATAAACGTTCCTTCACCACCATTTGGTCCACCTGGTTTTGAATAATAATTTCCAATTTTTAAAGCGGGAAGTGTATAACTATCGCATGAAGAAACGTCTTTAGGAGCATCTGCTTCAATAGAAAAAATGTTAAGTTTAAAACTATTTTCATCTGAACATTTTGTTAGTGGGTCTGTTGCGTATATATAAACTGTTTGAGTACTAGTTATTTTAGTTCCTGCATTGAGTTTAGTACCTGTACCTCCAGAGCCAGTGTAATAATCACCATGAGAAAGAGGCGTTAATTCGTAAAAATTACAAATATCTATGTCTGATCTAGAATCAATTCGCGGTTTTGAATTTATTGTGACTTTAAAACTAGACTCATTGCTACAAACTGCTGTTGATCTCTTAAAAATATAGATAGTTTTGGTGGTAGTTATTACATCACCAGCATTGAGAATTGTGCCAGTTTCATTTGATCCTGAATAATAAGTGCCACTTGTTAGAATTGGAAGAGTATAGCTCTCACAAGCAACAATATCCTCTAAAACATCAATTTTTGGTTGGCCAATACTAACAGTAAAACTAAAGTTATCGGTACAATTTGTAGAGCTACTACTTGGTACAAAAACATAAATTTTCTTGTCCTCAGAAATTAGTGTCCCTGCAGGAATACTATTTCCTTTTCCAGCGGGTTCTAAATAATATTTTCCAATAGGTAAAGAGGGTAGTTTATAGCTTCCGCATTGTGCTATTTCACTAGGAAAATCAATACCAATAACAATTTCAAATGAACTTTCAGAATTACAGTAATGAGGCGAACCAGATGTTGCAAAAACATATATTCTTTGTGAAGTTGTTATCACCGTTCCTGCTCTCAATCTTGATCCAGTTCCATTTGGTTGAGTGTAATAGTTTCCAACTGATATAGCTGGCAGGGTATATGAAACGCAATCAAAAACATTTTCAAATTTAACTACTTCTAGGATTGGAACTATAGTAACAGTGAAATTAACATCTAATTCACAAAATGGTTCTTTAGTTGTTTTATAGTAAAAGTAAATAGTTTGAGTTTTAGTAATGGATGTTCCGAATGCAATTTTAGTTCCTTTTCCATTAGGTTCAGTATAATAATTACCATAAGTTATGGTTGGTAAATTATAGTTTCCGCAATATGTTCCACTTTTAGGGACATCAGTATTGGCATCGATAATTGTAATTTTAAAGCTGCTAGAAGAAGAACAACCTAGAGGGTCAGGTTTGTTATAAATGTTTATAGTTTTTGTTTCAGATACAACGTCTCCAGCTGTTAGCTTTGTTCCACTTCCATTCGTTCCAGAATAGTAATCTCCATTAATTAATGTTGGTAAAGTATAACTTGTACATGCTATTACATTTTCTAGTTTATCTACTGATGGTAAATCTTTTACAAATACTTTAAAACTTGTAGAAGTATAGCATGTGTTGTCGTTTACATTATCTACTCTAGCATAAATTGTTGTATTATCTACTAATATTTCTTGATTAAAATTGATAGGATTAACTTCTTTATTTGCATTTTCCTGAGAAAAATAGTAGTTTACTTTGTATAAAGTTGTCGACTGTCCGTTTAGTATGTAAATATTTTGTTTATTGAGTCTAAAAATTGCTCTATTTGAACCAATTTCTCGAGCACATTCATACATGTCATCTGGTTGTTTTGCACTAGGAGCAGGACTTGTTAATAATCTAAACGATTTTACAATAAAACAAGGATTATTATGATTTTTAATTCTTACAAATACAGTTTCACCAGGTGTACCATTATAAATTGATGGTAATGCATCTAAAGAAGAAGTTGCATCAGAAATGCTTTTGTGATAACTAACTTCTGTTAATGGATTTAATCCTGTTTTAATAGTTCCAGTATTTAAAGATAAATCATATAAGTAAGTTGCAGCCCCTGTATCGCATTTAACTAAATTAACAGGGTTTCTAGTTACAATTTGTGGATAAAATTCAACAGTAACTAAATCAGTTATTGCTTCGCAACTTTTCGATTTTTTTTCATAAGTAACTCCGTAAACTCCGCCTCTATCAACAGTTAATGATTCTGTGGTTTTTCCAGGAATTACAGTTCCGTTTCTTGTCCATTTGAAATTGTATTCTAATGGGCTAAGATTTGTATTTATAGTTTTAGTGTCTCCAAAGCAAATTGCAGATTTGTTAGCAATTGTTAAATCTTGCCCTAAAACATCTTGCCCTATATTAAATGTATCAGAAGCAATAAATATGGCTGAATCTGACCCTGCATCGGTTCGGTCTGCAATAACTAACTTAATATGATATGGGGTATTCGGTTTTAATAGTGCTGACGCATTTAATAATTTGGTTTGTCCATTAAAGTTAGTTGCAGATCCGTTAGCAGCAGAATCTCCATTAAAACTTCCAAAATATTCCACATTTGCTGACGGACAAGAAGAGTTGTATAAGTAATCTCTTATAGTGATAACCGATATAGGCTGGTTTGTATTTGGAACTACTGCTAGGTTTGTAGTAATTCCAGTACTCATATCAGTTAATAAAAAGGCAAATGCATCAGAAAACTGACATTGAAAATTTCCATATTCTTCCGAAGCAAAAAGGAATTGAAAACTAAAAGCGGGAGATAGTGGTGTGAAATCAAATTCTAAAACTGTTGCATTAGTTGATTTCATTGAAATACCTGATTGTATTAATGTATTTTCTAAATCAGAATCTCCCGGCCAATTTACAGCTCCTTCATTTAATTCAGATTTATTGGGACCTACAGCACTAGTTACAGCACCAGTACTTAGAATTACTCCAGATTTCATTGGAAATTTTGGATTAGTATTAGTAAAATATCCTATCCCGTTAAAAGATCCAAAATTTGTACCAGTACTTGATGATATATTCGACGCAGAAACACATGAAGAGTTAATTAATACTGTATTTACTAATTGTGGCACAGTATAAGTGTCAGTATTAACAGTAATTGCTTGTGAAAAACAATTTCCACTAATCACTAAGAGGAAGAAGAGTATTATTTTTTTCATAATAACTTAAATTTAATTCTAGTACTGTTTTTTTGACTTGACAAATATTTTAATTTTATCGTCAAAATGCAAATATAATCGATGAAATGCATAATATTTAATAAATTACGTGTAAAAAACTTACAAAAATATAATTTCATATAATGCTTTTATCAATGACAATTACTATAAAAAGAGAATAGTAAAATAGTATTAATAGCCAAAAGGCATTTGAGATTATTTTAAGAACCAAATTCTATTTTTAGATTGCTTTATATATGTTTACATTTGCAGACTTAAAAATCATAATTTAACTACAATGTCATTATCAAAAATTCTTTTTCCACATATACAAAATGCGATCGCTTCTTTATTTGATGTGAGCATAGAAAATATAGAATTTCAATCTACACGTAAAGAATTTGAAGGCGATATCACTATGGTTTTGTTTCCACTTTTAAAACAAATCAAGAGTAATCCAGTTGAAATAGGAAATAAATTAGGAAATTATTTAGTAGAAAATACTAGTGAAGTAGTGCATTTTAATGTTGTTTCTGGTTTTTTGAATATTGTAATTTCAGATAAGTATTATTTAAAATTTTTTAATGAAATAAAACAAGACTTGCAGTATGGATTTGTAACTCCTAATCAAAATGATAAGGCAGTTATGGTTGAATATTCATCGCCTAATACTAATAAACCACTGCATTTAGGTCATGTTAGAAATAATCTTTTAGGGTATTCAGTTGCAGCAATAATTAAAGCCTCTGGAAAAAAAGTTTATAAAACCCAAATTATTAATGATAGAGGAATTCATATTTGCAAATCGATGTTAGCTTGGCAAAAATTTGGAAACGGAGAAACTCCTCAAAGTTCTGGTTTAAAAGGCGATAAGTTAGTAGGTAAATATTATGTTGCATTTGATAAAGCATATAAAGATCAAATCAATCAATTAATTTTAGAAGGAAAAACTGAAGATGAGGCTAAAAAACAAGCGCCTATTATTATAGAAGCTCAAAAAATGCTTCTAGATTGGGAAGCTGGTGATGAAAAAGTAGTGCAACTCTGGAAAACCATGAATCAATGGGTATATGATGGTTTTGCTATCACTTATAAAAACCTGGGTGTAGATTTTGATACCTATTATTACGAAAGTGATACCTATTTATTAGGAAAAGATGTCGTACAAATTGGTCTAGAGAAAGGCGTTTTCGAAAAAGATCCGGATGGTTCAGTTTGGATTGATTTAACAGAAGACGGTTTAGATAGAAAAATTGTCCTTCGTTCAGACGGAACAGCGGTTTATATGACACAAGATATTGGCACAGCAATTCAACGAGTAAAAGATTTTCCCGATGTTGGAGGAATGGTCTATACAGTAGGAAACGAACAGGATTATCACTTTAAAGTGTTGTTTTTAATTTTGAAAAAGCTAGGATTTGATTGGTCTAAAAACTTATTCCATCTTTCCTACGGAATGGTCGATTTACCATCAGGAAAAATGAAATCACGTGAAGGAACTGTCGTTGATGCCGACGATTTAATGGAAGATATGGTTCAAACGGCAAAAGAATTGTCTGAGGAACTTGGTAAATTGGAAGGCTATTCTGACGAAGAAAAAGCAAAATTATACACAATTATTGGTCTTGGCGCACTAAAATATTACATTTTAAAAGTCGATCCTAAAAAGAGAATCCTTTTTAATCCTGAAGAATCTGTTGATTTTGCTGGAAATACAGGGCCTTTTATTCAATATACCTATGCTAGAATCCAATCTATTCTTCGAAAAGCCGATTTTGATTTAGAAGTTATCATTGATGATCTAGTATTGCATCAAAAAGAGAAAGAATTAATCAAACAATTAGAATTATATCCTGAGATAATTCAAAACGCTGCCCAAAATCATAGCCCAGCATTAATTGCCAATTATACGTATGATTTAGTAAAGGAGTACAACTCGTTTTACCAAACGGTTTCTATATTAGGAGAAGAAGATAGTATCAAAAAAACATTTAGAGTGCAACTCTCTAAAAAAGTGAGCGATACGATACGTTCAGCATTTTCATTATTAGGGATTGAAGTCCCTGAGAGAATGTAATTTTAAAAATTGACTCTAAAACTTACATTTGGTGTTCTTTGTAGGGCGAATGTTTTCACTTTTTCAGTAGTATTTTGTTCAGTATTTACTCTATAAAATTCGTTTATTTCATTTTGTTTGTTCAATAAATTTAAAACTGAAAAACCTATTCTGTATTGGGTTTCTTTACTGTCTTTCCATTTATAAGTTGTCGAAAAATTAACTTGAAGAAAAGAGTTTAAATGATTGTTATTAGGTAAGTTATAGTCTATAATAGGATTTGAAATGTCTAAAACATCCGATTGAATTGAAGTTCCTGGTCTTCCTGAATACCATTTTGAACCTAAAGCCAATTTTAAATTCTCTTTTTCATAGATTCCTGCCCATGATACCGCATGATCGAGTTCGAAATTATTTGAAAAAACGGGTACTTCAAATTTTGGAAAATAATAATTATTATCATTATAAGTATAACTTATCCAGGAGATAAAGTGATTTACTTTCTTTTGTAAAACTATTTCGGTTCCTATTACGGTATATTCGCCATTAATTTTTATAAATTCCAATTGATTTTGAAACCCTTGCCCAGAACTGTTAATTCCTGTTACTTTTTTATAAAAATTCTCGATACTCAATAACCAATTATTCTTTGTATAGGAAAAGCTTACTGCTACTTGTTTGCTTTTCTGAATAGGAATTGAAGTGCTATTGGCTAAAATCCATCTTCTTTTTTCAATTCCAAAATAATCTTTTTGTAAATCAATTACTTGAAAGGAGTTTTGACTTTTATATTCACCTAAAATTTCTAGATTAATATTATTTGTAATTCCGTAATTAAATTGCAATCTCGGTTCAAAAATATAAGTATTAAATTGCTCAATATAGTTCAATCGTAATCCTGAATTAATTCGTATTTTGGAAATAGAATCATTAAATTTTCCTTCAACGATAATTGCGTGACTTCGTAGCACATTTTTCGTTTTTCTATAAAATTGGGGATTATTTACAACATCTAGATTTATAGTGCTGATTTCATTAAATTGATACCCATTCTTGAAACTAAATTTAGAACTTATTTTATGCAAATTTTCAATTTTAATGCCAATATCTAAAACCTCATTCTCTTGTTTTACATTCTGATTTGTTTCAATTTTATTTTGCTGTGCATCGAGCTCATAAGATGATGAATATACATTTAAAATACTACTGTTAGTTTTATTCCAAAATCTTTTCCAAGAAAGATTTCCTCCAATGTTGTTTTGATACAAAGTGTTTTTCTCAGATTGAATTAACTTATTTAATAAATTAGATTGGAATATATTTATCTTATCATTTATAACAATAAAATCAAATATAAGATGATTTTTTTGTCCTATTTTTTGTGAATATTTGAGCGTTGTATCATAAAAAAAGAAAGAGCTATCATCAGAATAATTAGTATTTATTGAATTAGAATTATTAATGATGTTAGTATTTTGAAATGCTTTATTAAAATATTCTTGATAAGTAGGAGTCTGAACTAAATCTGTTATGGATCTACGTGCTGAAATTTCTATAAATCCTTTAGTATTAATTTTAAACTTAGAATAGATATCGGCGTTTATCATATTTATAGCTGCACTAAAGCTGTTTTTTTCAAAATCATTTGGGTTAGACGATATGTCAACAACACTAGAAACACTTTCGCCATAAAATGCGGAGCTTCCGTTTTTATAAATAGATACGGTATGCGCTAAATTTGGATTAAAAGCTGATATTAAGCCAAAAAAATGTCCAGTTTGATACATTTTTATTCCATTCCATAAAAATAAATTTTGATCGTGTGTACCGCCTCTAACATTAATACTGGCAACACTTTCATCGGCACTATTTATCCCAGGTATTTGTTGCATAGCTTGTAACACATCTGCTTCAATTAAACCTGGTAAAATTCCGAGTTTTTTAGGTTTCATTTCAAAAGTGCCATCTGTAGTTTTGACAATTCCTGATGTTAAATAATGATTGGTTGTAATATCAGCTAATGTTGCTATTTCTTGCTCTAAAAAAAGAGTTATACAATTTTTATCTTGAATGTCTTTGAAAATTATTTTTTGTGTTGTATAGCCAATGTAACTAATTACAATTTCATTTGAATTCTGTTTTTGTAGTTCAAAATAGCCATTTTTATCGGTTATAGTATTATACCCATTGTTAAAATGAATATTTGCATTTTCAATTGGAATTTTTTCGTTTTTACTAAAAACATAGCCACAAACTTTTATTAATTCAGGTTTTTTTTTATAAAAAACAGTGATAAATTCATTGTCTATGTTGTCAAAAGAGAGGTTGGTTTTCTTTTGTAGATATTTTATTTTTTCATTTAATGATAAATTGCTTTTAGGAGCTAAAATACTAATGGTATTAATTTCACTATCTATAAAATTAAATATCACATGATGTTGTTTTTCAATAGTTTGAAAGATAATTTTTAAAGGAATCGCTTTGTTTTTGTCTTGTGCATTACTACTCAAGGCTAAAACAAAGCAAACAAACAACAAACAATTACGTTTTAAAAAAAACATCTATTTTTCCTCAAAAATTATTTTATTAGAAGTTACTTTCATAGTTTTGAAATGATAGGCTGTTGCAATAATTTCTAGTGCAATGTCTAAATTGTCAGTTGGTATTTTTCCCGTAAATAGTTCGTCAGGATGATTGGTTCTTATTTCAATATTCACATCGTATTGCCTCTGAATTTCATCTATTAAATACTTTAAACTTTCTTTTTTAAAAGCAATTTTATTGTCTAGCCAGTCTGGTTTGGTATGAGCTACTATTGAGTTAATTTGCAACTCATTATCAAAGGTTACTGATTTTCCTGGAGTTAATATGATTTCTTTGTGCTTATAATTTACTTTTACTTTTCCTGTAAAACAGGTAACATCAAATCTGTTTTTTCTGACTTTTACATCAAATTGAGTTCCTAAAACAGTTACTTTTCCTAATGGAGTTGTTACCTCGAAACGTTTGCCTTTTGCGACTTTAAAAAACGCTTCACCTTTTAAAAATAAATTTCTGTTTTCTGACCAATTCCATTTTTTATAATCTATTTCTGAGTCAGAGTTCAAAATCACTTCTGAATTATCTGGTAAAGTAAAGGTAGTCTTTTTTCCATTAGTAGCACTTTTGGTTTCTGTAACAAAGTTTCGCATAACAAATGTAACGCCAATAAAAAGGATAACAATTGCTGCAATTTTAAATACCCAATTTCTAAACAAAGGAATAGTTTTTGTTTTATTGTTTTCTAAAATATTTTTATAAAGTTGGCTTTCCTCAAAAAGAGGAGCCTTTAATTGACTAGAATAGGTTTCAATTTTAGAGTAGGTATTGTATTCTGGTGTTTTTTTGAATTCATCTAGCTCATTTTGAGTCATTTCTCCAGCCAACCATTTTGCTAAATTGTAATTTTCTTTCATGCTTTTTTCATTTGTATGTAAACATATTAATAGCTAAAAACCCTACTTAATTTGTTCTATTTCATTTCTTAAATATACTAATGCGCCATGAATTCTTTTTTCTACTGCTTTAACGCTAATGCCTATTATTTCTGCAATTTCGCTATACTTTTTTCCTTCAATTCGATGCAAAAGAAATGCGGTTCTTTGGGCTTCTGTTAGATTTGATATGGCTTTTTCTAATTTAACTTTAAATTGTTCTTCTTCAAGTATGAACTCTGGATTAACATTTGTTTTGTCTGAATTGACATTATTTTTGGCGTAACTCAAAACTACTTTTTTATGAGCTATCTGATTTAATGTATTGTTATTGGCAACTGTATATAGAAATGATTTGGCTTTTTCTATAGGAACTTCAGAACATTTTTCCCATAATTTAATAAATGCCTCTTGGGTCATATCATTTGCTTGTTCTTCATTTCCAAATTTAAAGTACAAGTAATTTCGTAATAACTTAACATTGCTTTTGAAAAAGTTTGAAAAAGCGATTTCTTCACAAATACCAATAGATTTTGGTTTATACATTGCTAATTATAAATTTCATAGAGTGTGAAGTTAAAAAAAATAATTGTAGTTAGGGTTTTTTTGTTCAAATTTGTTTTATGGTTGCTGTCAACAATAATACTATGAAAATTTACCAATTTGTAATAATTACATTATTAATCCTATTTGTGTTTTCTTGTCAAAATGATGATGAAAACGAAATTAGGGTTTCTAGTACGAGTTTAACTAAATTTGTTCCACTTACTTCTTTACTTTCTAGAGTTTCACAATATCCAACTGCAATTGATAATGTTTTAGATGGTACTAGTTATTGTAGTGTTCAATTGCCCGTATCGGTTATCGTCAATTATAATAGAATAGAGGTTTCATCTCAAGATGATTATGCATTAGTTACTAGTATTATAGACAAATATTCAAATGATGACGATAAAATTAATTTTGTATTTCCCATAACTATTGTTTTTAGAAACTATAGTACACAAAAATTAAATAACGAAGTTGAATTAGAAAAGTTATTAGATAGTTACGGTCAATATTACGATTATACAGAGATAGATTGTATTGATTTTAATTTTCCAATAGCTATTAATTCTTATGACAGTAATAGTCAACAAGCAAAAACATATACAATTCAAAATAATTCTCAATTATATAATTTTGTTTACAATTTAAAAGAGACCGATTTTTTTGCACTTGATTTTCCAATAGCAATGACATCTAAAATTGACGGAAAAACAATAGAGGTAAATAACAATAGTGAATTGAAAAGTAGCATTGTTAATGAAATTATCAAATGCGAAATACCCTCTGTTGAAAATAAAGATATATCAAGTATAATAAGTAAGGGAACTTGGTATATTTCCTATTTTTTAGATAAAGATGACGATAAAACAAACGAATTTGAAGGGTATAATTTTACTTTTTTATCGAATGGATATGTATCTTTAATTAAAAATAGCACCACAATTAATGGCACTTGGAATTCATATTCAGATGATGGAATAAAAAAGTTAAATATGACTTTTTCAGAAGATATTCTCGATGAATTAGATGAGGATTGGAAAGTAATTGAGTTTAATTCAACAAATATTCGATTA
Source organism: Flavobacterium myungsuense (assembly GCF_042677265.1). Taxonomy (NCBI): domain Bacteria; kingdom Pseudomonadati; phylum Bacteroidota; class Flavobacteriia; order Flavobacteriales; family Flavobacteriaceae; genus Flavobacterium; species Flavobacterium myungsuense. Next base: position 169,267 of record NZ_JBHTIZ010000005.1, on the reverse strand, counting down.
AAAAGCGAAGACTCTGAGCCACATTATCTGTATTTAAATAAATTGTAAAAAAAACCGTCTAAAAGTTTTACTCTTCAGACGGTTGTTTTTTGTAACAAAATATATGACTTTATTTTTCTTCTAGCACAAAGTTTAAAGTAATTTTAATATTCTCTGCAAATTTTTCTTTAACTAAATTTGGAATATCTATTTTATAATCGGCAGCTTTTACCGAAAAGGCACTAGTAGCAGTAATTTTTCTAGCATTTAATATAAGACTGATTTTAGTTTTAATTTTTTTAGTTACGCCATGAATCGTCAAATCTCCTTCTATATCATAACTAGTTTTTGTTGCTGATAATTTTGAAGCCGAAAAATTTAAAACCTTACCTTTAAAAGTAGCTTTAGGAAATTTCGAAGATTCCATATAATTTTCATTAAAATGTTCTTCCATCAATGGCGCTTTAAATTTAAATGCTTTAATTAAAGCTAAAGCAACAAAATCGCCAGTAGCTTCATCAAAAATACAAGATACAGTATTGTTTGTTGCAGCTATTTCTACTAGGTCAGGCATCGATGCATCAAACTTGATTTCTCCAGATCGGGTAATCATTTTCTGAGAAAACACAAGACTTACAACAAAAAAACAAATGGTTAAGAGTGCAACTTTTTTCATATTTATAATATATTATTTTGGAAAATCTTTTGTAGCCCACAATTGTATCATGTCTATTGTAGCTTGTGGCATTTTACCACTTGTTGGCATAATTTTTCCACACACTCCATTTATTCTACATAATAAATTTCCGTCATATGTAGCTTCTTTTACTTGGTCATAGTTTTCTAAGGGAGGATATGTACCTCCTGTAGAATGACAACCTGCACATTTTGTTGTTATAACGGATTCAATATTTTTCGAATAGGTAGGGTCGGTAACAACAGCTGATATATCTTGATACGAAGTAGAGTCGCAAGACGTTACTGAATTAGCCACAAGAAAGCAAAGAATTACTAGTGTAAGTATTGCTTTTGATAAAATTTTTATTTTTTTCATATCTATATTTTTTAAAAAACTCTGTACATATTAAATCCAAAATAAACGCTACCACCATTCCAATCACCTGCCGCGTTGGTAAAAATGGCTACATCATTCATAGGCTGACAATTAGAGAATACCATTTGAAAAACATGTCCGCCAGTTTCAATATCTAAGCCTATAGTTAGTGGGTTGCTGTATGGTGATTTAAATTCATCCGGTAAATTTACTCTCCCAGCATATTCTAAATTTAAACTCAATCTTTTCGATAATTTATATCTAGCTCCAGCGGCCAACAATAATGTGTTTTCTTGGTCTAAAATCCCGTCATATAAATTTTTATGAACAAAAATAGGCGCTAATTGAAATGAAAACGAATCTGAGAATTTTCTAGAAACTAGCAGTTGCGTTGTATAAGCAAATCTGTGATTAGATTTCAATCCTGGCAAGGATTCGTCTTTTTTTAGTTCGCTATCAATATCCATGGTATTGTATCCCACAATGGTAATAGGAAATCCGTCAACTTCTTGATTGGCTAATTTGTATTTTGCAGCTAATTCATAGGTTTTGCGATAGGTATGTCTTGAGGCTCCAACAGAAAGCCAATTGGCAACACCATAAATTCCTCCAATTTTTGTTAATGCATTGTCTAAGCCAAAGAAATTATTAATTCCTTCTGTTAAATCTCCAAATCGATGTGAAACTAGAAAATAAAATTCGCCTTTTACGGGTAATTTTGTTGATTGCATATTGCATATTTGCAATCCCTTGAAAGTAGCAATTTCTATTTCTTTCTTGTCAGATTTTACAGAGTCAAGTTGGTTTAACAAGTCATCTTGGGCTGTGGCTAAAGCCAATCCAAAAAAGACAAAAGCAAGTGTAAAAAGGTTTTTAATTTTCATATTCTATTCTTTATTAATTACAAAAACATTGATCTAATTTTAATTCTCCCATTAAATCATCAAATCCAACTACTCTTCCTTTTACAGTTACGGTTTGATTTTTAACTAAAGTAGTATTCGGATTTTTTAATATACAAATTATAGCGTTGTCAACTATTATTTGGGTTGAGTTTACATCAGTTATAGTTCCTTTTACGGCGACAGCTTTTTCTAAATATTTTTTGTTAGATAATTCTTGATTGGTTGTAAACTCATCAAGAATGGCTTTAGAGGAAAGAGTAAATTCAGCCTTCTCAGTTGATAAATCCCTAGCGCCACCATGCATTACATATTGATAAGTAAAAAGACCTAATAGCAAAATGATTACCAACGATGTGATAATTATAGTTTTTTTCATTTATTTCAGTATTATTTTCTTGATAACTTTGTCTTCGTTGTTGGATATTTCTATAAAATATATTCCTTTAGTAAAACTCGATAAATCTACAGCATTTTCTTGGTTATTTGTATCTGATTCAATTTCTTTTAACAATTTTGCATTGGTATCAAAAATTTTAATTTTAGAAATTTGAGTAGTACTGTTTTTAGTAATGGTAAATATTCCGTTTGATGGATTTGGATAAATATTCAATTTTTCTAAAGAAGAAAAGTTCTCAGTTCCTAACGTAGCAAAAGTAAGACCTTTTGTTCCAAAAGAAGAATGCTCAACAGTAGGATCAATCGTGTTTGAAGGGCCATAAGCCCAAATGATGTTTAGTGAGTTTGAAGCAAAGTTAAAAGTATAATCTTCGCTATCATTTGTATTAAATTTTCGTGTTGCTACGATTGTTCTAGAAGTTCCACTTACGGCATTACTAACAACTGTTAAATTATTAGTCGTATCATCATTAGCTTCCTGATGACCTCCGGGAAGGTATTGATCTAAAAGTGTTGTTCCTGAAGAAGTAAAACAATCAGTATTTGAAGCCATAGTAGTTGCATTAAACCCAATAGTAAACCATCTTGTCGAAGGACCAACCAAAGTGATTGTAGCTGTTGAAGTAGTTTGATTTAAATCAATTTTAATGGTCATTAAGTTGGTTCCCGTTTTCAGAGTAACCACTCCAGAAGATTTTGTTTGAGCAAATGAAATATTCATTAATGCCAAAGTTGCTAATAGTAGGTAAGATTTTTTCATTTTTTTAAATTTTTGGGTTTGTAATTTTTTATTGATCTAAAAGAATTATTAATTCGGTGTTTTTATTAAAATTTGCAAAATCAAGTGCGGTTTTTCCATCACTATCTTTCTGATTTTTTGCAGCGCCAGCATGAATTAAAAGTTTAGCAATATCATTTTTATTAAAGAAAACGGCATAAATTAATGCTGTTTTTCCTTGTGAATCAAATTGGTTTAAATCGGCTTTAACAGCAATCAATTTTTCTACTATTTCAATATTTCCCGACATTACAGCTGCCATTAAGGCTGAACCCATTCCTGAATTGTAATTTAAATCGGCAACTTTATCAGCAAGAAACAACGCAACAGGTACATTAGCTCTGTAGCAAGCTAAAATTAACGGACTTGATTTTCTTTCGTCGACAGTATTTACAATAGATGGATTCTTTTTATAAATTGTTTCAATTTCAATTAGTGTTCCTTTTCTTGCAATATCAAACACATTTTTTTCTTGTGAAAACAAAATAAAACTATTGATAATAAACACAATGGAGATTAAAAAAAGGTTCGTATTTTTCATAAGTTAGGTTAATTTCTTAGTTTGGGAAAAAAAGGATTTTAGTTTAGATTAACGTTGAATCGAACTTTAAATTGCTTTTCATCGATCATTTATTGTAAAACATTCAAAAGAAAGGAAACCCTACCTCTAAAAAAATAAATTATTCAAAATATTTTAAGCTTAAATTTCATCCACTTTGAAATACAAAGCTCAAAAAAGATATCAAAGTATACGTTACATAATTATAGGGAATAGTTATATAATTTTCAGGGTTTTTATTTACAATAACTTTCAAACTTAAAAATCAAATGCTTAAATTTGCCCTTCAATAAATAAAAAATTATGTTCAATAATTTAAGCGATAAATTAGATAAAGCCTTTCATATTCTAAAAGGCCACGGAAAAATAACTGAAGTTAACGTAGCCGATACATTAAAGGAAGTACGTCGTGCTTTGCTAGACGCCGATGTTAATTTTAAAACAGCTAAAGATTTTACAACCAAAGTAAAAGAAAAAGCGATTGGTCAAGATGTATTAACCACGCTTCAACCAGGACAACTTTTAGTTAAAATTGTAAAAGACGAACTAACAGAATTAATGGGTGGCGATGTTTCAGGAGTTAATCTTTCTGGAAACCCAACCGTTATTTTAATGTCAGGATTACAAGGTTCTGGTAAAACTACTTTTTCAGGAAAATTGGCTAATTTCCTAAAAACAAAAAAGAATAAAAATCCGCTTTTAGTAGCTTGCGATGTCTATCGTCCTGCTGCTATCAATCAATTACACGTAGTTGGAGATCAAATAGGAGTTGAGGTTTATTCAGAGTTAGGGAATAACAATCCTGTTGAAATCTCAGTTAACGCTATAAAATATGCCAAAGAAAAAGGGTATAATGTAGTTATTGTAGATACTGCTGGTCGTCTTGCTGTAGATGAGGAGATGATGACCGAAATTGCTAATGTTCATAAAGCTATTCAACCACACGAGACTTTATTTGTTGTTGATGCTATGACGGGTCAAGATGCGGTAAATACGGCAAAAGCTTTTAACGAAAGATTAAATTTTGACGGAGTAATCCTTACAAAATTAGATGGAGATACTCGAGGTGGAGCGGCCATTTCTATTAAGTCGGTAGTAAACAAACCGATTAAGTTTGTTGGAACTGGAGAAAAAATGGATGCTATAGATGTGTTTTATCCTTCTCGTATGGCAGAGCGAATTCTAGGAATGGGAGACGTTGTGTCATTAGTAGAAAGAGCACAAGAGCAATTCAACGAAGAGGAAGCTAGAAAAATTCAAAAGAAAATTGCCAAAAACGAATTTGGTTTTGATGATTTTCTTTCTCAAATTCAACAGGTTAAGAAAATGGGAAATATGAAGGACTTGGTAGGGATGATACCTGGAGCTTCAAAGGCAATGAAAGATGTTGAAATAGAAGATGATGCTTTCAAACATATTGAAGCAATTATCCATTCTATGACTCCTATTGAAAGAAGTAAGCCTGCTATAATTGATGTAAAAAGAAAAAATAGAATAGCAAAAGGCTCTGGAAGAAAAATTGAAGAAGTCAACCAATTGATGAAACAATTTGACCAAATGAGTAAGATGATGAAAATGATGCAAGGCCCTGGTGGAAAAAACATGATGAAAATGATGAGTGGTATGAAAGGTGGAATGCCAGGAATGAGATAAATTTTATTCCAAGTTTCAGGTTTACTTCGTCTGTTCGCCGTTCTGGCTTGAGTCAAGTTGTTGAAACCTGAAACTTTAAACTTAAAAAAAAAAAATGCAACTACTAGACGGAAAAAAAACTTCTGAAGATATAAAAAACGAAATCGCAGCCGAAGTTCAAAGAATGAAAGCCAACGGCCAAAAAGTACCTCATTTAGCAGCAGTTATTGTTGGTACCAACGGAGCCAGTTTGACTTATGTAGGAAGCAAAGTAAAATCATGTCAACAAATTGGTTTCGAGTCTACACTAGTTGCTTTGCCAGAAAATATTTCTGAGGAAGAATTACTAGACAAAATTAAGGAGTTGAATGAAGATGACGATTTAGATGGCTATATTGTTCAGTTGCCATTACCCAAACACATCAACGAAGAGAAAATCTTAATGGCTATTGATCCTGAAAAAGATGTCGATGGATTTCATCCAGCTAATTTTGGAAAAATGGCTTTAGAAATGGAAACATTTTTACCTGCAACTCCTTTTGGAATAATGGAATTGTTAGAACGATATAAAGTTGAAACCTCAGGTAAACATACTGTAGTTATAGGACGTAGTCACATTGTAGGACGACCAATGAGTATCTTGATGAGCCGTAAAGGGTATCCCGGAGATTCAACCGTAACATTAACTCACAGCAGAACCAAAAATATTGAAGAATACACCAAAAATGCGGATATTATCATCACAGCACTTGGAGTTCCTAATTATCTAAAAGCCGATATGGTAAAAGATGGAGTAGTCGTAATTGATGTGGGAATCACGAGAGTTGAAGATGCTTCGCACCCAAAAGGATATGTTATTACTGGCGATGTTGATTTTGAAAGTGTAAGCAAGAAATCTTCCTTTATTACGCCAGTTCCCGGTGGAGTAGGACCAATGACGATTGCAATGTTATTGAAAAACACACTTTTGGCACGAAAAATTAGAAGTAGAAAGTAAAGAACTATTAGATTTACGTAAAACCCAAGACGAAAAGGCTTGGGTTTTTATTTTATAATAATTCAGAAATTTTAATAATCTCCTTTTTTCTTATATCTAGGATCGTCTCTTTTAATAAATTCTGTTCTACGTTTTATAGGTTCCGCTTTTGGTAAACTGGCTTCTTCAGTTTTACTCGAAGGTTCGATGAGTTGGTTCAGTTCTTTGATTTCAGCATCTGTCAAATCACGATAGCGACCTACAGGAACGTCTAATGAAATATTGATAATTCGAATGCGTTTCAATGCTGTAACTTCATAACCCAAATACTCACACATTCTACGAATTTGACGGTTTAAACCTTGCGTCAAGATGATTTTAAAAGTGCTTGAACTGATTTTTTCTACTTTGCATTTTCGGGTAACCGTATCTAAAATAGGAATGCCATTACTCATTTTTTCAATAAAACGGTCTGTAATTAATTTGTTGACCGTAACGGTATATTCTTTTTCGTGGTTGTTTCTGGCACGAAGAATTTTATTGACAATATCACCATCATTGGTCATAAAAATCAAACCCTCACTGGCTTTGTCTAATCGACCAATAGGGAAAATACGTGTTGGATAATTGATGTAATCGACTATATTATTGCGAACTTCTAAATTGGTGGTGCATTCGATACCAACAGGTTTATTGAAAGCAAGATAAATGGGTTTTTCTCTTTTTTCTCGAATTAATTTGCCATCTATGCGCACTTCATCATCGGGAGAAACTTTGGTTCCTAATTCAGGCACCACTCCGTTGATGGTGACACGACCTTCTTCAATAATTTTGTCGGCTTCACGACGAGAGCAAAAGCCTGTTTCTCCGATGAATTTATTGAGACGTTTTAGATTTTCTTCCATAACGCAAAAATAGGTATTTAGGTTGTCTGTTTGTAAAGTTCGTGCATAAATTTGTTAATTATAAAATGGTATAAATTCCTATAACTGGTTTATAGCCCTGATGGAAGCGGAAATCCTGTACTTGTTTTACAAACAAGTGCAGATTGTAACGGACAGCAGGAAGAAGCAATTTTAGAAATGCCTTAAAATTATGCTTCTAATAGAAAAGCAGTAATTTGAGTATAGAGTTTTTCGTCATGTAGACTATGTCCTAAGCCTTGCGTTTCGTGATATATTGCGTTTGTCCATGTTTTTGAAATTTTTATTCCTTCATTTACATTTACAATTTTATCGTGACTGTCGTGAGCAATATATGCTTTTTGAGAAAAGTTTTTTGAAAATAGATGAACCGAAAAGGTATCGATTTTAACATTAAATCGATCTTCAGATTGCTTTTTTAGATACTGGCTAATTTTGGAATTCAGACTCAATAAGTTGATATAATTATCAATTATAATTTTCATTTCAGAAGGGCTTCCCAGTAAAACTATTTTTTCTAAGTTTGAATTGGGATATTTGTGTAAATAAAAAGCACTTGCTGCTCCTCCAATAGAGTGTGCGATTATTGTTTTTGGATTGTATTTTTGGATTGTAGCATGAATAAATTCAGTGTATTGAGGCACATTAAATTCTTTTCCGCTACTGAGTCCATGAGCAGGGGCATCAATTGCAATAATGGTGCTTCCTGTTTGATGTAAAAAGGGCATCATTTTTTTCCATCGAGAAGCGTTACTTTCCCAACCATGAACTAATAAGATTACATTGTCATCACCTAGCCATTTATAGATTTGAATTTGATGATTGTTGTACTCTATAATTTCAGTACTTGTATTTTGTAAAAATTTAGGTAAATTCTCCTTTGTTAATTTTCCTTTACGTGGTTCGCTAAATAATTGATACGCAATTACAGAAGCCTTTTTTGGATTTATATAACTTAAAATATTAAGGTAAAAACCTATAGATTTAACAAGTATGAAATATTTGATTTTTTTCATATGTGTAAATTTCATTCGTTAATGGGCACATATGGTATAGCCTTTTACATATTTGTGTTTGTTTGGAACAAACTTGATTTAGTGGCGATTTCATAAAAAAAAGTCCCACACTTGCGGGACTCTATTTTTAAAATGTAGAAAATAATTTTTCCATTTTTTCTTTTTCCTCTTCTGCAAGCGAAGTGTCTACTAATATTCTTCCGGAATGTTCATCAATAATGATTTTCTTTCTACCCGCTATTTCTACTTGAGTTTGTGGCGGAATAGTAAAAAATGATCCTGCAGAAGCGCCTCTTTCTATAGAAACTACTGCTAAACCGTTACGAACACTGCTTCTAATTCTTTTGTAGGCAGTTAATAATCGTTCCTCAATAAGAGCTTCATATTCAGCTGATTTTTCAGATAAAAAAGATTCTTCCTTTTGAGTTTCTGACATAATATCGCTTAACTCCGCTTTTTTATGTTTCAAGTGACTTGATTTTGCTTCTAATCTTTCTTTAGATTCTGAAATGACTTGCTTTTTATGCTCCATAGAAGCTTTCATTTCTTTGATTTGCTTTTCAGCCAATTGAATTTCCAATTCTTGAAACTCCACTTCTTTTGTTAACGAATTGAATTCTCTGTTGTTACGAACCGTATCTTGTTGTTTAGTATACTTTTTTATAGCCGTTTGATGCTCTTCAATAGCATTCTTTTTAGCTTTTATTTGTTCTTCAATAACTTCTAAATCTTGTTTTAGTTTCTCGTTTCTTGAACTTAAACCAGCAACTTCATCTTCTAAATCTTCTACTTCTAAAGGCAGTTCCCCTCTCACATTTCTGATTTCGTCAATTCGGGTGTCAATTAATTGTAAATCATACAATGCTCTTAACTTTTCTTCAACGTTTAATTCTTTTGTATTCGCCATAATATTTATAAGTACTTAACAGGATTGGTATTTTCTTCTGATAAAATGATTGCAAAATTAAGGATTTTTTTCCTAAGAAAATCAACAATATAATTTTTTGTATACTGTTCGCTTTCAAAATGTCCAATATCAGCTAAAAGTATCTGATTTTCAGCCTCATAAAAATTATGATACTTTAAATCGGCAGTTAAAAAAACATCGGCTCCAGCTAAAATTGCTTTTTTTATGGCAAAACTTCCTGAGCCTCCCAGTACGGCAACCTTTTTTACTGGTTTGCCTGTGTATTGAGAATGTCTAATTCCTTCGGCTTGCATCTTATCTTTTACATAATGTAGAAAATCTTTTTCATTCATAGCGGTTTTTAATTCACCAATCATTCCTAAACCAATATTTTGATTTAAATTTTGCAAATCGTATATTTCGTAGGCCACTTCTTCATAAACGTGCTTGTTAAACAAGGCTTTTAGTATTTTTTTCTCTAAATGTTTCTCGAAAGTTACTTCAATTTTTATTTCTTTATTCTCTACAAACTCAAAACGTTCTCCAATTTCAGGATTGCTTTGTTCATTTCCCATGTAGGTCCCAATTCCCTGAGAATTAAAACTACAGTTTTCGTAATTTCCAATAGTTCCTGCTCCAGCATCAAAGAGCGCATTTCGAACTTCTTCAGCATTTTCTGGAATGGTATACGTTACTAATTTCCGAATAAAATTTGGCTTCGGAACAAGAATTTTGGTGTTAGTTAAACCTAAAGCATCACAAAATATTTTATTTACACCTTCTTTATGATTGTCTAAAGCAGTATGAACAGCATAAATAGCAATTTCATTTTTAATGGCTTTCATCACCACACGTTCTACATAATTTTTTCCAGTAATTTTTTTTAGTCCCGAAAAAATAATTGGGTGGAAGCAAACAATGAAATTGCATTTTTTTGCAATAGCTTCATCGACCACATTTTCTAATGCATCGTGGCACACCAAAACTCCTTTAGCTTGAGTTTCAGGATTTCCAATTAGGAGACCAACATTATCAAAGTCTTCGGCATATGCCAATGGCGCCATTGCCTCTAATTCAGTAATAATTTCTTTTATTTTAATCACTTTATAGTTTTTTTAAGTTGACCATGAATTAAGATATTCCTTAATAATCCATTTTTCATTTATTTTTTCTAATAATAAAATAGAACTACTATTGTGTTCAATATTTCTAAAAAACACCACTTTTACTAGAGCAATATTTTTTTTAGAAAAGTAAAATGGCTTGCTAATAATCATTAAACGTTGATTGTTGAGGTTTAATTTTTTTGATATTTCTTGATATTTTTCTAACGTAACACAAGTATTTATTTTCGTTTTTAGCGTATTTTTTTCTAAATTATAAATGAAATTTAATTCGTTTGACCAATCTCTTTCAGCAAAATCAGTATTAATTTTCGATCTAATTTCATTTATAAATTCTTGTGGCAATTTTTTATCTTTTATGGCTTCAATTAATTCTTCGTTGTTGTTTGCTTGATTGCAGTATAAATACAGCAATTGGCTTCGACCCTTATATACAGGCTTTTCATTTTTGTAATAGGTTTCTAAAATTGTTTGTAGCACCAATGAGTTTTGATTTTCTTGAGCAAAAGAAAATTGACTTAAAAAAACTATTATTAGGATTAATTTAATGGCAATACGATTCATGTCAAGTTGTGTAAATCAATTACGGTGATTTAAATTATTTTTTCTTTCAAAGATAAAATATTATACTTTCGTAAAATGATTTTATTGCGAAAAATACTCTTTCCATTTGCTGTTTTATACGGTTGGATTATGCAATGCCGAAATTTTCTATATGATAAAGGTTTTTTAAAATCCTATTCATTCGACTTACCCATAATTGCTGTTGGTAATTTAAGTGTTGGAGGAACAGGTAAAACTCCACAAATAGAATATTTAATCCGATTGCTTTCAGATAATTATAAAATTGCCACTTTAAGTCGTGGTTATAAGAGAGAATCGAAAGGATTTGTTTTGGCTGATGAGACTTCAACGGCTGCTATTCTTGGAGATGAGCCGTATCAGTTTTATAGAAAGTTTCCAAAAATTCAGGTTACTGTTGATGCGGATAGAAAAAACGGAATTGAACAATTGCTATCTTTACCAAATAAGCCTAATATTATTTTGCTAGATGATGCCTTTCAGCATCGAAAAGTAAAAGCTGGATTTTATATTCTTTTAACCGCCTATGATGATTTGTTTTGTAATGATTATATTTTACCAACCGGAAATTTACGCGAAAGTAGGAGTGGAGCCAATAGAGCCAATTGTATTATTGTAACGAAATGCCCTAAAGTTATTTCAGAGTTAGAGCGAGATGAAATTAGAAAAAAATTAGGTTCAAACAACCCCGTTTTTTTTAGTTCTATTGAATATGATGATTGTATTTATTCTGCAAACGAATCAAAACAAGTAAGTGAAATAAAGAATCTAAATAAATTATTGATTGCTGGAATTGCAAAGCCTAAATCTTTTTTCGATTTTTTAAAGAATCAAAATGATACTTCTTTAACTTTTCCGGATCATCATCATTTTACTGCTTCTGATATTTTAACAATAAAAAGTAAAGCTAAAGGTTCTTTAATAATAACAACAGAAAAAGATTATGTGCGGTTAAGAAATAGTATCCCTAATAATCAGCTCTTTTACCTACCTATAAAAACTTCTTTTATCTCTGAAAGAACTACTTTCGATTCAATTATAAGTGATTATTTAAAAATCACAATCTAAACTATTTATTGCATACTTAAAATTAAAAGTATTGTAATCTGATTATAAATTTAGCTATAATCTTTTAATTACGCTTATTTCCTTTAATTATTTTGTAATACTATACTTATTTATTTTAAAAAAAGATGTATTTCATCGATTAAATAGGTGTTTAATCGTTTAAAAATTATTTTTATAAATATTCTTTATTTACTTTTGAATCAATATTTCAAAAAGTAGTATTAATAAGTATAATTATGAAACTAAATTTATTTTTAGTCGATTTAAATTTTCAAAAGTTAGCTTTAGCTTTCTTACTAATCTTTCCAATAACATTTTGTAGTTCTCAGAATTACAGGAATGCTGTTGCTTATGTAAATGATTTTGGAAGAAACGAAACTTTCATTAATGCATCAATGATGGAATATTCTAAAACTATCGCACTTATATCTCCTGAAAATAGAGTAAACAAATCATCTACAGAACTCGTTGATAAACTTTTAAAATTAAATGAAGTTTTAGAAACACATGATAAAGGGTTTAAAAATGATACACGTTTACGAGATGCTATGATAGAATTAAATACTGCTGTTTCGGTGTTTATGACCTCTAAGACTAGTGATTTTAACGATTATAAAAGCCAAAGTTTACTAAGTATTGAAGATATTACAGAAAATTTCAGACTTAAAGAATTAGATATTGAAAAATTATATCAGAAATTTAGAAATTACGAAAAGGTAAAAAAAGAATTTGGTGAACAATATAACATTCCTATAAAGTTTTATTCAGGATTGAACATTTATGAATACAATACGTATCAAAATTTAATTTTTTATAAAATAAATGTTTTAGATGAAAAGTTGATGTTTGCAATAAACAATAGAGATTTACCAAATATTGATATTTGTAAAAATAAAATTGTTGAAATTTGCCATGAATCATTACAAAAAACTAAGCTTTACAGAGATCAGTTTATAGATGAAACTTTAAATTCAGCCAATATTTTATTTTCTAATTTTTTCTTATATCAGGACTTAACTTTATTACCAATCACAATTAATTTTTTTCAATTTTCTGAACAGTTTCAATTATTAAAATGTAAAATGGTTATTGATAGCTCCTTTATTCCTATGGATGATTACAATAAACAGGTTCGAACTTATAATTCTTTAAAAAATAATTTTTATGACACTTTATATGACGTAAATGCTAAAAAAAATACTCTTATTAATAATTGGGTAATTACAAATAGTTCCTTCCTTAAAAACAATTGTAGTTTTGATATAAATGATTACAAATTCCTAGCTGAAGAGAACTAAATTGATTATATATTGTTAATTGCAATAAACGATTTTTATACCACTAAAAAAGTTTCACATTAGGTTTGAGTATATTGCTAAATATAGCAAATAAATAGCAAGTTTGTTGTACTATATTAAGTATTTAAGGGTTGTCCTTATTCTTTTTACAAAAATCGGCTTTATTTTATTTTATAATTTCTACTTTTGAAAAGTATTTGCATTATAAATACATTTAGAATTAATAATAAAATAAAAATAATTAGTCATTATGTGGGAAAAAGTTCAAGAAACCGTTAGTTATATAAAGTCACAAACACAATTCTCTCCAGAATACGGTGTAATTTTAGGCTCTGGTTTAGGAGGGTTTACAGATGATATTGATATAGAATACACATTACCTTATTCTGACATCCCTAATTTTCCAGTTTCAACAGTACAAGGACATAAAGGCGCATTAGTTTTTGGAACTATTGGCGATAAAAAAGTTATGGCTATGCAGGGAAGATTTCATTTTTATGAAGGATATGATATGAAAGAAGTTACTTTTCCTGTTAGAGTTATGAAATATTTAGGTGTCGAAAAACTAATTGTCTCTAATGCCTCTGGAGGAGTAAATGATAATTATGAAGTAGGTTCAATCGTATTAATTAAAGATCATATTAATATGATGCCAGAACATCCTTTGAATGGCAAAAATGATGAACGTTTTGGACCTCGATTTGTAAATATGAGCGATCCTTACAGTTTGAATATGATTCTTAAAGCTAAAGAAATTGCTAAAGCTTTATCAATAACTGTTCATGATGGAGTGTATTTAGGATTGTCAGGGCCTACTTTCGAGACTTTGGCCGAATATAAAATGGTAAAAATATTAGGTGCCGATTGCGTAGGAATGTCTACCGTTCCTGAAGTGATTGTAGCTCGTCATATGGAAATGGAAACTTTTGGACTTTCTGTAATAACCGATATGGGCAATGAAGATAATATTGAAACTGTAAGTCATGCTGAAGTTTTAGAAGCTGCAAAAAAAGCTGAACCACATGTTAGAAACCTAATAAAAGAACTTATAAAAAAATACTAGTATTAAAGCTCCACACTCATTTAGTGGGTTTTTAAATTAAAGATGAAAAATTAAAGAGTTCTAAACCATTAATAAAGTTAAGTTTACTAAGCCCAATAATTTAACCAACTTAACTTTCTTAATGGTTTATTTTTTCTTATTTATTTAAAAAAAAAATACTTTTTGAGAAAAATCGACAAGATTCGATTTATGAGCAGTATTAAATTACAGCCAACAAGTTAAATCATAAGATTTTGTGCTATAATTTTATAAAACTCATCTGGATTAAACGGTTTTGTAATAACATCATTCATACCATAGGATAAAAGCATTTCTCTATTTTCATTTAATGAAATAGCTGTTAATGCTATAATTAAAGTTTTTTTATCAAATGTACGTATTGTTTGTGTAGCTATCGTTCCGTTTATTCCTGGTAAGTGAACATCCATTAATACTAAATCGAATTTGTTGTTTTTTACTGCCTCTATGGCATCTTCACCGTTGTCTATAACCACACAATACATTCTTTTATTTTCTACCATTTTTTTGGTAATCATCTGATTGATTTTATTGTCTTCAATCAGCAATACTTTTTTATCATAAAGAATAGACTCGTCGTAGTCAGCAACTTTTTCAACAATTTTTTCATCAGTTCCAATTTTAAAACTCAAATCAAATTTAAAGGAAGAACCTTTACCCACTTTGCTTTCTACTTTGATTTTTCCGCCAAGAATATGAACTAATTTTTTTACAATTGTTAATCCTAATCCTGTACCTCCATATTTACGATTAATTTCAATAGAACCTTGAGAAAAACTATCAAAAACGGAATCTATTTTTTCTTCAGGGATGCCTATTCCAGTGTCGATAACTTCAAAGTGAATTGCTGTAAATTCTTCATTGGTTTCTGTAGAGCTAAGAATTACTTTAACCTCCCCGTTTTTAGTAAATTTTAAAGCATTATTTATCAAATTCAGAAAAATTTGAGATAGTTTAGTAGGGTCTCCAATTAAAAAATCTGGGATGTTTTCGTCAATTTCAACAGAAAAAGCATTGTTGTTAATAGATGCTAATTCTTTTAAAGAGTTTTGAATGTTGCCCAATAAAAGCTTTAAATTAAAATTAAGATTTTCTGTTTCAATTGCACTCGATTCGATTCTATTAATCTCTAAAATTTCATTAATAAAAGTTAGTAAATAATTACCTGAAAATTTCAATGAAGTTAAATAGTTCATTTGAGATTCTTTCGGATTTTCTTCTAATAATAAATGAGTAATTCCATTTATTGCATTCAATGGAGTTCTTAATTCATGGCTTACAGTAGAAAGAAACTCGGCTCTAGCCTTTGAAGCTTTTTCAGCTTTATCTTTGGCGATTTGTAGTTCATTATTTTTTTCTTTCAACAATAAGTTAGATTTTTTCTTTATGTTATTGTTCTTGTATAGTGAGAAGCTTAAAAGAGATAAAATAATTATTAAAGCAATAGCAAGGGTGCTTATTAACTTCGCTACTTTATTTGCTTTTTGTTGCTCTTTGTATTCTTTGTCCATTTGTTCAATGGTTTTCATTCTTTCCGTTTCTTTGAAGTTGGCATAATCTTCAGTGCCAATTTTCTTACTGTTAACCGAAGAAATACTGTCTTTCATTCTTATATGCTCTTTCAGATATTTATGAGATTTAAAAATGTCGAGTAATTTTTCGTGAACTATACTTAAAGAAAGTAAAATCTTCGATTTTTGTTCAATATTCTTGTCTTTTGCATTCAAGTCATAAGCACGATTCAAATAATTTAATGCTAAATTTTTTCTGTTATTTTTTAACTCAATAGAGCCTTGTTGATATAAAGCTTCCGCTTTAGTTTTAAAGACGTCTAAATAATCAGGTTTGGCAATAATTTGATCAAATATTGGAGTCGCCAATTTGTATTTTCCTTTGGCACTGTAGACAATTCCTTTTTGAAGATTTAATAACTCAACAGCGTCTGGAATTTTAATTTCAGTATAAATTCTTTGAGCATCATTAAAATAAGTTTCTGCTTTAAGAAACTCTCCTTTTTCCATATAACACAATCCTAATTTATAATAAGAGTAGGCTTGCTCGCTTGAAGGCGCAATTAAATCGTAAAAAGATAAACATTTAGTGTAGGATTCTATGGCGTCATCATATTTTTTTAAATCAAAATACAATGATGCAAGAACGGCGTAAGATCTAGCCCCTTGTTTATTATCTTTTTTATTTAGTGCAAAGTCAATAGCTTTTTGAGCAAAATCTAAAGATGATTTATAATTATTTACTTTTACATTAAAGTTTGATAATTCAACATAATATGAAACACTATCTACTTCAATGGCTTTTTTCTTTTGCCTCTGAGCAGTTAGTAATGTACTGAACAATAAAAAATAAATAAAATAAGACCTCATGAATGGCTAAGAATTGTTTTTCAAGGGTTTAAATATATGAAATTATTTCTTTACTGTTAAATTAATTAAGTCAATTATTCGAGATGAGTATCCAATTTCGTTATCGTACCAACCAATTACCTTAACCATTTTACCAATAACAGATGTTAATTGCGAGTCAAACAAACAAGAGTGAGTGTTTCCTATAATATCTACAGATACAATTGGGTCTTCAGTATAAGCTAATATTCCTTTTAACTCATGTTGTGAAGCGTTCTTAAAAGCAACATTAATTTGTTCGATAGAAACTTCATGTTTTACGTAACATGTAATATCCGTAAGTGAACCGTCTGGAACCGGAACACGAATGCCGCTTCCTCCTAATTTTCCGTCAAATTCAGGAAATATTTTTGTCAATGCTTTTGCAGCACCTGTAGTAGTAGGTACAATAGATTGACTTGCTCCTCTAGCTCTACGTAAATCCTTATGGGGTTGATCGTGTAAACTTTGATCTGTAGTGTAAGAGTGAACCGTAGTAATATACGCTTGCTCAATGCCACATAGTTCGCTAATAACCTTAATCATAGGCGCAGCATTATTTGTGGTACAGCTTGCGTTGGAAATAATAGTTTCTGTTCCGTCAAGGATGTTTTCATTTACACCTAAAACGACTGTTTTTATAGTGTCTACTTCTGAAGGTGCAGAAAGTATAACTTTTTTGGCTCCAGCCAATACATGAGCGTTGATGTCATCAAAAGTTTTATACTTGCCAGTCGATTCTACAACAACATCAATGTCTAATGATTTCCAATCGAGATTTGAAATATTTTTTTCGTGAAAAAATTGATATTGCTTGCTCTCAACCCAAATAGAAGTGTCATCATAAGAACAATCTAAAGGTAAAACTCCATGAATACTATCGTATTTAATTAAATGCGACATGGTTCTGTTGTCTGCAATATCATTTATAGCAATAACTTCAATTGTAGGATGATTTAAAAGCAATCGAAATAAATTTCTTCCAATTCTTCCAAATCCGTTAATTGCAATTCTGGTTTTCAATTTTTATAATATATGTTTTGCCGCTTTATAAGAAGAACGAACTAAAGCACCGCTTTCTACGTATCTGAATCCCAATTCTAAACCTATTTTTTCGTATTTTGCAAATTGGTCTGGTGTAATATATTCTTTTACAGGTAAATGTTTTTTACTAGGTTGTAAATACTGACCTATGGTTACCACATCAACATTTGCATTACGCAAATCATGTAAAGTTTGAATTACTTCTTCTTCCGTTTCGCCTAAACCCAGCATTATTCCTGACTTGGTTCTGTTAATTCCTTTTTCTTTTAAATAGCGCAATACTTCTAAACTTCTGTCGTATTTGGCCTGAATACGGACTTCCCGTGTCAATCTTCGAACGGTTTCAACATTATGCGAAACCACTTCGGGATTGGCTTCTACAATTCGATCTATATTTCTTTCAATACCTTGAAAATCAGGAATTAAAGTTTCTAAAGTAGTGTTTGGATTCATTCTTCGTATGGCTTTTACGGTTTCAATCCAAATTATAGAACCACCATCTTTCAAATCGTCTCTATCGACACTTGTTACAACAGCATGTTTAATATTCATTATTTTGATAGAGCGTGCTACTTTTTCAGGTTCATCCCAATCTACTGTTTCAGGTCTTCCTGTTTTTACGCCACAAAAGCCACAAGAACGCGTACAAATATTACCTAAAATCATAAAAGTTGCTGTGCCTTCTCCCCAGCATTCACCCATGTTTGGGCAACTTCCAGAAGTACAAATAGTATTCAAACTGTATTTATCTACAAGTCCACGAAGTTCAGTATATTTTTGACCAATAGGTAGTTTTACCTTTAGCCATTTTGGTTTTCCTACCGGTAATGTATTGTCTAAAACAGTTTCCATAGTCACAATTTTTGAAACGCAAAGATAAGGAAAGTTGATTGAAGAATGAGGAAAGCTTATTTCGGATTTATGATTTTTTTAGGACATGTTAAGACAGTTTAAAAAGTTGTATTAAAATGTTACTGTTATTTTTTAAACCATTAAGATAGTTGAGGCTTGTTAAGGATATTAAAAATCTTAATTAACTTAAATTTCTTAATGGTTGTAATGGTTGTAATGGATTTATATTTTTATTAAAATAAAGTAGAATTATTTTAATGAATGATAGTTATGTTTACTCTACAAAATCCATATCTCGATTATGAGTTTCATCTATAGTTATTGTGGCATAAATGCTCGATCCAAAAACGATTACGGCTATAATTGTGGCTGCAGTAATTACGCCATAATCTGCTTTAAAAAAGTCAAAACCTAATAACATTACAGGAACTAATCCTCGAACCATATTAGGTATTGTTGTTGCTGCAGTGCTTCGGATATTTGTACCAAATTGTTCGGCAGCAATAGTAATGAACATTGCCCAAAAGCCAGAACCAATTCCGATACAAGTACAAATAAAATAATATTCATTTTCTGTTGAAGCTGCTCCAAGAAGTAATCCTGCTACTCCAATAATTGTAAAAAAAATCATATAAAGAATGGTTTTTTTTCTTGATGCTAAAGCCTGCGAGAGAAAACCGCTAGCAATATCACCAACAGAAATACCAATGTAGCACCACATAATTGCTTTACCTGGATTGATGTTTTTAATTTCAAATACTGCAGCAAATTGATTACTCATGACTACTAATATTCCTATGCAAAACCAGATTGGCATGCCTATTGTTATACAAGCTATGTATTTAAAAAAACGCTTTTTATTGGTAAAAAAAGAGAAAAAATTTCCTTTCGATATGCCGGATTCTTTTTCTAAGTTTTTATACAATCCACTTTCAAAAACACCTATCCGAAGAAATAAAAGCAACAATCCTAATCCACCTCCAATAAAATAGGCTAAAGTCCAACTTCCTGCTAGTTCAACGGTAAGTTGTGCTACTACAGCGCCTAGCACACCAAATCCGGCCACAATTGAGGTTCCGATAGCTCTGAGTTCCTTAGGTAAGCTTTCGGATACTAAGGTTATACCTGCACCTAATTCTCCTGCAAGTCCTACACCTGCAATAAATCGTAAAGTGGCATAAATGGTAACTTTATCAGTAAAATGCATTTGAGGTAAAAAGCCACAGGCAATATTTGCCAATGAATAAACGAGAATTGAACCAAAGAGTACAGATAATCGACCTTTTTTGTCTCCCAATACACCCCAAAGAATACCTCCCAATAACAACCCTACCATTTGAAAATTTAGTATAATCGTGCCGGCAATATCAACGTCTAGTCCCATATCTTTTAAACTAGGAACTCGAACAATTCCAAAAAGCAATAAGTCATATACATCTACAAAGTAGCCTAATGCCGCTACAATAACTGGAAATCCAAAAAGGTGTTTGAGTTTTTCTTTAAAAGTAAATTGCTGCATGGTTGGTTAAGGTTTCTTCAAATATATTAAAATCATTTTAGAAAATAATTTTAAATTACTAGACTAATTTAATATGCTTTCTTGCAAAATTGAAAAGTAAATTTTGTAAGCAAATTTTGGGTTACTCTAAGATTTGTAAGAAATTAATTCACTCTTTAAAATTATAAATAGTGTCGACTATCTCTAGTGAGCATTTTTAGAAAATTTGTTTTTGTTCACAAGCTTAATAGTGGTTTAAAATAATTCCCCAAAGTAGAGGCTTTTTGAAGCTTTTGATAAGAACTCTTTGCGCAACTGGGAATATTTCGTTGGTATTTAATACTTTGCTTAGCTGAGTTCTGTTTTGTAATAAAATCAAAAAATCAATTTTTAGAACCACCTAATGTTTTTTTTTCTAACTTTAATATGATTTTAAAATCTTAAACCATGAAAAATCTAACTTTTGTTTTAATTTCCATTACATTAACAGGATGTGGAGCTGTTTATTATGTGCCAAATACTCAAAATGTACCTGTTATGAAGAATAAAGGTCAAACCAATTTATATTTAGGTCTTAACTCCTCAGAAAGCGTTGACGGATTTGAATTACAAGGTGCTTATGGACTGACAGATAAAATTGCTTTACAATTTAATGGTGATTGGGTAAATTCTTCCGAAAGTTCTTCAAAGGGTTCTGGTCATATACTAGAATTAGGTGCTGGTTATTATAAAAACTTATCGAAAGATTTTGTTTTTGAAACCTATGGATTAATGGGTTTTGGTGGTTTAAAATATGAAGAAAATATTAATTTTCCCCAAGAAATTAAAGCCAATTTTTTTCGTATTGGTTTACAGCCAAGTTTCAGTTTTACCAGCAAATACTTTATTGCTTCTTTATCCGGAAGATTGGCAAATTTAAATTACAGTAATATTAGCGGTAATTTAATTGCTGATGTTGATTACATAAATGCTTATAATTCATTTTGGTTAGCTGAACCCGCTTTAACTATACAAGCAGGTACTGAAAACGTTAAATTTCAACTACAGCTTCAATACAGTTATAATCTGACATACCCTGATTTTATTCAGGATTACACATTAGTATCCCTCGGTTTGAAAGTTAATTTAAATCCTAAAAAAAGTTAAGAAGACTTTTCCTCAAAGCTTACGCAGGAATCCTTTCGTGAGACACGTTACCGAATTATCTTTTATTTTCAATTATTTCAGCCAATAATTTTTTAGCACGAAGCAATTTGATTTTTATATTGCTCAGTGGTTCATGCAGTTGTTCTGAAATTTCCTGATAACTCAGTTCTTGAAAATAACGCAACTGAATCACTTCTTGATAATGTGGTTTTAATTCTTTTATATATTGCAATAATTGAGACAAATTCTGTTCGGTTATTAATTCGTCTTCTGCCGATGGAGTGGTATCGGCTACATTATAGGCTTGATTGTTTTCTTGGTCTGTAATATCAATAAATAGGGATGATTTTTTTTTGCGAAGCAAATCGATATGAACGTTTTTTGCAATAGCAATCAGCCAAGTATTGAATTGAAATTCAGGGTTGTATGTGGCTATTTTATCAAAAGCTTTAGAAAATGTTTCAATGGTAATGTCTTCAGAATCAGTTTCGTTTTCAGTACGTTTCAACATAAAACCATACACTTCATTCCAATAAAAATCCAATAGGAAAGTGAAGGCTACTTGATCGCCTTTTTTTGCCTTTTCTATATGTTTTTTTATTTCCAATGCACAGGTTTTGAGAAAATAGTTGTAATCATTATATTTAATTGTATTATGATAAGTACAATTTCAATAATTGGAAACCAATACATGACATCTTTTTCTTTTAGTTTGCCAGACGAGAATCCTAATGTAATCCATGTAAAGAGATAACGAAAACCTATTAAACTTAGTACAATAATCCATTGATGAAGAAACGCAAGTAAAATGATAGATAGTACAATAAATAATAATTGCGAAATATAAAAAACTGTCAATTGTATGCGATCGAACGGTTTATAAAATGAAGCTGTTGAAATGTGTCTTCTTTTTTGCACAAACCATTCTTTGAAAGATTTTTTTGGTAACGAATATGTGAAACTTTCTGGAGCAAAACAAATGGTTGTATTTTTTCTTGAAGCAGCTTGATTTATAAAAAGATCGTCGTCTCCTGAACGAATTTTCATATGATCTATAAATCCATTTACATTAAAAAATTCTTCTCTTTTGTAGGCTAAATTTCGCCCAACACCCATATAAGGACTGCCTATTTTTGCCCACGAAAAATATTGTACAGCAGTTAACATAGTCTCAAATCTAATGATTTTATTTAGAAGGGAGCCTGCTATTTTTTCATAAGCGCCATATCCCAAAACAATTGTTTTTTCTAGTGTAAATTGAGAACTCATTTCCTTAATCCAATCTTTAGAAATAGGATAACAATCAGCATCTGTAAATAACAAATATTCGTTTTTTGCAGCCTTTATTCCCAAGGTTAGAGCAAATTTTTTATTTCCCCAAAAGGCTTCATTGTTTTTAACTTTGACTAACTTGATATTTGGATATTGTTTTTCAAAAGATTCAAATAAATCTAAAGTGTCGTCGCTTGAAGCATCATCAATTAATACTATTTCAAAATTTGGATAATCTTGTTCAGCTAATAGAGGAATAAATTTCGCTACATTTTCAGCTTCATTTTTAGCGCAAACAATAACAGAAATTGGTATTCTTTTAGGATTGCTTTTAGTGGATTTGATGTAAGCAAATTTACCAAAAACAATGATATAGTAAAAAAACTGGATTGCAACAATAGCGATAAATAAATAAAATATAATAGTCAACATAGAAGCGAATTGTCTTTTTTAAATCGAGTGCAAAGCTACAAATTCAATCGCAAATTATTTGATACTATTTAGTATTTATTTGTAACGAGTAAAGTTTCTAAATTATGTTTACTTCCGCTTCTATATGAATGCCAAATATTTGAAAAATTGTTTCTTGAATATTCTTTGAAACATTTAGTATTTCCTGTCCAGTAGCATTTCCATAATTCACTAAAACTAATGCTTGATTTTTATGAATGCCTGCTTCGCCAAAACGTTTTCCTTTAAAGCCGGCTTGTTCTATAAGCCAACCTGCAGGAACTTTGACTTCAGTTTCAGAGATTTCATAGTATTTCATTTCGGGAAATTGCTGATGAATTTTATCAAAATCAGTTTTTAATAGAATTGGGTTTTTAAAGAAACTACCACTATTTCCTAGTTCTTTAGGGTCTGGTAATTTGCTTTTTCGAATAGCAATGACGGCATTACTTACCTCTTTTAGAGTTGGTTTTACAATATGGTTTTTTGCTAATTCGCTCGCAATGTCTCCATAGGAAATGTTAATTTTATGGTTGCGTTTAGTGAGTTTAAAAATTACGGAGGTAATGATATATTGATCTTTGACTTCGTTTTTAAAAATGCTTTCTCGATAGCCAAAATGACAATCTTGTAAATGAAAAGTAATTAATTCTTGATTTGAAATTTTTAAAGCTTCACAAGAAACGAAAGTATCTTTGATTTCTGTTCCATACGCTCCAATATTTTGTACTGGAGTTGTACCAACATTTCCAGGAATGAGTGACATGTTCTCTAATCCTCCAAAATTGTTGTCTATGGTCCAAAGCACAAATTCGTGCCAGTTTTCTCCTGCTTGACTTTCTACCCAAACAAAATCATCATCTTCTTTAATAATTTTTTTTCCTTTTAAATCGATGTGAATAACCAATGCATCAATATCTTTTGTTAAAAGCATGTTGCTTCCACCTCCTAAAATAAATTTTTTGTCGTTAGCATGTTGTTCTAAAATGCTTTTTAAATCTGAAACAGAATGAACAGCTACGAACCGCTTGGCTTTGGCTTCAATACCAAAAGTATTATAGTTTTTTAGAGAAAAATTATTTTTAATATCCATAGATTG
The DNA here is from genome assembly GCF_042677265.1 of Flavobacterium myungsuense. Classification (NCBI taxonomy): domain Bacteria; kingdom Pseudomonadati; phylum Bacteroidota; class Flavobacteriia; order Flavobacteriales; family Flavobacteriaceae; genus Flavobacterium; species Flavobacterium myungsuense. The sequence continues at coordinate 145,229 of NZ_JBHTIZ010000005.1, read as the reverse complement.
TTCTAAATTTAAATTTCAAATTTACAGCAATAATTTTGAATCTATTATTTAATTATAGCTGAAACTGTAGAAAATTTCTCTACATAATTCTTAATCCAAATGTGCATCATAAATAAAGGCATGATGTAGGGAGTCATTTTTAAATCGCCTTTTTGTAAATTAAGTATCAACTTTTTGGCATTGATATTTTCAAAATATGGCATTTGAAACATTTCACTTCTTGAGAAATTCTCTAATTCGTCTTTAAAAGCGGGACTATTTACAATATAATCGCCCCATGGCACGCTAAGTCCAACCTTTCTAAAATTTAAAATTTCGGAGGGTAATTTTTCACTCATTGCTGTTTTTAATATATACTTACCTTTTTTACCCGTAAATAACCAATCGTCATTTAATGAACCTAATCCAGCCAACAACCGTGGGTCTAAAAATGGTTCTCTGCACTCGATAGAAGCTCCCATTGTACATCGATCATTCCTATCTAAAAGAGAACATAAATAGGTGTGTTGGTCAAAATAGAGTGCTTGTCTTTTTAAATTGTTAGGATATAATATTTTTGCATCTTCATAAATTTCTTTTCGATATTCGTTATTAGGTACATTATTAATGCCAAAGGTTTTTACAATATCGTCCTTATAAATATTAGAGCTATTAAAAATAACTAAGTTTTCATTAGTTTTAATTTTGGAATACCGAATTAATTTTTCAAATCTTGGTTTTTTAGCTAATAGGTCAAAATTTCCAATTGCAGCAATCGAATTTAAAAGCGAGGGATATTTTAATGCTTTGTATCGAACATAACCTCCCATCATTTCATCAGCTCCTTCGCCTGAAAGTAATACTTTTACTGCTGACTTTGCCATTTGCGAGAGAGCTAAAAGATGAGGTTCACTTAAATGCATAATAGGTTCATCTTGATAATAAGTAGAAGCAATTAATTTATCATAAAGCAAATTGTTTTCCAATTGCATGGTGTGAAAACCGTAATCAAATTTTTCAGACAACATTTTTGCCAAATGCGATTCGTCATGCTCTGCCTCTTTAAAACCAATATTAAAAGTTTGTAAGCCTTTAAATTTTTGTTGATACAAAGAAGCAAGAATCGAGGAAGAGTCTAGACCTCCGCTTAATAAAACTCCAACAGGTACATCACTTACCATTCGTAAACGCACAGAATCATCGAAAGTTGAGGAGAACCATTCTAAAGGATTTTTAATAGTGTCATGATTATTGATTTCAATTTGTAAATCCCACCATTTTAAAGTACTAATTTTTCCGTTTTCATGAATTGTAATGGTTTCTCCCGGCAATACTTTCTTTACATTTTCATACAAAGTGTTCTCTCCAGCTACAAATCGATTAAATACATATTCGCCTAAACCTTCTTGAGCTATTTTTAGAGGAACACCTGCTGTAAATAGGGCTTTTTGTTCGGATGCAAAATACAATGTTTCATTATAAAAAGAGTAATACAAAGGTTTTACGCCCATTCGGTCACGAACTAATGTCAGTTTTTTTTCTTTTTTATCCCAGATAGCAAATGCAAACATACCGTTTAATCGGTTCAGCATTTTAAGCCCGTACAACTGAAACAGCTTCATCAATACCTCAGTATCAGAACAAGTTTTTATATCAAATCCATTGCTTTTTAATTCAGAGTAAAAATCTTTAAAATTGTATATTTCGCCATTATATACCATGCTATATCTGCCGTCATCTGACAGAAATGGCTGGTGTCCGCTATATGAAACATCCAAAATAGAAAGTCTTCTATGGCCTAGACCTAAATTATTATCAATAAAAATACCTTTGTCATCAGGACCTCGATGTTCTAACGCATCACGCATTATTGTAAGTACTCTTTCGTCTACTTTTTTTTGGGATTGTAAATGTAAAATGCCATTAATTCCGCACATATTTAGTTACTTTTAGTAGCATTAATTAATTCGTGGTATCGATCTGCAATACTCTTCATATTCACATTATAATTGGCATTTTGTTCAACAAATGTTCTGTTTTTTTGGATAGCTTGCTCTCTGTAAGTTGGATTTTCAATTGCCCAAATAAGTTCTGAGGCTAACATTTGGTAATTATCAACAGCAACTAATTGTCCGTTTTCTCGATGCTTTATCCAACTTTGATTTCCAGTAATGTCAGTGATTATAGGGTAACAATTAGTTGCCATTGCTTCAAAAAGTGAAGTGGAAACTCCTTCGGTTATAGGCATACTGATATAAAAATTAGCTTTTTGTAATAATTCAGGTAATAGTACATTTGGTATTCTTCCCGTAAAAATAATTTTAGTTTCAATCTTAAGTTTTTTGGCTAATTCTTTCAAAGCGGATAACTTTGGTCCGTCTCCAACAATTGTAAGTTGAAAATCTATTCCTTTTTCATTAAGGATTGCAATTGCTTTTAATGCAATGTCATGTCTATATTCAGCCGATAATGATCGGGTTACAATTGCATTAATTGTATTCAGATTCTCTTTTTTTTTATTTTCAAATACATCTAAATCAATTCCCTTAGGTAAAATTAAAACTTTATGCATATCAACATTTGCTTTTTTCATAGCATCAGTCATTACAGGCCCCCAAGCATGGATTAAATGTGCTTTTTTGAATGCATAATTTTGAATTTGTTTTTTTATGGGTAATAAAATAGAAGTTTCAGGCCATAAATCAGAAATGCCTTGTTGTGCAATAACAATAGGTTGTACTCCAGATAAAGCTGCTAGAAATCCGTAACTGGTTGTTCTTTCAGCGATAACCATGTCAGGTTTTTGTGTTTTTATAATTGATTTAATTTTGGATAAAGCACTAGTATATTCTATAATTCTTTTGATTCTATTGAGTATTCCATAGCTCGGATTTTTCAATTCCCATGTTACAATTTCAAAACCACCAAATTCCTTTAATCCATTTATCCAAATAATAGCATCTTGCCTGTAGGTTTCTCCAAGAAAAAGTATTTTCTTTTTTTTCATATCCTTTGATGATATTTATTCCGATGCTAATCCGCGATTTAAAAAATCAATCAAAGGTTTTAATGCAATGAGTTTTTTTGAAGTTGAGGAAACAAAATTTTTGTCAATTATTTCAGAATCATCAATTTTACAGGTAACGGTAAAACTTTTTAATTTTAAAAACTCAATAGCAGGATGATCTTTTTCAAAATCTTTTGGTGCATTTTTTAGTGAATTAGTTTCATTTCGATCAAAGCCGTTATAGTGTTTTTTAAAAGCGGGATTATTAACAATTTCTTCTAAATCATCATAAAAGAAAGCAATTTCTTTGCGTATTTTTTTTAATTCAGGAGCTTCTGGTGAGTAGAATCCGCCAGCAACAAAACTTTTTCCAGTTTCTATATGAATATAATATCCCGGAGCATTTATACCGCTAGAATTGGTATTCATCCAAATTCCCATGTGACTTTTATAAGGTGATTTATCTTTAGAAAAACGAATGTCACGATTGATACGAAAAGTACAATTCTTGATTTCCAACAGTTCTAAAGAAGCATCTTTTGGTTTCATTACTTCAAGAAAAGCACCTATTAATTGGTGGTAATCCTGTTTGTATTCTTCATAACGTTTTTTATTGGCTAAAAACCATTCTCGGTTGTTATTTTCCTTTAAATCGTTAAGAAATTGAATGGATTTTATTGAAAGCATAGCAATTATTGTAATTGTTTTTTCAAATCTTCTTCACTAATAAATCCTGAATGTTTCCATTTTATTTCCTTATTTTCATAAAGTATTAAAGTAGGAAGTTCGTCAATTTTTAGTTCTTTAATAATAGTTTTATTTTTGTCGGCATTAAGTCTAATAATTACTACTTTATCAACTATTTCACTTTGCATTTTTTTGATATAAGGCGCCATTTTTTTACATGGCGCACACCATTCTGCATAAAAGTTAACCAATACTTTCTTATCAGTGAGTAATAACTCTTCGTATTCTTTTGAACTAATACCAATGGTTTTGTCGCTAGGAATATCCATTCCTGCTGAATTCCATTTTAATATTCCTCCTTCTAAATCATAAATTTTAGAGAAACCTAACTCTTCAAGTTTTGCCGCTGCTTTTTTACTTCTTCCGCCGCTCATGCAGTATACAAAAACTGGTTTGGTTTTGTCTAATTTTTGAATTTGAATATCAAAATTATCACTGTTCCAATTTATATTTTCTGCATTTTCGATATGTTGACTTAAATATTCTTCGGGAGTTCTAATATCAATAATGGGAGCATTTGGAGTGGTTTTTATTTTTTCTGCAAAAGTAATTGCTGGTATAGTTTCTATAATGCTAGAAACTTGTCCTTTACAGTTTACAGTTAGTAAAATAATCAATAGTAAGGATGAGAAGTATAATTTCATTTGTGGAATTTAATGAAGAGCTAAATTACGAATTCAAATGATATTATAAGTTAAATATTTTATAACTCTGATGTGTCGATTTCACAATATTTTCAGTTCGTTCAGGATGGGTATCAGAAATAAATAATTGACCAAAAACATCATCATTTACCATTTCTATAATTTTCTCTACTCTAGTTTCATCTAGTTTGTCAAAAATATCATCAAATAAAAGGATAGGTTTTACACCAGATTGTTTTTTTACAAATTCGAATTGCGCTAATTTCAACGCAATTAAAAACGATTTTTGTTGCCCTTGCGAACCAAATTTCTTAATTGGATAATGATCAATTTCAAAAGACAAATCGTCTTTGTGAACACCAACGGATGTGTAATGCAAGGCTCTATCTTTATTGATGTTTTCCTGTAAAAGCGTCAACAAATTATTATCGAATAACTGACTTTCATAAACCAATTGTACCGATTCTGCTGAACCCGTTATTGCTTGATGATGTTTATTGAAAATTGGAATAAAATCGTCTAGAAATTGTTTTCTTTTTTCAAAAATACGTTGCCCTAAACTATTCAATTGCTCATTATATATAGAAAGGGTATCGTTTTCAAAAACGTGATTCAAGGCAAAATACTTCAACAATGCATTACGCTGAATAATTATTTTTTGGTACTGAATAAGTTCTTGTAAATAAGTAGCGTCTAATTGCGAAATGACACTGTCTATAAATTTACGCCTCGTATCACTTCCTTCTACAATCAAATCGCTATCGGCGGGCGATATAATTACTAATGGAATAAACCCAATATGATCGGAGAATTTTTCATATTGTTTGCCGTTTCGTTTCAAGATTTTTTTATGATTTTTCTTTAAACTGCAAATAATTTGCTCTGTCCTTTCGTTTTTTTCGAATGTGCCATCTATGACAAAAAACTCTTCTCCATGTTTAATGTTTTGAACCGCTAACGGATTAAAATAACTTTTTCCGTACGATAAATGATAGATTGCATCAAGAATATTCGTTTTTCCAATGCCATTTTTGCCCACAAAACAATTAATTTTTGTGTCAAAATCGAAATTAGCTTCAGAAAAACTTTTATAATTATATAAGGAAATGGCTTTTAAATACATCGACAATGCTTGCTGGTAGTGAGAACTTTAAAAAATTTAAACCTTTTTTTTTAAGCGAGTGCAAATTATTGAAAAATATCGATTAAAATGGCTTTTAAATATGAATAAAAATTTTATTTTTGCCACTCACTAATTTAAAATAAATGGCAACGTATAATAAAAGAGGTTATAAAACTCCAAAAGAAAAAGAAGAAAAATTAGATACTAATGTTATTGAAGATGTAAATGTTGATGAAAAAGACAGTACAACCGCTGGTGTTTTTAATTCTCTAGATCAAACTGCTTCTAAAACAGAAGAATTTGTTGCCAAAAATCAAAAATACATATTCGGAATAGTTGCAGTGATAGCTTTAGTAACGGTAAGTTATTTGTTGTACCAAAAATTTGTTGCTCAACCTAACGAAGAAACTGCAGCGAATGAAATGTTTGAAGCACAACAAAATTTTCAAAAAGCAGTAGATGGAACTAAAAGTGATTCCTTATTTAATCTTTCTTTAAAAGGTGCTGAAGGAAAATTTGGATTTAAAGATATTGCTGAAAAATATTCAGGAACTGATGCAGGAAATCTAGCTAATTACTATGCTGGAATAGCCTATCTAAACACAGGAAAATATGATGATGCTATTGCTTCATTAGGAAAATTCAAATCAGATGATGCTATTTTAAGCGTTTTGGCTGTTGGATCTATTGGGGATGCTTATTCGCAAAAAAAGCAACAAAAGGAAGCTTTAGAGCAATATATAAAAGCTTCTGAAATGAATCCAAACGATTTCACAACTCCACGTTATTTATTAAAAGCAGGTCAAACTAGTTTGGCTCTAGGCAATAAAGCCGATGCTTTGAAATATTTTACTGAAATTAAAGAAAAATACGAAAGTACTCCCGAAGCTTCAAATGTAGATGCTTTGATAGGATTAGCGCAGTAAAAATAGTTTAGATTTCTGATTTCTGAATTTAGAATTTCATACCTTTGATTTGTGGATTTAAATCCTAAATCTAAATTCTTAAATCTAAAAATACAATGGCTACTGCTAATAAAAATTTATCGAATTACAATAAAGATACAATCCCAAACGCGAAAGATTTTCGGTTTGGGATTGTTGTTTCAGAGTGGAACGATCACATCACCGAAGGTTTGTACAAAGGCGCAATAGAAGCATTGACAGACTGTGGGGCTTTACATAAAAACATTATTCGTTGGAATGTACCCGGGAGTTTCGAATTAATTTATGGTGCCAAGAAAATGATTGAAACCCAAAAGCCTGATGTGGTTATCACCATTGGATGTGTTATAAAAGGGGAAACAAAACATTTTGAATTTGTTTGTGAAGGTGTTACTCAGGGCATCAAAGATTTGAATGTTTTATCAGATGTTGCCGTAATTTTTTGCTTGCTCACCGATAATTCTGAACAACAATCTATAGATAGGAGCGGAGGAGCTCACGGAAACAAAGGAACTGAGGCTGCCATTGCAGCTATTAAAATGGCCTTTTTAAGACAACAAGCTTCTCTAAAGCATCCGTTTGATAGTACTCATTTATTGACTTCTGGACAATTGCAAATTGAGAATACACCGTTGGAATTGAAGGATTAAAAAATATAATTATTACTATAAAACCTATATTGTTAAATAACAATGTAGGTTTTTGTATTTTTATGATTAATTTGACTATAAAACCCAATAGAAATTACTTAAATTTGTGAACTTTGGGTTAAACCGTAAACTAAAAACCACAAACTGAACGAATGTCGAGTATAATTCAATTACTTCCGGATCATGTTGCCAACCAAATTGCTGCGGGTGAAGTCGTGCAACGACCTGCATCGGTGGTGAAAGAATTACTCGAAAATGCGGTTGATGCTAAGGCTACAGACATTAAATTGATCATAAAAGATGCTGGGAAATCATTGGTGCAAGTCATTGATAATGGTTTAGGGATGAGCGTTACCGATGCTCGTTTGTGTTTTGAGCGTCATGCCACTTCTAAAATTCGGCAGGCTGAAGATTTATTTTCATTGCATACTAAAGGATTTCGTGGTGAGGCATTGGCTTCTATTGCCGCAATTACCCATGTGGAGATGAAAACGAAGCAAGACCAAGAAGAATTAGGTACCCACATAATCATTGAAGGTAGTAAATTTGTGTCGCAAGATGTGGCAGTTTTGCCCAAAGGCACTTCTTTTTCGGTTAAGAATTTGTTTTTTAATATTCCGGCGCGCCGTAATTTCCTAAAATCGGAAGTGGTGGAATACCGACATATTGTAGATGAGTTTCAGCGTGTGGCTTTGGCTCATGCTAATATTCATTTTACTTTTTACCACAACGGAAGCGAGATGTTTAATTTGCCTCCGTCGAATTTCAGACAACGTATTGTGAATATTTTTTCAGGAAAAACCAATGAAAAATTGGTTCCTGTGCAAGAAGAAACGGAGATTGTTGAAATACAAGGATTTGTTAGTAAACCCGAATTTGCTAAGAAGAGCAGGGGCGAACAGTTTTTTTTTGTGAACGATCGTTTTATTAAAAGCGGGTATTTGCACCATGCTATTATGGCCGCTTATGAAGGTTTGCTAAAGGATGGCGCTCAACCCAGTTATTTTTTATATTTGCAAGTGCCTCCTAACACAATAGATATTAATATTCACCCCACAAAAACAGAAATCAAGTTTGATGATGAACATGCTTTGTATGCCATTTTGCGATCGGCGGTGAAACATAGTTTGGGACAGTTTAACATTGCTCCCGTTTTAGATTTTGATAGAGATTCTAATTTAGATACGCCTTATCATTATAAAAATTTAGAAGGTTCGACTCCAACGATTCAAGTAGATGGGAATTACAATCCGTTTTCAGAACAAATGTCTAATAAGTCTTTTAAAAACGATTCCTATTCTAATAGGAAATCAGACACAGATGTGTATCGGTACGAACCAGCGAAGCAAACTGCTAATTGGGAAAGTCTTTACGTTGGTTTAAAACAAGATACGGAAACGATTACTGAGAATGGTGGATTTCAATTTGAAAGTGATACCGTAACAGCTTCTTTGTTTGATGAAAATGATGTAGAAAAAGCGGTGAATAAAACCTATCAGATTCACAAAAAATACATTGTAAATCCCATAAAATCAGGAATGGTTATCGTAGATCAGCAACGGGCGCATCAAAGGGTTTTATACGAACAATTTCTGACGAATATGACAGTGCATCAGGCTTCAAGTCAGCAATTGTTGTTTCCATTGCATTTGTGTTTTTCTACTACTGAAATCGCATTGATCGCCGAATTGCAATTGGCTTTAGTAAATACCGGTTTTGTTTTTGAAGAGACGAATGAGGATAGTATTGTTATTTCTGGTTTACCGGTTAATGTTACTGAAAGTGAAGTGTCGATAGTTTTAGAGGAATTGTTGAGCGATTTACAAGACGGAATTCCTGAAAGTAGTTTTAGTCAGAATGATACTATTGCGAAATCAATGGCAAGAAGTTTAGCGGTAAAAACAGGAACTTATTTAACAGAAAAGGAACAAGAAAATTTAGTGAATGGACTTTTTGCTTGTAAGGAGCCCAATGTTTCGCCTTTTCAAAAACCAACTTTCATCACTATGCGTGTGGAAGATTTAGACAAAAAATTTGCATTATGATGAATATCACACCAACTGTAAAGCAGTTATTGATAATTAATATTTTATTTTTTATAGGTTCTGAGTTTGTAGGAGAAGGAGCTTATACCTATTTATCATTATTCTTTTTTGAAAATGATAAATTTCAGGGATGGCAGCCATTAACGCATATGTTCATGCACGGAGGAATAATGCATATTGCATTTAACATGTTTGCTTTGTATTCATTTGGGTCGGCATTAGAGCATTTTTGGGGTGGAAAAAAGTTTTTGTTTTTCTACATTTCTTGCGGATTAGGCGCAGCTTTGTTGCATACAGCAGTGAATTATTTTATGTTTCATGACGGATTAAACACACTTTTACAAGCCGGATTTAATAAAGTTGATATTTATACTTTATTGAATGAAGGAAAAATAGATACCAGATGGACTGATGTTCTAGGTGCTTCGGGGATTGATAGATTTGCGGGTTCGTTTGCTTCTCCAGCTGTTGGGGCTTCAGGAGCCATTTATGGATTATTAGTTGCTTTTGCCTTTATGTTTCCTAATGCTGAATTGGCTTTGATGTTTATTCCGGTTCCTATAAAAGCAAAATATTTTGTACCAGGATTGTTGGTAATCGATTTGTTTTTAGGAGTTTCTGGGAAGTCTATTTTTGGTGGCGCAAGCGGAATTGCTCATTTTGCGCATATTGGAGGAGCCATTGTAGGTTATTTAATGATGTGGTATTGGAAGAAAAATCAGTTTAATAAAAACCGTTGGAATTAAATTCTAAATAGATAAATTATGAATATTCTTGACGATTTAAAAATGCAATATAAAATGGGTGGTTTCGAACAGAAAATCATCTACTGGAATATTGGTGTTTTTTTAGTTTCGATACTTTTTTTCTATCAATTTAAGTTAGGTGGTTTTAATTTTCCTAATTGGATATCGTTGTCTTCTAATCCTACTATTGCTTTAACACGGCCATGGACCGTTTTGACCTATTCTTTTTTTCATGGTGGTTTTTTTCATTTGTTTTTTAATATGGTGGTTTTGAATTTTTCAGGAAGAATTTTTCTAACTTTTTTTTCTCAAAAACAGTTTTTAGGATTGTATTTGCTTAGTGGAATATTTGCTGGGATAGTTTTTGTGACGAGTTATTTTGTTTTTGGATTAGGGAAAAATTCTATTCTTGTAGGAGCTTCTGGAGCAATAATGGCAATATTAATTGCTAGTGCAACATATTCACCATTTATGAATTTAAGATTACTTTTAATAGGTAATGTAAAACTTTGGCAATTTGCATTTGTTATTTTAGTTCTCGATTTAATTCAGATTTTAGCAGAAAACACGGGTGGTCATATTGCTCATTTGGCGGGTGCTTTTTTCGGGTTTGCTTATATTAAATTATTACTCAACGGAACTGATTTAAGTAAGGCAGTTACATTTGTTATGGATAAATTATCGAATTTTTCGAATCCAAAAAAAGCAACTCCATTTAAGAAAGTGCATAGAAACTACGCTCCGAGTTATGAAAAAAGCACCTCTAAAATTGTAATTAAAGATAAAGCGCAACAACAAATAGATGATATTTTAGATAAAATTAGTCAATCGGGCTATGATAGTTTAACGAAAGAAGAAAAAGAATTTCTTTTTAAGGCTGGGAAATAGCATGATTTATAGTTTTTGTTGAAGTTTGTAAAACTAAAACAAAAGTTATGTTTCAAAAACCAAAACAGAATATGGAATGAAGCGTCTTTCATGGTTTAATAAAATAATGTTTTATTTAAATATAGTAGTAACTGTACTTACTTTTATTGCTTATGTTTTACCCTTTTTAGCTCCAAAAACGTTTCCTGTTTTATCGGTTTTAACCCTTGTTTTACCTTTTTTTTTAATTTTAAACGGACTTTTTTTTCTGTATTGGTTACTCCAATTAAGAAAGCGAATGTTTATATCGGGTATGGTTTTATTAATTGGAATTACCTTTATAAACAAATTTTATAAGTTTTCTGCAAAAGATTTTACTGAAAGCGAAAATGATTTTGTGGTCATGAGTTATAATGTAAGATTATTCAACTTGTTTGATTGGATTAACGATAAAGATGTTAAGCAAGAAATTAAAACGTTCTTTAATGATAAAGATCCTGATATTTTATGTATTCAAGAATATTCTGAAACTGCTAATATCGATTTAAGAGTGTATCCTCACCATTATATTTTTATGCAAGGTGATAAAATACGAACTGGACTAGCCATTTTTTCAAGATTTCCAATTCTAAATCAAGGAAATTTAGTGTTTCCAAAATCAAATAACAATGCCATTTTTGTTGATATTAAGAAAGGAAAAGACATTATTCGAATTTATAACTTGCAATTACAGTCTATTAAAATTTCTCCTGATGTAAATGAAATATCCGAAAACATTAATGAAATGAATAAGCAAAAATCTCAAAAATTAGTCAATAGAATTAGTATTGCTTTTAGGCAACAGCAACAGCAAGCCGAGATTATTAGAGATCATAAAAAAGAGTGTAGTTATCCAATCATTATTTGTGGCGATATAAACAACAGCGCATTTTCTTATGTGTACAGAAGCGTAAAAGGAAACTTAAATGATGCTTTCGAAGAATCTGGTGTTGGTTTCGGGAAAACCTATAGTTTTAAATATTACCCTGTTCGAATTGATTATATCTTAACAGATCCTGCTATAAAAGTAAAAAGTTTTGAAAATTTTTCTAAATTCGACAACTCCGATCATTACCCTGTAATGGCGCGATTGTCTATGGAATGACATTTTAGGTTTAAATCAAATTTTCTTCTGCATGTAGAACGGTTTTTTTAATTTCATCCCAATTTATGTCCTCAAACATTATAGGCATTTCTTCATTATCTGCATCATCAAAAAAGGTTAAACTTTTTAAGACCATAAATTCAGAACCATCAATATATTTGTTAGTATAGAACGATAACATTTCGCTAAGCGTATGCATTTGAAATAGAAAATACAAATCTATAAAATCTTTTTTGCTTCCTCTGCCCGCTATAGCATTGAGTTTCATAGCCGAAATGTCTTTAACAGATACCATTCGGATTCCATCAATTATAGTTAGCTTATCGAGTAATGGATATTTATAATTTACAAAATCTACTTTAATACCATCAACGGAAAAAATGATGATGTTTTTGCTTTTTTTAAGAATAACAACAGAACCAAAATTTGATAATTCTTGAATAAATTCAATTTCGTCAATTTGAGAATTACCAAACATGTCAATGTCTACTGAAAACCGATGTCCTATTTGCAATGCTAAGGAAGTACCTCCCACAAGATTAAATGCTTCAAAAACAGATGAAGCCATAATCTTTTTTAATAATTCCAGCAGTTTTGGCTGGATTGTTTGAGTTTGTAGCATCTAAAATTTGATTTTTCTATTTGAAATAAATGCGATAAAAAAGAAAGTGTAACCACATCTAAACTTCGAAATTGCAGTGAAACTTTTCGAATAGTCTCTAACCCGTATACTTTTTTTATAATTAACCAATCTTTCATAACCCCAAATTCAACTACTTTATAGATGATTTGTTCTTTTGATTTTTCGAAATCCATAGCCATAACATCTACATCCCAAAACAGATGTGCCGATAAATCGTTTACAGTATAGTTTGTTTCCATTCAAACAAAGATATAAAAATATACTTATTTACAATTTTTGATTCTTAAGATAATCTAAAGCAAATTTACCTTCATTAAACAACAAATCTAAAATGCTTAGGTTATTAATAAAACCATGCTTTTCTCCAAAAACTTGAGTGTAATTTTCAAATAGCATTATTTCTTTTTTCCCGTTTACCAATGGTCTTAAATCAGTATAATTTGAAACTTCATGAAAGTATTCGGTTGTTCTATTAAAATCGAATTTCATCCTTAAACATTTTGAAATAATTTCCATTGTTTCAAAATTCAAATCCATCAAAAAAATATGTTTTTTGTTGAAAATAGGAGTGAGCTCATTCTCAAAATATTCAAAAAATGGTGAAGTTCTGTAGGCTGCTTCTAATGATTTAAAGTGTTGTTTTTGCCAGTCGAAAGCAGTTTCTAAGCGTACCTCTTTCGTTTTTTGATGTCTTTCCTTTGTATGTTTTATAGGAATATTTAATAGTTGAATGCCGTTTGGACTGTATATATACGTTCTATTCCTGTTAGTTTGTTTCTGAAAGTTATCTTCTATTTCAAAAGTAATACTATCAGCCTGAGCCATAGCGACATAATTGCTAATTGTAGGAAAGTAACTTGGATAGATAAGAATGTCCATTTATTTTTATTTTAAGGTTTCTAACAACCTCTTTAAACCTCTTCTTTAACTATTCTCCTTTTTCTTATTCATGAAAAACGTAATTCCGAAATAAGCTGCAAGAGCCATTAAAAAGAATTTAAAATAAGAATATGGTTGTCCTTCACCACCAACAGTAGTAAACAATCGTTCCCATCTTACTTTATTCAACCCTTTGCCGTTAGAATCTAGACTCATCCAAATAAATACTGGTTTTCCTACGATGTGATTTTGAGGAACAAATCCCCAGTAACGACTGTCTTCAGAATTGTGACGGTTATCTCCCATCATCCAATAATAGTTTTGCTTAAAGGTATAACTCGTTGCTAATTTACCGTTAATTCTAATTTCGGTTCCATTTATTTTTAAATCATTTCCTTCGTATTCTGTAATTATTCTTTTGTATAATGGTAAGTTTTCAGAATTTAAAGTAATTGTTTTTCCTTCTTGAGGTATGTAAATGGGACCATAATTATCTTTATTCCAATTGTTATTTATTTGCGGAAAAACAGCTGGTTCTCCTTCTTTAGAAATATTTCTAGTTATAGATGTTACACCTGGATTGTTTTTTAAACGCTCTGCTGTTTCTTCTGTTAAAGCAGAAAAAAGAAACGTATTTTGAGCAGTTTGATAAATACCATCAGTTATTTGCAATTCACTTAAAAGATAGTTTGGGTCAAATCCTGAACCGTTGGTTGTTACCGTATACGAATATTGTGGTTTAGCTCGTTGAGGTAATACGAGTTGTTTGCTATTAATATAAACAATTCCGTCTTTTATTTGTAAAGTATCTCCAGCAATTCCTTGACATCGTTTTACATAGTTCGATTTTTTGTCAATAGGTTTGTCTGCTTTTCTTTTAGAAGTATCGAAAAATTTGTATACCGTATCTACAGGCCAGTTAAAAACGACAATGTCATTTCTCTCGATTTTTTGTAATCCAGGAAATCTAAAATAAGGAAGTTGAGGCCACTTTAAATAGGATTTTTTATGTAACAACGGAATGGTGTCATGAACCATTGGTAATGAAACTGCAGTCATTGGTGTTCGTGCTCCATAATGAAATTTACTTACAAATAAGAAATCGCCAACCAATAACGACTTCTCTAATGATGAAGTAGGAATGGTATAGGGCTGCATCACATAGGTATGAACAATAGTTGCTACTACGATTGCAAATAATAAGGAACTAATTGTATCAGCAGTTTTGTTTGTAGGTATTAAACTTCTATCTGAAATGTAATTGAGCTCCTGGGTATAATTTAAATAATAAATATATAAACCCAATGTTGCAATTCCTAAAACAGTATCTAAAGTGGTGTTTTTGCCAAAACTTCTCAAAGTTTCAACCCAAACCACTGGAAACATAATGAGATTGATAACGGGTACAAATAACAAAATAGTCCACCAAGTAGGTCTGTTTATGATTTTCATCAATACGATAGCATTATATATGGGTACTAGTGCTTCCCAACGTTTTCTGCCAGCAGCTTCATATAATTTCCATGTTCCAGCAAAGTGGACTATTTGTACAATTAAGAAAAATACAAACCATTGCGTTAGTGTCATAACTATTTAATTTTTTTAATTAGAATTGATCATTAAAGTTTTGTTACTGTTTTATAACAAAATTAACAAATTACTTAATTGTTGAAATTTAAAACATCTTTCATGCTAAAAACACCTTTTTTACCAATAATCCATTCTGCAGCTATCACGGCGCCAAGGGCAAATCCGTCACGATTATGAGCTGTGTGTTTTATATCTATAGTATCAATCTCAGAAATATAGCTTACTGTGTGCGTTCCCGGAACATCTTCTATGCGAATTGCTTCTATGTGAATTTCATTAGATTTTGGTTCGTTCAATGTCCAATTGGTATAAGTACTATTGGCAATTACTCCTTTTGCTAATGAAATCGCAGTTCCACTTGGTGCATCTAGTTTTTGAGTATGGTGAATTTCTTCCATTTCTACCCTATAGCTGTCAAATTTAGCCATCATTTTAGCCAAATAATCATTCAATTCAAAAAAGAGGTTCACTCCCAAACTAAAATTTGAGCTCGATATAAATGCCCCGTCTTTCGATTTGCAAAGCGCTTCCATTTCGTCATAATGTTCTAGCCAACCTGTTGTTCCTGAAATTACAGGGACATTAGCATAAAAGCAACTCGAAATATTTTCGACAGCCACACTCGGAATACTAAAATCTATGGCAACATCAGCAGACGAAAGTCCTTCGTAAGTGTTAAATTCGTCTTTTTTTAATACAATTTCATGACCTCTTTCAAGAGCAATTCGTTCAATGGTTTGTCCCATTTTTCCGTATCCTAAAAGTGCTATTTTCATCTGATTATAGTATTAGTTTTTTATTTGAAAGTTATGTTTAATGCAAGACCAAAAGTAGTCCTGAAATTAATATCGTTTTGTTCCATTTTTGGATTCAAAGTTAAATTGTCATTTACATTAAATTGCAGCAAATGCGCATCTATATTAGCATCTACAATGTTTAAAATATAAAAGGCAACAGTTAATAATAAAGACATGTCTCTATTGCGTTGATAAAATCGTTGCGCCTCAATTAGTCGTGAATCGTCTAGAAATTGATATTGATCATTATTAAATCCAGCCAATCTACTTTTGTAAGCATCACGAAAGTCATGATATTTTTTATTATTCCAAGTATAATAATACATACTTGTTCCCATGGCACCATATACTAAAGGAATTTTCCAGTATTTTTTGTTGTAAGCTTGACCTAATCCGGGTAAAACAGCCGAGAAAAAAGCGGCTTTTGCAGGAGATAACGGATTGATTTCTTTGCTTTTTACTGTATCTGTTGATTGGAGAATTGCTTCTGGTAGTACTTGTGCATCAACCAAGCAACTTCCAAACAATAAAAGGAGTATTATGATTGTATTTTTAAACACTACCCTTTTATCAATTTAATAATTCTATTAAAATCTTCTTCTGAATGAAAAGGAATTGTAATTTTTCCTTTGCCGTTTCCAGCAATTTTAACCTCTACTTTTGTTCCAAAATAAGTCGAAATAGCTTTCTTTTCGGTTTCTTTTACTTCAAATGAATTTCCTTTTACAGTTTTTGCTGGAGTTGGTTTTAAACTTTCTTGATAGGTTTTTACCAATGCTTCCGTTTCACGTACAGATAAGTTATCGCTTACTATTTTTTGATATATATCAGTCTGAATATCTAAGTCATCAATATTAATAATCGCACGACCGTGACCCATGCTGATGAATCCGTCTCGAATACCAGTTTGAATAATTGGGTCTAGCTTTAAAAGACGCAAATAATTAGCAATTGTAGAACGTTTTTTACCAACGCGATCACTCATTTGCTCTTGAGTTAGCTGAATTTCGTCAATTAATCGTTGGTAGGAAAGAGCAATTTCTATAGGGTCTAAATCATGACGTTGAATGTTTTCAACCAATGCCATAATTAGCGATTCATTGTCATTTGCAATTCTGATATAAGCAGGAATTGTAGTTAATCCAGATAATTTTGAAGCTCGCAATCTTCGTTCTCCAGAAATTAATTGGTATTGATTAAAATCGGTTTTTCTAACAGTTATCGGTTGAATCACTCCTAGTTCTCGAATAGAAGTAGCCAATTCTCTTAGCGATTCTTCATTAAAATTGCTTCTAGGTTGAAATGGGTTTATTTCAATAGAATCAATATCAAGCTCAATTATATTGCCCACCACTTTATCTGCATTTTTATCGTCAACCGACTGTATATTGTTGTCTGGGTCTTTCAATAATGCCGATAATCCTCTGCCTAACGCTTGTTTTTTTACTGCTTGTGTCATAAAACCAATTAACTGTTTTTCTGAATAATTTCTTGTGCTAAATGCAAATAATTTGTCGCGCCTTTGCTCGTAGCATCATAATTGATAATGCTTTCGCCATAACTTGGTGCTTCACTTAATTTTACATTTCGTTGTATAATAGTTTTGAAAACCATATCGTTGAAGTGTTTTTGTACTTCTTCTACCACCTGATTAGACAATCGCAATCTAGAGTCGAACATGGTTAGTAATAAGCCTTCAATATCTAAATCAGGATTGTGAATTTTTTGAACACTTTTTATGGTATTCAATAATTTTCCTAAACCTTCTAGCGCATAGTATTCACATTGAATAGGAATAATTACGGAGTCAGCTGCTGTAAGTGCATTCAAAGTTAATAAGCCTAAAGAAGGAGCACAATCAATCAAAATATAATCGTAGTTGTCTTTGACGCTAGCCAAAGCTTCCTTTAGCATATACTCTCTATTTTCCTTGTCAACCAATTCAATTTCTATGGCAACAAGATCGATATGGGCTGGTATTATATCCACATTTGGAGCAGTACATTTTATTATAGCTTCTTCAGGACGATTGCTATGTTCTACTATTTGATAGGTTCCAATAGCAATGTTTTCAATGTCAATCCCAAGACCTGAACTCGCATTAGCTTGCGGGTCAGCATCAATAAGTAACACTTTTTTTTCTAAAACGCCTAATGATGCCGCCAGATTTACCGAAGTGGTTGTTTTTCCAACACCACCTTTTTGATTGGCAATAGCAATGATTTTACCCATTTATTTTTTTCGAATTATAAGCCGTAAAAATACAATTTATTATGGTTTTTTCAAGGCTTATTTGTTAACAAAAGTTAAAAAGCTATCGCTCAAGGAATAACTATTTCTTCTTCGCCTTAATCATTGCTTCTAGCATATCCCACATTTCTTCTGGAATGGCATCCAATTGATTGAATTGTCCTGCGCCTTTTAGCCATTCGCCACCATCAATAACTACTACTTCTCCATTGATATACCCCGAAAAGTCAGAAACCAAATAAGCAGCCAAATTCGCTAATTCCTGATGTTCTCCATTTCGTTCTAAGGGTACTCGTTTTGATGTATCGAATTTCTTAGCTAAATCTCCTGGTAACAATCGGTCCCAAGCGCCTTTAGTAGGAAATGGGCCTGGTGCAATAGCATTAGAACGAATGCCGTATTTTGCCCATTCTACCGCTAAACTTCTTGTCATGGCTAGAACTCCGGCTTTTGCAGTAGCACTAGGAACGACATAAGCTGAACCTGTAAATGCATAGGTAGTTACTATATTTAAGATTGTAGAAGTTGCTTGTTTGCTATCAATCCAGTGTTTTCCGAAAGCTAATGTGCAGTTTTTAGAACCTTTCAAAACAATATCAATTACAGTATCAAAAGCATTAGCTGATAATCGTTCAGTTGGCGAAATAAAATTGCCTGCAGCATTATTGAGTAAAACGTCTACTTTTCCGAAAGCCTTTAGCACTTCTTGTAGCATATTTTCCACCTGATCATAATGGCGGACATCGCATTGAACAGCAAGACACGTTCCGCCGGTTTGGGTTTCTAGTTCTAAAGCGGTGTTTTTTAGTTTTTCTAAATCACGGGAGGTAATGGCTACTTTGGCACCCAATTCCAGAAAATATTGAGTCATGGCTTTGCCTAAACCGCTTCCGCCACCTGTTACTACTATTACTTTGCCTTTTAAGGCATCATCACGAAGCATTTTTGCTGAAAAGTTCATAGTTTATTTTTTTATGAATGTAAATATAGAAAAAGTTATTAAGCAACTGTAGTAAAAAACTTCTCTAAACTATTTTGGATTACAATGATTTTATTTTAACCTTTTGGCTAGTTTGGATTTAAATATCATTTTAATGGTTTCCTTTCTACCACATAGAATCATAGAAAAAAAAAGTTTATTGAAAATAAATTTTCAAACATAGTTTAATGTTTTCTATAAATAAGCGAAGCACCTTATTTAATGTTTAAAAAATCTATGTTTCTATGTGGTAAATAGTATCACAGAAATTCAATAAAAAGAGTGCCTACTATTAAAATTAAACTATTAGATAAATTTTATAATTTCATCAATCGTTCTGCTGATTTTATCAAAGTTTCATCGTCTTTTGCAAAGCAAAATCGGATGCATTTTACGTCTTTGCCTTTATCATAAAAAGGAGAAAGAGGAATAGTTGCCACACCAAAATCGGTTACTAGTTTTTTGACAAAATCCAAATCATTTTCGTTAGAGAAATGCCCATAAGAAGCAACCTGAAAATAAGTGCCTTCGCAGGGAAACAATTCGAATTTAGTTTCTTGCATCAGACTTCTGAAAAAGTCTCTTTTTTGTTGGTAAAAATTTCCCAATTCAGAAACTTTTACTACATCAATATAATCGTTAATAGCATATTGGGCAATGCTATTGATACTGAAAATAAGGGATTGATGCACTTTTTTAATTTCAATCATTAAAGATTCGGGAGCAACAACATATCCAATTCTCCAACCCGTAATATGCAAGGATTTTCCGAACGAGGAAACGCAAACAGTTCTGTTCCAAAGTTTAGGTCTATGGTGTGCCGATATATGTTTGTTCTCAAAGGTAATGTATTCATAAACTTCATCTGAAAGCACTATCACATTCGGGTACAAATCTAAAAGGAGTTCTAATTGATTAAAATCATTTTCAGTCCAAATTTTCCCTGTTGGATTGTGCGGATTATTAGTAATGATCATTTTGGTATTGCTGTTCATTGCAGCTGCAATAGCTTCCCAATTGGGCGTAAAATCTTCGTTTAGTTCCAAACGAATAGGCTTGCCCTTACCTAACAAAACGGAAGGTTCGTAGCTATCAAAGCTAGGGTCCAAAATAATCACTTCATCATTAGTATGAACTAAAGCTTGAATGGCCGCAAAAATACCTTGTGTAGCACCAGCAGTAATTAAAATTTCGGTGCTAGGATTCACTTTTCGTTGATAGGAATCTTGGGTAAGTTTTGCAATTTTCTCCAACAAAGACGGATAACCTGACATGGGCAAATATTGGTGTATTTCTTCCTGCGTCCATTTGATAACGATGTCTTTCAATTTTTGATCTACGGGGAAATTAGGAAATCCCTGTGAGAGATTAATGGCTTGGTATTCGTTTGCCATTTGCGACATAGTAGTAAAGATACTAGTACTTATATTTGGGAGTTTGGACATCAATCAGGTTTTTTTGAAGGCATAAAAGTACTGGTTTTTTTAAAAGTACTAGTTAATTTTGGATGAGAACGTCTCTGTTGTTTGCATTGATAATCTGTTTCATTTGCATGTTGGCATTTAGGTCTCCTTTTCAATACCAATCGCTTTAAAGTTTTTTAGATTTATCTTTACTAATTTGGAATTCAATTCCTCCAATTATCAATAAAATGATTCTATATTAAATAGGTGTTGCTGATAAAGGGATTTATAATAACAAGTTTACAAGAATAACCCTTTAAATATTGGATTTTTTAGAACTATTTTTACTTAATTTGAACTGATAATTGAGTGTTTTTAATTTACTTCGTCTTTCGTTCGCTCTTAATTTTAGAGTTAATTCGACATTCAAATCTACTCGAGTCAGGTATTCTAAAATACTGTTATACGCTTGATTGTTAGTTTGTTCAAGTTTTTGTTTTGAAAGGGAATTTGTCCCTTTTTTTGATAGAACTTCAGAATTACTATCTTTTGTTGGCGAAGGAAAATCGAAAGTTAAAATGAATTGTTCTTTTTGAGGATTGATATTCATTTCGAAATTATTGACCATGAATTTATCATATAAAATGCTTTTTTTTAAAGCATTGGCTTCGGTTAATAACAGTTTAGATTCATTTACAGGAAGCACATCATTTATATAATTGATGATTTCTTCAATCGCATTTTCGGCACTATCGTATTTCAAATAATCCTCTTTTCCTATAAATACCAAACCTCCTTTAGAATTGATTTCGAATTTTTTGGAGAGATAAATTTTTTTAAAAGTATCTTTTTTAATTTCTGTTTTTATAAAACTAATGATGTCATAGGACGCATCAAGAATGTGCGAAAAGTATTCGCCACTTCTGTTCGAGTAAACAGGATTAGCGAATGTATTTTCATTTTTTTCTTTGATGTAGCCAACTACTCTCATTTGGAATTGCGTTTAGATATTTTTAAATTTAGTATTTGCCATTGTTGTAAATAATAAAGGAATTAACATAAAAGTGTACTAAATTAATAAAATAAAAACAACAAACTTCAAGCAGAAATTAAAAATTTACAAAATGATAAATGAAAAAGTTGAAGGCATTTTCATTTATGAATTATCACTCACCAATCAAAACCTCTAATATCTTAATAGCAGCTTCACTTATTTTAGTCCCGGGTCCAAAAACAGCTGCAGCACCAGCATCAAATAAAAATTGATAATCTTGATGAGGTATTACTCCTCCAACAATAACCATAATATCTTGACGCCCGAATTTTTTTAGTTCTTCAATAACTTGAGGAACAAGTGTTTTGTGTCCGGCAGCTAGTGAAGAAACGCCAAGAATGTGAACGTCATTTTCTACAGCTTGTTTAGCAGCTTCGAAAGGTGTTTGAAATAATGGACCAATATCTACATCAAAACCTACATCGGCATAGCCTGTAGCGACAACTTTAGCGCCACGATCGTGACCGTCTTGCCCCATTTTAGCAATCATTATTCGTGGTCGACGCCCCTCTTTTTTTGCAAATTCATCAGCTAAAAGTTTTGCTTTTTCAAAACTTTTATCGTCTTTAATTTCTTTACTATACACGCCACTAAAGGTTTTAATTTGTGCTTTATATCTGCCAAAAACGGTTTCAAGCGCATTGCTAATTTCACCTAGAGTGGCTCTGTTTCTTGCTGCATCAATAGCAAAATCTAGTAAATTTCCATCTTGATTTTGTGCACAAAGGGTTAATTTTTCAAGTGAGTTTTGTGCTTTTTCTTTATTTCTAGTTGCTTTTATATGCTCTAATTGTTCAATTTGTTGTTTTCGAACCATTTGATTATCAACATCAAGAAAATGCAACGGGTCTTCTTTTTCTAATCGGTATTTGTTGACACCTACAATAATATCTTGGTTACTGTCAATTCGTGCTTGTTTTCGTGCAGCAGCTTCTTCAATTCGTAATTTCGGAATTCCTGCTTCAATAGCTTTTATCATTCCGCCAAGTTCTTCTACCTCTTCAATTAGTGCCCAAGCTTTTTCTGCAATTTCAGCGGTAAGGCTTTCTAGATAATAACTACCAGCCCAAGGATCGACGGTTTTAGTAATTTTGGTTTCTTCTTGAAGGAATATTTGGGTATTTCTGGCGATTCGTGCCGAAAAATCTGTAGGTAAAGCGATTGCTTCGTCGAGTGCGTTTGTATGCAAGGATTGAGTGCCTCCAAAAGCAGCTGCCATAGCTTCTATTGTTGTTCTTGCTACGTTATTAAAAGGATCTTGCTCGGTCAAACTCCAGCCAGATGTTTGGCAATGTGTTCTGAGTACT
Organism: Flavobacterium myungsuense; assembly: GCF_042677265.1. NCBI lineage: Bacteria > Pseudomonadati > Bacteroidota > Flavobacteriia > Flavobacteriales > Flavobacteriaceae > Flavobacterium > Flavobacterium myungsuense. The sequence goes on along the minus strand of NZ_JBHTIZ010000005.1, from coordinate 122,431 downwards.
AATGATTTTTCGTCCTTTGGATGAAATTGTTTTACTATTTTAGACCAAATCATTCTTGCAGCTCTCATTTTTGCAATTTCCATAAAATGGTTCATTCCGATTCCCCAAAAAAAAGATAGGCGAGGGGCAAACTCATCAATTTTCATTCCTGTAGACAGTCCGGTTTTTATATATTCTAAACCATCTGCAAGTGTATAGGCAATTTCTATATCGGCTGTTGCCCCAGCTTCTTGCATGTGATAACCTGAAATTGAAATTGAATTGAATTTCGGCATTTTTTTACTCGTATATTCAAAAATATCGGCAATGATTTTCATAGAAGGAGTAGGCGGGTAGATATAGGTATTCCGAACCATAAATTCCTTGAGGATATCATTTTGGATTGTTCCTGATAGTTGTTCTGGCTGAACACCTTGTTCTTCTGCAGCCACAATATAAAATGCCATAATTGGTAAAACCGCTCCGTTCATTGTCATGGAAACCGACATTTCTTCTAACGGTATTTTATTGAACAACACTTTCATATCTTCAACGGTATCGATAGCAACTCCTGCTTTTCCTACATCACCCACAACGCGTTCGTGGTCAGAATCATATCCGCGATGTGTAGGTAAATCAAATGCGATGGATAGCCCTTTTTGTCCTGCAGCGAGGTTTCTTCGATAGAATGCATTGCTCTCTTCAGCGGTTGAAAATCCAGCATATTGCCTAATAGTCCAAGGACGACGCACGTACATAGTAGCATAAGGGCCCCGCAAGTTTGGAGCAAAACCAGCTCCAAAACCAAGATGTTCGAGATTTTCGATATCTTTTTTTGAATAGGTTGGTTTTAGCTCAATGCTTTCAGCGGTTAGAAAATTGTCGTTTACTGAAACGTCTAACTTCTCACTTTTGACTTCTGATTTTAGATTTATATGTTGAAGATTTTTTCTCATTTGAATTTGAAGTAGAATGATAAAGAAATTCGGTTTTAATAATTTTTTCTATTCTTCCAAATTTTTGTGTTTCTTGAAGTATGAATTATGGCTTTAATTACTATTCTCTTTTTATCAATTTCAAAATGTATCAAATAAGGAAATGTTTGTATTAAAGCAACTCTTGTTCCGTCATATCTTATTTGATATAATAGAGGCTTAATTCTTAAAATTTCTATTTCGTCTTTTACAGATTTTAAGAAACGTCTTCCAAGATTTTTATTGATAATTTCATACCAAGAAGCGATTTCTTGTAGATCAATTTTAGCCAAAGGAAGAATTGTGAGTTTATAGTCCATTTTCAATTTCCTTCATAACTTCATCAAAATCTAAAGCAATTTTTGGATTTTTAAAATACTCAATAGTACGTTCCCTAACTTCATCTATTTGCCATTGAGGGATTTCATATTTTGTTGAAGCGGGTAATATAATCACATCTACTTCTTCAGCATTAAAACTATCTGGTAATGTAATGTTTATTTTATGATTTTCCACTTTAACGGTTTGTCTTATCGCTTCCATAATTTTGTATTTTAGATAGGTAAATGTAAGAATTTAAATTGAAATCTATTCTAAGTTCAATCTTTCTTGTTCAATTTTCTCAGCTAATCTTTTTTCGATTATTGGTGTTATCAAAGTTTTTCTAGGCTTGTTTTTTACAAAAGGAAACAGTTCTAAATCGTGTTTCATTTTGTCATCCTTGTTTGGATATTTATTGGTTCCTAATAAAATCTCTTTACCTGAGTCGAATAATTCTTGTTCCTTGTCAGCACTTTCTTGTATTTTCCTTTTAATAATTCCTTCGTTTAGTTGTTTTAGAAAACCTCCATTGGCTTCAATATCTTTAAATAATGTAAATGATTTTTCTGCTAATTGTTGGGTTAAACTTTCAATGTAATAACTTCCGTCAGCTGGATTATTGACTTTGTCGAAATAACTTTCGTTTTTTAGAATTAATAATTGATTTCTTGCCATTCTATCACCAAATTCATTGTCTTTATGGTACAAAGCATCATAAGGCAAGTTGGCAATTGCGTTGGCTCCACCAAGAATTGCCGACATGCATTCAGTTGTTGTTCGCAATAAATTCACATTATAATCATAAATGGTTTTATTTCTTTTGGTTGGTGTAACCAGTAGATGACAATCTAAATGATGGTCGTATTCTTTTGCAATTAAGTTAAAAAGTAACCGTAATGCTCTAAGTTTAGCGATTTCGAAAAAGTAATTAGTTCCAACTGAAACCTGAAAAACGATAGGTTGGTTAATGTTTGAGATTTTATTAAAGTATTCATTTACATGTCCTAAACTGTAGGCAATTTGTTGTACCATATTTGCACCTGCATTTTGATACAAACTACTATTTATGCTTAAAACGGAGCAATTAGTTAGTGTTTTTGTAAGTGTATTTAAAGTTTCGAAATTGTTTTTTTCTGGAGATGAATACCAATTGCCATCTTTAGCTAATTGTCCTATAGGATCAAGATTTAGGAATACATTGGCACTTTTTTCTTTAGCAATAATTTCAATTTTTTTTACGAAATCGATTGATAAAAATTTTAAATCAAAGTAGATTGGAGTTGTGTTTAAAGTAAGATTTTCTAAGAGTTTTATTATATCAGTTTTTTCATCTTCAATTGTAAATCGAATACTCTCGGCACCACGCTCAACGCTCTCTTTAGCTTTTTGAATTGATTTTTCAACATTATAAACAAAGATGTTTTGACAAATTTTAAATTCAGAAGCTTTAGTATTTAAAGGTATTGTATCATTACATTCATCGTTATGATAAAACGGTTTTACTTGTATACTCTCTGGAGAATTCCAAATTAAGGTTTCATTATAATCAGCTCCTTTAAGTTCAAACTGTATTTGTTGTTTCCATTGTTTAGAGGAAACGAAGTTAAAATCTTTAAATAAATTTTTTGGCATAATATGTTTATTTATAGCTTTTGTTTCCTAAATAGTATTTAACCGTTTTGTTATATTCCTCCTTCTTCTCTGATAGTATCGCCATCAAATTCAATAATGTAAATATCTTCACTATCTTTTTTCATGTAGTATTTTTCACGCGCATATTTTTCTATCTGATCTGGATTCTTGAGCAATTTTATATTCTCTAGGTCTTTCTTTATTTCTTCTTGATAGTATTTTTTATTATTTTCTAAATCATTAATTTCGGTATCTAAAATTCGATGATCAAAATAAGAATAATTGTCCAGGAACAACATCCAAGTACAAAAAAACAACAATACCCAAACGTATTTGTTGCTTAAAAATTTGAACCATGAAGTGTCTTTGTATGGGTTTGCCATTTCAGTTTAAATTACTATAAATATACGAAAAATTACAATATCCTTTGATTAATTACTGCACGAACAACATCTATGGCAACTGTGTTGTATTTGTCGTTTGGAATTATAATATCCGCAAATGCTTTTGTAGGTTCAATAAATTGTTGGTGCATCGGTTTTAAAGTGGTTTGGTATCGATTTAAAACTTCTTCCATATCACGACCGCGCTCGGCAATGTCACGTTTTAATCGTCGAATTAATCTTTCGTCAGAATCAGCATGAACAAAAATTTTCACATCAAATAAATCTCTTAATTCAGGATTTGCTAAAATTAAAATTCCCTCTACAATCATTACTTTTCTAGGATGCGTAAGTATAGTATCGTCGGTTCTATTGTGTTTTAAAAATGAATACACCGGTTGATTTACAATATTTCCTTCTTTTAATTCTTTGAGATGAGCCACAAGTAATTCAAAATCTATGGCTCTTGGATGATCGAAATTGATTAAGGCACGTTCGTCAAAGTTCAGATTGTGAGTTTCTTTGTAATATGAATCTTGTGAAATAATACCTACTTCGGTTTCTGGTAATTCATTCATGATTTGGTGAACCACAGTAGTTTTCCCGCTACCAGTTCCGCCAGCAATTCCAATAATTAGCATATATTAGTTGTGTTGTATTAGTTAAATACAAAAATAGGAATTTAATTGAGAGTGAATTTTGTTTTTTGTAAATGTTTTTTTGAAACTGACATAAAAAAAGCGAAACATTTCTGTTTCGCTTTTGTCGGGGTGGCAGGATTCGAACCTGCGGCCTCCTGCTCCCAAAGCAGGCGCGATAACCGAGCTACGCTACACCCCGAAATCGAATGCAAATATAATGTTTAATTTTTCTCTTCAAAAGATTTACATAAATAAATAAAATTTATTTTAAAATAGTAAATTAGGATTTATTTGAGTACAAAATTTTTAGAATATAGTTTACATTTGCAATCTCAAAATTGATTTTAAAATACAATTATGTCAGATACAATAGAAAAAATAAAATGTCTAATTATAGGTTCTGGACCTGCTGGTTATACAGCCGCTATTTACGCCGCTAGGGCCAATATGAATCCTGTTTTGTACCAAGGAACACAGCCAGGCGGTCAGTTAACAACTACTAACGAAGTAGAGAATTTCCCTGGTTATGTTGATGGAGTTACTGGTCCTGAAATGATGGTGCAATTGCAAAAACAAGCAGAGCGTTTTGGAACTGATGTTCGTGATGGTTGGGCTACAAAGGTTGATTTTTCAGGAGCTGTACATAAAGTATGGATAAATGATACTAAAGAGTTGCATTGCGAAACTGTAATTATTTCTACTGGTGCAACCGCAAAATATTTAGGACTTGATTCAGAACAACATTATTTAAAAATGGGAGGTGGAGTTTCTGCCTGTGCAGTTTGCGATGGTTTTTTCTATAGAAATCAAGAGGTAGTTATTGTCGGAGCTGGAGATTCGGCTTGTGAGGAAGCGCATTATCTTTCAAAATTATGCAAAAAAGTAACGATGTTAGTTCGTAGCGAAAAATTCAGAGCTTCAAAAATCATGGAAGAGCGTGTTCGTAAAACGGAGAACATTACCATTTTAATGAATCATGATACTGTAGAAGTTTTAGGTGATGGGCAAGTGGTAACAGCCGTAAAAGCTTTAAATAAAACAAGTAATGAAGTTTTTGAAATTCCAGCTACTGGTTTTTTTGTAGCCATTGGTCATAAACCAAATACAGATATTTTTGCTAATTATCTTACACTTGACGAAACAGGCTATATTATTAATATTCCTGGAACATCTAAAACAAATGTAGCTGGTGTTTTTGTAGCTGGAGATGCTGCTGATCATGTGTATCGTCAGGCAATAACTGCTGCTGGTACTGGTTGTATGGCTGCCTTAGATGCTGAAAGATATTTAGCAGCGATTTAACACAAATCTATTTTATACAAAAAGGGTTCCGAAATTTCGGAACTCTTTTTGTATATATAAAAAAATTAGAATTTTATTTTATTAACGTTTTTTTGTTCAAAGTAGCATTGTCAATAAAATTTTTCATTTCAATTTTTTGTGTACCATACAAGTTAATTTCTGATTTTCCAGAAGCATCAATAATGGCTTTTGTGCTTACAATTATACTGCAATTGGTATATCCTTCGGTGGTAATTTCAGCATTTTTAGAAGATAAATTTTTACCGGTAAATTCAGCATTGTTGTCTAATCGTAGTTTTAAATTATTAACATCGCCTTCAACAGTTGCAGTTGTTTTTTGGTACATATCAAAAATCATTTGATTGGATGCAATTAGGGCTTTAAGTTTTGCATTTTTACTAAGTTCGATAGTGGTTTGTTCCGAATTTAAATTGAGTTCAATTTTTGATTTATCATTGGCCATCAAAGTAAAATTCTTAGTTTTTACATAGGCAAAAATTTTAGAGTCATCGAAGCTTTTAAAAGTAAAATCATTTAAATTAATTTCGGCTAATGCTGTTATATTTGTATTGTCTTTTGCTATAAGCATTTTAAAACCAGTGGTATAGGTTACTCTAACGCTAAATTTTTTAGCGCTAGTGACTTCTTTACTACTTGAAATTTGTAAAGAATTACCGTTAAAGCTTGTTTGTATAAGATCATGAAGATTATCATCGGCTTCAATTTCTATGGCGCATTTATCTCCTTTTATTAAAAATATTTCAATATTATCCTCAACTTCAAGATTTTCGAATTCTTTTATTTCTTTCTGTGTTACGGTTACAATTTTTGAACCTTTTACTTTTTCTTTGTCTTGACTGTATACGGAATAACTTAATAGCAATAAAGTTAAGAGTAGTGCCGTTTTTTTCATGTTTGTATATTTTCATCAAATATAAAAAAAAATCATCCCTTTTGAAGATGATTTTAAAAATTAAAGATATTGTGTTATTCTTTGCCAATACTTCCTCCTGAACTAGTTTTACTTTGTACTTTTTTTGGAGTACCATGATAATTAATGCTACTTCCGCTTGATGCACTTGCTGTGAATAATAAAATAGGGGATACCGTTGTTGTGCTACCGCTACTAGATTCTGAAAGGACGTCGTTTGCCATTAATTGTTCAGCATTAATTTGGCTACCGCTAGACGAGTCAGTTTCTAGTTTTAAAGCTTTTCCGCTAGCAATAATAGTACTTCCGCTTTCAGTTGTTAAAGAAATTGCATCAGCTTCGACATTTATCTTTATTTCACTACCGCTATCAGCTTCAACTTTTATATCATTTGTAATTAAAGTATTCGCACTACTAATTTTTGATCCACTTGATGCATTTATTCCTGAAATTGAAGGTGTTTTTACAATTACTTTTGGAGTTTGAGTAGCATTATATCCTTTTTTAGTTTTTATAATTAGAACACCATTTTCAACGGTTGTACTTATAATTTTCTGTAAATTCTCGTCAGCTTCTACTGAAATAGATTTAGTATCAGTTTGTTCAATTACAACTTCGATACCAGAGCTAACCTCGATTTTCTGAAAATCGTTATTTACGAATCTTGTTTGATTAGTAATGTTTCCGTTTCCAGTTTCTCTATTTCCTAAATTTATATCATATTTACAGGAGGAAAATAATAATACAATGAAAGCTGTAACTATAAGTTTTGTCAAAAATAATATCGTTTTTACCATGATTATTGTTTTTTAATTATTACACCATTTACATCTGTAGTTAATCCTTTTTTACCAATAATTTGTTTTATTATTACTTTTTCTCCGTTTACATTTACTGTTGTAGTTGTGATACTGTCTTTATTAGATGAAGTGTTTTCAATGTTTTCAACATCATTCCATTCATTTTCTTCTTCTGGACAATTCAAGCATTTTACTTGCGAACTGCCCATTTTATATATAAATTCATCAGAACTAAAATGTAAGTTAAAAAACGAATCATCTGATTCATCATACTCTTTCACACTATTATCTGGTTTAAAAAATGTTCCTTCTGGTAAGTATAGAATGAGTTGTACTTCTTGATCTCTATATTTGTTTTTAAAATCGGTTATCAAATAGTTATCTAAAATTAATTGGTTCCCTACTATTTTAAATCCATATTTAATTTTATCAGCAGTCTTTCTGGCTCCAGATAATGATTTTCCTCTTGCTTGCTTTTCAATTTGAAGGTAAGGTAATTTTTCATCTGTTTTTAAAACTTTTAAACGAACTTGATTAGAATAAATCACTTTATTATCAGTAGAATCTTCTGTAATTTTAAAGTTGTTGTATTCATAAACATCTTTAGCAAAGTAATTATTGTGTTTGAATTTTATGAACAAAGTGTCAGTAGGATTTATCGCAATAGATTGTTTTTGTACAATTCTTCCCTCTTCTGCAAATTCAGACGCTTGTTTGATACCTAGACTAATTAAAAGCCCAATAGCAATTGACCAAAGCGCAATTAAAGTATACTTCGCTATGTTCCCAATAGATTTTACACTTGGAGACAACAACTTGAATCCTAATAGTAATAAAAAGAAAAACGGAATTCCAACTGCTAAAAACATTAATAAACCAAAAGCCCAGATTGGATAGTCTGAAAAATTACCTGCATTTACAAAATCTTGCCAAGGAAATTCAATAAATGCTGTTGAGCCAATTGTAAATACGCCAATGAAAAGTATTATTAATATTGCTAAACTTGACATGATAATGATTACACCTAAAATTTTAGCGAAAATTTTAAAAATACTTAATGAGACATCACCAACTTCTGATACAAATTTTGCAAAACCAGTTTTAACTTGGTTTCCCATTTTGTCATAATTGGCATTTTTTAATTTTTCTGAAACGGTTTCATATTCTTCTCTAACTTTTTTTTCTATGTTAGAAATGGTTATAGGTTCGCCTGTCATTTCTAGTTTTTCGGATGTGGTTACAGCTACCGGCATTACAATCCAAAGAATAATGTAAGCTATAAATCCAAAACTAGTAGAAGCTAATAGTAAAAATGCAATTTTAATCCAAACAGCTTCTATTCCAAAATAATGTCCTAAACCAGTACAAACACCAGCAATTGAGCCTTTATCTTTATCACGATATAGTTTTTTAGAAACTTTATTTGTTGATGTGAAATCAGTTTTTTGTGGCTCATCTTCGTCAAGATCAATTCTATAATCTTCGGGTTGTCCCATAACAGCGATAATTTCATCTAATACTTTTAAATTGATTACATGTTTATCGTTCGAATGTTTTTCAGTTATTAATTCAGCAATTCGCAATTCTATATCTTTAATGATTTCGTCTTGTCCATTAGCACTTGATAAAGAACGTTTTATTGCCTCAAAATAACGTGTTAGTTTTTGGTATGCATCTTCGTCAATGTGAAAGAACATTCCTCCTAAATTTATGTTTACAGTTTTGTTCATGACTTTTATTTTTGGTTTGTTATAATGTTTACAGCATCAGACAATTCTGTCCAAGTACTATCTAATTCATTTAAAAAGGTTTGCCCTATTTCGGTTAGCCCGTAATATTTTCTAGGCGGTCCTGATGTAGATTCTTCCCAACGATAGTTGAGTAATCCGTCGTTTTTAAGTCTTGTTAATAGCGGATAAACAGTTCCCTCTACTACAAGCAGTTTAGCGTTTTTTAAGGTGTCTAATATTTCTGAGGTATATGCTTCTTTTTCTTTTAATACAGAAAGGATGCAAAACTCGAGAACACCTTTACGCATCTGGGCTTTTGTGTTTTCAATGTTCATAATTTCTTTTATTATTTTGGGATTTTAATTCGTTTTTCGTTTTCATTATCGTTCAATTTTAATAATTTAAGGATAAAGCTTGATTGTTTTTTAACTTATAAAGTGATTCTGCTTCTTCATTTAATTGAATAATTTCAGGAAAACCTGTATAAGTAACTTTTGCATTATCGGCAACGTTTACAGCAATTTTTGAGTCAGAGTGTATTAAAACAATAGCGTTTCCCTCAGCAGTTATAGTTAGCAAACGGGCAACAAAGTTTTTTGCGTTACACAAAGCGGTATCGTTAGTTAGTATGTTCGCTTTTATAGCCATTCCTGTAATGTTTGCTTTCGCATTGTCTTTAAAATTTCCTTTAAGAATTTGAGTTTCTATTTTACCATTAAATACGGTTCCTCTTTCTCCAACTATTTTGGTTTTGCCTTCATTTTTTATGTTTCCATTAAAAACTGATTTAGTATTTAAAACTACCGTAGTATTTAATGCACTAATTTGGTTCGTTACAGTAATTTTAGAATGTAAGCTAGCTTTAAAAAAGGCTACATCATTACTAGACAAATATACTTTTACTAAACCTTTACTCGTATAACAATCATTACCTTTTGGCAAATATATTCTCAAAGTTTTTCCTTTTACTTCAGTTACTACATTACTGGTGACAGTATTGTCAGGCAATTCTATTTGCAACGAAAGTTGGTCACTTTCGGTGTAAATGAGTTCAATTCCATTTTGAACCTCTACTCTAGAAAAATCAGATACTTTTTTGTTTTCTAGTTCTTGACTTTTTGCTACCAATCCAATTAGGATTAGAGTTAGCGTTGTGATGATTTTTAACATGATTTCGATTTTTTGATTGATGATTGATTTAACGATTCGATTTTTGATTGCTTCGCCAGTTCGCTGACGCTCGGGTGATGATTATTTTATAAATTTTGATTGATTATTTTAAAAAAGAAATAGTAATTGGATAATTATATCCTATTCCGTTTGATGCTTTTACTGATGCTAATATGATTAAGAAAAATTCGACTACTTTAAGGGCAAAAAATAATACAACTGCTAGGATTCCAAATACTGCAATTCCATTCATATCTTCAATATTTATATTTTTAAATGGAAAATTATTGTGATTTGAAAAATCATTTATTGAGATGTTTTTTAAAAATGTAATAAGCAAAATAGGAATAGCAATCAATGCTAATACTATAGAATAAACAAATAAACTCAACTGAAAATTGATTACTTTTTTTCCTTGTTCATTAAGATATTCTGAATTTTCCTTTGTTGCAGACCATATGAGTATTGGGAAAATAAAATTTCCAAACGGAAAAATATATTGACTTAATGCACTCAAGTGAAGAAGTGTTGCTGTGTTTTTATTGTTTGTTGCTTCCATTTATAAATGTATATAGTAATTTCTTATGCAAATATATATTTAAAAAACAGTATCTTGTATCACATAGTAGTGCATGTTAACAAAATATTAACTTTTCTAAGAATTAAAATAATAATAATTTACAGTAAAAATGTATATTAAACAAGGCTTTTTAGGTGTTTTAAGTATAAATGAATGCTATATATACTTCTATCATAAAATTGTATTACTTTTATAAAAAATAGTAGAATAATGAATTCAGAAGTAAAAAAAATCAACCTTTTCTTGCTATATAAGTTACCCTCTGCCTTTTTTTGTGGGGTGAGAGTAAAAGAGATAAATGAATCCAAATGCATAGTTACTGTAAAACACCGATGGATAAATCAAAACCCATTCAATTCTTTATACTTTGCTGTTCAAGCAATGGCGGCAGAGCTTTCGACGGGAGCTTTGGTTATGAAATATATCAATGAGAGCGGAAAAAACATTTCAATGCTTGTTGCAAATAACAAAAGTAACTTTACAAAAAAAGCCACTGGGCAAATTACTTTTACCTGTAATGATGGTCATTTAATTAATGAAGCTATTCAAAAAACAATTGCTACTAGAGAGGGACAAACATTTTGGATGAAATCGATAGGGACTAACCAAAAAGGGGAGCAAGTTTCTGAAATGGATTTTGAATGGAGTATAAAAATTAAATAACTAAGCTTGCAAATAAACAATCGTTAAATCGAACCTAATTTAGTTCACCATTTAAATTAGGAATGTTAAATTTGTAATAAAAACATGCGAATTTTAATCACAGGTGCTACAGGTCTAATTGGAACTGAACTTGTTGCGTTGTTACTACAAAACGGAATTTCTGTTCACTATCTAACTACATCAAAGCACAAAATTGAAAGTCAACTTAATTATAAAGGCTTTTTCTGGAATCCAGAGCAAGGAATTATTGATGAAAATTGCCTCATGGGAGTTGATGCAATCATTCATTTAGCCGGAGCTACTATAGCAAAGCGATGGACCAAGTTATATAAACAAGAGATTATTGAAAGTAGAATCTTTACTTCAAATGCTTTATACAAAGCTCTTAAAGAAAATCCTAATCAAGTAAAACAAATAATTTCAGCATCAGGAACTGCAATTTATCCAAATAGTTCAACTAAAATTTACTCTGAAACTTCAACTGAAATCGAAGATGGGTTTTTAGGAAATGTTGTTATAAAATGGGAAGAAAGTGTCGATAAATTTAAAAGCTTAGGAATAAAAGTTTGTAAACTCAGAACGGGTATTGTTTTGTCTAAAAAGGGGGGGGCTTTGCAAGAAATGCTAAAACCTATAAAACTGGGTATTGGTTCTTCTTTTGGGGACGGAAAACAAATGCAATCTTGGATTCACATTCACGATTTGGCGTCAATGTATTTTTTTGCAGTGAATAATTCTTGGGAAGGAGTTTATAATGCAGTTGCACCTCATCCTATAACAAATGCAGGATTAACCAAAACAATAGCAACTATTTTAGAGAAGCCATTATTCATGCCAAACATTCCAAAATTTGTAATGAGATTGATATTAGGCGAAATGCATGAATTATTATTTACCAATAAAAATTTAAGTGCTCAAAAAGCTATTGATCGGGGTTTTGAATTTCAATTTCCAACCGCAGAAAAAGCGCTGATAAATATATTATCATAAAAAAAGCTCCGTTTACTTTTAACGGAGCTTTTTTATATAAGCAATGTGAATTAATAATATTTAGAAGCTTAACGCTAACCTTAAGATTCAATCGGTAGTAAAAAATTATTTACTTGTACAAATTTAATACAAACGAAATCGAAATAGTCATAAAATTTTATTAAAATTTAATTTTTTTTCTGAGTTTTAAAGCTATTATTTTCAGAGCAAAACAGTGACAATTTGGCATTTTATAAGAAATGGCAGTAATTTTGTTATTAAGAAAAAAATGAAATTCAAAAATATATTCAAAAATAAAAGCAAAATGACCACTGAAAATACAGAACAAGATCAGGAAATAGACGATGCTACATTAGAAATGAACGCCAACGGAGAGCAACTTATAGTTGAAGAATTGCCCCTAGAAGAGCAGTTAGCGCAAGATTTAGCTAAAGAAAAAGACAAATTTTTGAGACTTTTTGCTGAATTTGAAAATTATAAAAGACGAACTGCCAAAGAACGTTTAGATTTATTTAAAACTGCCAACCAAGAAGTATTACAAGCCATGTTGCCTGTAATGGATGATTTTGATAGAGCTTTAGCAGAAATCAAAAAATCAGAGGATGACGTTTTATTGAAAGGTGTAGAGCTTATTCATGAAAAATTAAAAAATACTTTAAATTCTAAAGGATTAGAGGAGGTTGAAATAAAAGCTGGAGATATATTTAATGCCGATTTTGCTGAAGCTATTACACAAATTCCTGCGCCATCACCTAATTTCAAAGGAAAAATTGTAGACGTTTTAGAAAAAGGATATAAGTTGGGCGACAAAATCATCCGTTTTCCAAAAGTGGTTATCGGACAATAACAGTTCAATTTTTAGAACAATTTTAGACTGTTCTCATTATAATTTACAACATGAAAAAAGATTTTTACGAAATATTAGGTATTACTAAAAATGCTACCGAAGCTGAAATTAAAAAAGCCTACCGAAAAAAGGCTATCGAATTTCATCCTGACAAAAACCCAGGAAATGCAGCTGCTGAAGAAAGTTTTAAAGCAGCAGCCGAAGCTTATGAAATTTTAAGTGATCCTCAAAAAAAAGCCAAATACGACCAGTACGGACATCAAGCATTTGAGAATGGTGGAGGTGGAGGTTACAGTGGTGGCGGTATGAATATGGATGATATCTTCAGTCAATTTGGAGATATATTTGGAGGTGCTTTTGGCGGAGGCGGATTTGGCGGAGGCGGTGGCCAACGAAGAATGAAAGGAAGTAACCTTCGTATAAAAGTGAAACTAACTTTAGAGGAAATTGCTAATGGTGTCGAGAAAAAAGTAAAAGTTAAAAGAAAAGTTCAAGCTCAAGGCGTTTCTTATAAAACATGTTCTACCTGTAACGGTCAGGGTCAAGTAATGCGAGTAACAAATACGATTTTAGGTCGTATGCAATCAGCATCAACATGTCCTACCTGTGGTGGATCAGGACAAATATTGGATAAAAAACCCGCAAATGCTGACTCTCAAGGAATGCTTTTAGAAGAAGAAACCGTTTCTATAAAAATTCCATCCGGCGTGGTTGATGGGATGCAACTTAAAGTGTCTAACAAAGGAAATGATGCTCCTGGAAATGGTATTCCTGGTGATTTGATAGTCGCTATTGAAGAGTTAGAACACGAATTCTTAAAACGTGAAGGTGAGAATTTACATTACGATTTATACATTAGTTTCTCTGAAGCTGTTCTAGGAATTTCAAAAGACATAGAAGCCGTAAACGGAAAAGTGAGAATAAAATTAGAAGAAGGAATCCAATCCGGTAAAATCTTACGATTAAAAGGAAAAGGAATTCCAAATATAAATGGTTACGGAAATGGCGATTTATTAGTACATGTAAATGTTTGGACTCCCAAAACGCTCAATAAAGATCAAAAACAATTTTTCGAGAGCAATCTTTCAGATGAGAATTTTGTTCCTCATCCAGAAAAAACAGATAAATCCTTCTTTGAGAAAGTAAAAGATATGTTCTCATAATTTAAATGATATAGTTATATTTGAGTTTTTACTAGGTAACTAGTAAATTTTTCAAAGCAATTTTTTTCCCATCCTTGTGTAAAAATTAGGGTGGGTTTTTTGTAACTATTTTTTACAAATCACTACTAATTTACGTACTTTTACGCATTGTAAAAGCAATAACAATCTCAATATCTAAAATCAATTCCAATTAATATTCCAAATTAAATTTGTCATTAAAATTGTTATTGAAATTGATGCTGAAATTCAATTAAATATATGAGTAATATACTTGAAGTTAACAATGTCCTCAAGAAATATGGTGACTACGTTGCTCTTAACGAAGTTTCCCTTACCGTTCCTCAAGGAAGTATTTATGGACTTCTCGGTCCTAATGGAGCAGGAAAAACATCTCTAATCAGAATTATCAATCAAATCACTTTACCTGATAGTGGTGAAATCATTCTTGATGGAGCAATTCTAAAACCACAAGATGTTATATATATTGGGTACATGCCAGAAGAGCGGGGTTTGTATAAATCAATGAAAGTTGGGGAGCAATGTTTGTATTTGGCACAACTCAAAGGATTGTCAAAACATGATGCTAAAACACAATTGGATTATTGGTTTGACAGACTAGGAATTCAAGGTTGGTGGGATAAAAAAATTCAGGAACTTTCTAAAGGAATGGCACAAAAAATTCAGTTTGTGGTTACTGTTTTACACAAACCTAAATTGCTTATTCTTGATGAACCATTTTCTGGATTTGACCCAGTAAATGCTAATTTGATAAAAGATGAAATTATCAAATTGAACAAACAAGGCACTTCTGTAATTTTTTCGACACATCGAATGGAAAGCGTGGAAGAAATGTGCGACCATATTGCATTAATCCATAAATCGAATAAGTTGATTGAAGGTAAATTGACAGATGTAAAAAAACAATTCCGAACCAACAGCTATGAAGTTGGGATTTTAAGTGACAATATTGAAGGGTTGATGTACGATTTGTCACAAAAATTCACCCTTTCTCAAACCGATTTCAAGTCGTTAAATGACGAATTAAAATTAGAAATAAACCTTGGAACCGCAACACCAAATGAGTTGTTGAATACGTTAATTCAACGTGGGCAAGTCACTCATTTTATGGAGAAAATCCCAAGCGTAAACGATATTTTCATTAAAACAGTAAGTGAATAATGAGTAAATTATTACTAATCATAAAAAGAGAATTTATTGCCAAAGTTCGCAATAAATCATTCATTGTAATGACTTTTTTAAGTCCGTTACTATTTGTCGGAATTGGTGCTTTCGTCGGCTATTTAAGTACTATGAAAGCTGATCTAAAAACCATCGCCATTCACGATCCTATTGGAAAGTTTGTCAAAGAGTTTAAAAACGATGAGCAATATAGGTATCTGGACTTGTCGGTTTTGGATGTCAAAATTCTAAAAGACAGCATCATGAATGATAGTTACGAAGGACTTTTAGTAATTCCAAATGATACCAATTCTGTTTCTTTACAAAAAAATATTCAATATATTTCAAATGACAGTCCTGGAGTACTATTTATTGAAGGGTTAGAACAAACTATTGCAAAAAAAATAACTGCTGAAAATTTTCAAAAAGAGGGTTTAGACACTTTAAAAATTAATCAAGCTAAAGCCGATGTTACTATAAAACTGAACAAATCCTCTGGCGAAACTGCGCTTAAAGGATTAAACGAAATCAAAATCGGAATTGGTGGTGCCTTTGGATATCTTATCATGATGTTCATCATTATTTATGGAAATATGGTCATGAGAAGTGTTATTGAAGAAAAAACTTCTCGAATTATTGAGATTATTATTTCATCGGTAAAACCATTCCAATTAATGATGGGTAAAATTATTGGCACATCATTAGCAGGAATTTTGCAGTTTTTAATTTGGGCAATTCTCGGAATGTCGGCTATGTTTATTATTTCTTCTGTTTTTGGCGTTCAGATGGGATCTGGGTCTGGAATGCAAACTCAGGATGCATTGAAAACGGCACAAAGCGCTATGGGAAGTGATATTCAGATGTATATTAAAGAATTATGGAATCTTCCAATTGCAACAATTTTGATTTCATTCATTATTTATTTCGTAGGAGGTTACTTTTTATACAGTTCGTTCTACGCCTCTATTGGTGCAGCAGTCGATAATGAAACCGATTCGCAACAATTTCTTTTGCCCATCATTATGCCTTTAATCTTGGGTGTTTACATCGGATTTTTTACCGTCATGAATGATCCACACGGAACAATTGCCACCGTATTTTCCATGATTCCATTAACATCTCCAATTGTTATGATGATGCGAATTCCGTTTGGCGTACCTTTGTGGCAAATAGTCATTTCTGTACTGCTTCTTTTTGCAACCTTCTTTTTTGTTGTATGGTTTGCCTCAAAAATATACAGAATTGGTATATTGATGTATGGAAAAAAACCAACATGGAAAGAATTGTATAGATGGCTTAAATATTAATGAATTGGTTAATCGATTTTACAAATAAACAGTTATAGGGAATTTTTAAACCAGATGTGATGAATAGAACTATCTTATTAATGATTTTTATTTTAGTTTCATGTCAGAAGGAAACTAAGAATCTAGCTCCAAAAGATAAAAATGGAAATAGAATATTCTACAACGAAATTCAAATTTTGGAATACTCTCAAAATGAGTATATAAATGGCAAAAAAGTAGACTATATCATTATTGACACATCTTGTTTGAGTCAAAAAAAGAAGGCTATAGCAGATATTGAAAATAATAATCTTACTTATTTTGCCGCCCCAACCTTTGAGTTTGATGAGATAGCTCCACTTTTAAGAAAATATAATCTGAAGACAGAGCCTTATCTTAGCAGCTGTTTAGTATTTGGTAGATTTGGTAAGAATTGTTATGAAAAAGAAATGATTGAAGAAGTTAACCGTAGATATGGAGAAAAATTCTTTGATTCAATAAGAAACGTTGCAAGAAAAAATTATATCATAAAACATCCAAATGAAAGGTTAAGGGAAAACGGCCGGGATGTAGCCGACATATACAAATAAAAAAACTGCATATAAAAGCCGTTCAAGAAATGGCGAAAAATGTGCAAAATTCACATTTTTCTTTAGCAAGAATTTTTATCTTATTGGAAAATATGCAGTTACGAAGTTTGCCACTTAATTAAGGACCTGAACTTAAACGAATAAACAACAAATGAGTAGAATACTAATCATAGAAGACGAAGCTGCTATCCGAAGGGTATTAACAAAAATACTTTCGGAAGAAAGCGATACCTATATTGTTGAAGATGCAGAAGATGGAATTCAAGGTTTAGAAAGAATCAAAAACAACGATTATGACCTTGTTTTGTGCGACATAAAAATGCCAAAAATGGACGGAGTGGAGTTACTCGAAGCTGTTAAAAAAATTAAACCTGAGATTCCAATGGTTATGATTTCTGGTCATGGCGATATGGAAACGGCTATTCAAACGATGCGTCTAGGGGCTTTTGATTATATTTCGAAACCGCCAGATTTGAATAGGTTATTGAATACAGTACGTAATGCTTTAGACAAAAAACAATTGGTTGTAGAGAACAAAATTCTCAAGAAAAAAGTCAGTAAAAATTACGAAATGATCGGCGATAGCGAAGCCATCAATCACATTAAACTAATGATTGAAAAAGTAGCTAAAACCGAAGCTAGAGTTTTAATTACTGGACCAAACGGAACAGGAAAAGAACTTGTTGCTCATCAATTGCATGAAAAAAGTGAAAGAGCAAATCATCCGTTGATTGAGGTAAATTGTGCCGCAATTCCATCTGAACTAATTGAAAGCGAATTATTCGGACACGTGAAAGGTGCTTTTACATCTGCGGTTAGAGATCGAGCAGGTAAATTTGAAGCGGCTGACAAAGGAACCATATTTTTAGATGAAATAGGTGATATGAGTTTATCGGCTCAGGCCAAAGTGTTGAGAGCTTTACAAGAAAGTATGATTACTCGGGTAGGAGCAGATAAAGATATAAAAGTAGATGTTCGTGTGGTTGCTGCAACCAATAAAAATTTAAAAGTTGAAATTGCTGAAGGTCGTTTCCGAGAGGATTTATACCATCGTTTGGCAGTAATTTTAATAAAAGTTCCAGCATTAAATGACAGAAGAGACGATATTCCGTTATTGATAGAACATTTCACTGAGAAAATAGCCACAGAGCAAGGAATTGTACCAAAATCATTTTCTAGTCAAGCTATTACTTTATTGCAGGAATACGATTGGACAGGAAATATCCGAGAATTACGAAATGTAGTAGAGCGATTAATTATTCTTGGTGGCAACGAAATTTCAGAAAATGATGTGCAATTGTTTGCCAGTAAATAATATTCAATTTATAAAAATTTAGAATGAAGAGAAAGAGGAAAATTTTATTTTTTGTACTATTGATAATAATTATATTTTTCGGGTTTAAATTATTTCGATTTATTCAAATAGATAAATGTTTAGATAAAAGTGGAAGTTGGGATTATGAAAAATGTGAATGTGTTAATATATAATTTTATTGGTTTTAAATCCTAAATCCTAAATCTAAAATCCTAAATCAGAAAATGAAATTAAAAAAAATAAATTCAAATCTTCAAAAAGCACTAATTGAAATCGGTTTAACCGAAGCCAATGATTTGCAGCAAGAAACATTTTCTACTTTAAAAAGCGGAGCCGATTGTATCATTATTTCACCAAAAGGTAGCGGAAAAACAACTACAATTGTAATCAATGTGATTCAGCAATTAGTTGCCGAAGGAGAAGAATCGCCACGTGCATTAATCATTGTAGAAGATAAAGCTAAAGTTTTAGAGATGGAAATGCTTTTTGAAAATATAGGAAGTGAAACCAATTTGCGAGTGTATGGCGTTCATGACAAAGGCGATATGGAATACGATAAAAATTATATTTCCACAGGAATAGATGTCTTGATTGGAACTCCTAATAAGTTAAGTGAAATGTTCACCACAGCTGGTTATAATGTCAACCGATTAAAAATTTTCATTTTAGATGATGCAGATCCTATTTTGAAGCAGCGTCATGAAACTAAAATCATGCGGATTTCAAATAGTATAATAAAAACGCAACGCATTATTTTTTCAGAGCAACTTACGGAGCGAATAGAAGTTTTGGCTGAAAAAATGTTGGTAGAACCTTTTTTATTCGACATGGAATATGACGATGAAGAAATAGAAGAAGACGAAGACGAAGAGTAATAACATCAGTTAGATTTTTTACTTTCTTAACTACATAGAAATATAGAATAAGAGCTTTTACAGAAAATAAATTTTAAAACATAGTTCTTTGTTGTCTATAAATATAGCGAAGCTTCTTTTAACAATTTTTAAAATCTATGTTTCTATGTGGTAAAAAATCAAAATACAATAGTAACAGAACTTAGGTTAATTAGTTTTTCAATTTTAAACTTTAAACAAAAATAGTATGGGATTAATGAAAGTGTTTTCAGGAAGCGAAATTTTAGCGCAAGCCTTACAACAAAAACTGGAATCAATAGGTTTAGAAATAGTGATTAGAAACAACAATCAATCGAATGTTTTACCTAGTATTACTAACACAAAAGCAGTTGAATTATTTATTCAAGAAACCGATTTTGGGAAGGCGAACCCAGTTATTGAGGAGTTTAGGATGAGTATATAAGTTAGAATACAATTTTAAGTGGTAAACAGAATGAAATACAAAATGCTAGTGGTAGATATGGACGACACTTTGTTGACCGATGACCATAATATTTCAAATGAGAATAAGGAAATGCTTTTAAAAGCACAGGAAATGGGTGTTTATGTAGTTTTAGCATCGGGTAGGCCAACATCAGCCATGATTGAATATGCTAGAGAATTGCAATGTCATATCAATAATTCCTTTATGATTTCTTTCAACGGTTCAACGATTACCGACTTAAAAGAGGATAAAATACTTTTTGAACACGCTTTATCTAAAGAACAAATTCATTCCATTTACGATTTCAGTCAGCAAAACAATACGCACATCATCACTTATTTAGATGGCAAAATCATCAGCGAAAGGAATTCAGAATATATTGATATCGAAAGTACAATTACGGGGTTAGAATTGGTGATTGTTCCAAGTTTTAAAGATGCAGTAACCACATCGGCAGTAAAATGCCTTTTATTAGAAGAACCAAGCTTTCTTAAAAGTGTTGAAACTTTACTAAAAACGGCAATGCCCGATTTGAGTGTTTGCATGTCGAAACCCTTTTTTCTGGAAGCTGCTCCTAACGGGGTTGACAAAGGAGCTGCCATTCAAATTTTGGCTAAAAAACTAAATATTCATCAAAGCGAAATCATTGCTGTTGGAAATGCAGGAAATGATTTGACAATGATACAATATGCAGGATTAGGCGTTTGGGTTGATAATGCTGAAGCTGAATTACTTGAATTTGGAGATGTAATTGTAGCTTCAAATAATAATCACGGTGTTGCTGAAGTGGTGAGGCGATTTATTTTGGATTAATAATTATATCCAACAGATAATTGGTAATAAAACTATGATAAATTGTGCAACTAAATATTAGTTGCGTAATTAAAATAAAAACAATATTTTTGTATGAGTAAATTAGAAAAGCTAGTTGAAAAATTAAAATCAAAACCTAAAGATTTTTCTTGGGATGAGATGGTAAAAGTTTTGAAACATTATGGTTACGAACAAACTGCTCAAGGAAAAACAGGCGGTTCTAGACGAAAGTTTATCAATGAAAATAAACAAATAATAAGTTTGCACGAGCCACATCCTCAAAAAGTGTTGAAAGCATATCAATTAGATTTGATTATAGAACATTTAAATTTATAATGATGAAAAATTATTTAGAATACAAAGGATATTTAGGAACTGTAGAGTTTTCTGCTGAAGACAAAGTGTTTTTTGGCAAAATTCGAGGTATTAATGATTTAGTAACCTTTGAAGGAACTACTGTAGAAGAACTTTCTACTGCTTTTGAAGAAGCTGTTACAGATTATTTAGAAACGTGCAAGGCTTTAAATAAAGCTCCTGACAAGGTTTTTAAAGGTTCTTTCAATGTAAGAATTTCTCAAGAATTACACAAAAAAACAGCACTTTTAGCATCTAAAAAAGGGTTGAATTTGAATGAAGTTATAAAAGTAGCCTTATCTTATATTGTCTCACACGAAGAGGTTTTGAATTAATATTATACTAATATTACTATTTATACAAACCCAAAGTAGCCTCTAATTTCCCCTTTATTTCCTCATGCAAACTTTTAGGTTCTAAAACTTTTACTTCCGCTCCCATAGAGAGTAACTAAAGGCTCCGCAAAGTCTCTGACTTTGAGGCCCTGTTTCTAAGTCTTTGACTGTATTACTAAAAGCTTTACAAATAGGAATTTGCTTTATTGTCTTGCATTAAGGTCACTGACCTTTTATCGTATCCCTAAAATCACAGACTTAGCGACGAAAAGGGGTTACTTGAATTTGGAGATGTAATTGTAGCTTCAAATAATAATCATGGTGTTGCTGAAGTGGTGAGGCGATTTATATTAAATTAATCTATATTTGCGCCTTCAAAAATCTAAGAAGTCTAAAATTCTAAAAATCTAAAATGATTACAGTAAACGATATCTCCGTACAATTTGGCGGAACCACTTTATTTAGCGATGTTTCTTTTGCCATCAACGAAAATGATAAAATTGCCTTGATGGGCAAGAATGGTGCAGGAAAATCGACACTTCTTAAGATTATTGCAGGACAAAGCAAACCTTCAACTGGAAATATATCTGCACCAAAAGAAGCGGTTATTGCTTATTTGCCTCAGCATTTATTAACTAAAGACGGCGCAACGGTTGTTGAAGAAGCCTCAAAAGCCTTTGGTGAAATCTTTAAAATGAAAGCCGAAATTGACGAAATCAACGAACAATTAACCATTCGCACGGATTATGAAAGTGATGCTTACATGAAATTGATTGAGCGCGTTTCTGATTTGAGTGAGAAATTCTACGCCATTGAAGAAGTAAATTATGAAGCTGAAGTAGAAAAAATCTTAATTGGTTTGGGTTTTGTTCGGGAGGATTTCACACGTCAAACATCTGAGTTTTCTGGAGGTTGGAGGATGCGAATTGAGTTAGCCAAAATTCTTTTGCAAAAACCCGATTTGATTTTGCTTGATGAGCCAACGAATCACATGGACATTGAAAGTATTCAATGGCTGGAAGATTTCTTGATTAATGCAGCGAAAGCGGTGGTAGTCATTTCGCACGATAGAGCCTTTGTAGATAATATTACTAATCGTACTATTGAAGTCACTATGGGAAGAATTTACGACTACAAAGCCAAATACTCTCATTATCTCGAACTTCGAAAAGATCGTCGCATGCACCAACAAAAAGCATACGACGAACAACAAAAAATGATTGCAGATAATCAAGCATTTATTGATCGTTTCAAAGGTACTTTTTCTAAAACAGATGCCGTGCAATCTCGTGTTAAGATGCTAGAAAAATTGGTAATTGTTGAAGTAGATGAGGTAGACACATCGGCATTAAAATTAAAATTTCCACCTGCTGTTCGCTCAGGACAATATCCTGTTGTTGTTAAAGATTTGGAAAAATCTTACGGAGATCATTTGATTTTTAAAGATGCTAATATTGTAATTGAACGTGGTGATAAAGTAGCGTTTGTAGGAAAAAATGGTGAAGGAAAATCGACAATGATTAAAGCCATCATGAAAGAAATTGATATCAATGGTGGAAGTGTTGAAATTGGCCATAACGCACAAATTGGTTATTTTGCTCAAAATCAAGCCTCGCTTTTAGATGAAAACGGAACTATTTTTTCTACAATAGATGATATAGCTGTGGGTGATGTTCGTACGAAAATTAAAGACATTTTAGGCGCATTTATGTTTCATGGAGATGATGTAACTAAGAAAGTAAAAGTACTTTCTGGTGGTGAAAAAACGCGTTTGGCAATGATTAAATTACTATTAGAGCCAGTTAATTTATTAATTCTTGACGAACCTTCGAATCACTTGGATATGAAGACTAAAGATATCATAAAAGAGGCGCTACGTGATTTTGATGGAACACTAATATTAGTTTCTCACGACCGTGATTTTCTGGACGGTTTGGCCACTAAAGTTTTCGAATTTGGAAACAAACGTGTCAAAGAGCATTTTGAAGATATTGCTGGTTTTCTTGCTCATAAAAAGATGGAAAACTTGAGAGAGATTGAGAAGTAGTTTTATTTCAAAATAAAGGAACTTTTATTATTCACTAATATCTATTTTCAATTTATAAATACTAGAAACTAATTCCTCAGTATCATTATCTTCACAAACAAGAAATTCTATTTGGTCTTCCGATTTTTGATACAAAGTAATTCCTTCCAATTTTTTGGTTTTTGTAATTGTTTTAGTAAAATCTATTTTCATAGTATTGATGTCTATGCTACCAATGATGCTGCCTAGAACTTCGCCATCATCATAGGTTGAGGCGGTGTCTTCGGCAGATGCTAAGAAATATATTTTGTCATCAACCAAAATAGCATCAGTAAAACTAGTGCGAACACCTTTAATTTTTGGTAATTTAAAATCGGTTGAAACTATTGAATAATTATTGCTAAGGTTTTTTCCGTTAATCGTAAAAACAACATTTTTAGTTTTCTCTCCGTTACCACGATTGAATAAAAACCAACGTTCGCCATCGAAAATTGCGCCTTCTAGATTAAAATCTTCTGATTTTATTTTGCCGAAATGTTGCATTGCTAGATATAAATCCTCCAGATTAGTAGTGTTAACCACTTGCTTTGTTGTTGCATCAATTTGAATCATTTTGTTTCTGTTTTCAGTCGATCCAGAACCAAAAACATAAATTTGGTCTTGAAAACAAGTAATGGCTTCAAAGTCATTTTTGTCTTTTTTAGGCGTATTTTCTAATGGTTGTTCAACAAGTGGAATTCGTTTTAAATTTTTAGAGTTTATGGTATATTCGTATAGAAAGCCACTGTTGTCGCCTATCACTAATAATGTATTGTCTTTGTAGATCAGTCCAGATGCCGAACCAATTCCGATGATTTGACACAGTAACTCAAGTGTAAATTTTTCCATAAAAGTATTTTGAAAACCAAAAGCCTAGCCCTGATGGCAGCGGCATCCTTTTTTTTGGCTTGGTTTTGCGAGGAACGAAGCAATCAAGCCAACAAAAAGAGATAGCGAACAGCAGGAATATGCTTCAAATAATGATTAAATTTGAAGTGATAAATATAAATTATTTTTTATGAACTCTATTAATCCTGATGATTTTAAAGTAACGAAATCTATTCGCCTTTCAGAAATTCCAACTAATTTGTTTATTGACTCTAGTGATGCAGACAAAGAGGAGAAGTTAGACAAAGTGCAGCTTAAACTCAGTGCATTGCAAGATGTGATGTATGCTCACAATAAATACGGCGTGCTAATTTGTTTGCAAGGCATGGACACTTCTGGGAAAGATAGTTTGATTCGGGAAGTTTTTAAGGAGTTTAACCCTAGAGGAGTTGTGGTGCATAGTTTTAAAACGCCCAATTCGACAGAATTAGAGCATGATTATTTATGGCGGCATTATTTGGCTTTACCAGAAAAAGGGAAATTTGCGGTTTTTAATAGAACGCATTATGAAAATGTTTTGGTAACACGGGTGCATCCTGAATATATTTTGAATGAAAATTTACCTGGAATACTTTCGGTAGAT
Organism: Flavobacterium myungsuense; assembly: GCF_042677265.1. Classification (NCBI taxonomy): domain Bacteria; kingdom Pseudomonadati; phylum Bacteroidota; class Flavobacteriia; order Flavobacteriales; family Flavobacteriaceae; genus Flavobacterium; species Flavobacterium myungsuense. The sequence goes on along the minus strand of NZ_JBHTIZ010000005.1, from coordinate 97,579 downwards.
GATATTAAACCAGAATTCTGGAAAAATCGTTTTGAACAAATTAATAATTTTGAAAACCATTTAACGCAAAATGGAACGATTGTTTTGAAGTTTTACTTTCACATGAGTAAAGAGGAGCAACGCAAACGCTTATTGCGACGATTAGAAGAAGTAGAACATCATTGGAAATTTTCGGCAGGCGATTTAAAAGAACGTGAGCATTGGGAGGAGTATATGAAGTATTATGAAGAGGCAATAAATACGACTTCGAAGGAAAATGCTCCTTGGTATATTATTCCTGCTGACGATAAAGAAATGGCACGTTATATTGTGGCTAAAATTATTTGGGAAGAAATGCAAAAACATACAGATATAAAAGAGCCTGAGTTAGACGAAAAAGCTAAAGCAAATTTTGACGAATATAAAAAGATGCTTCAAAAGCAATAATTTCAATGACAATGAGAAAAGAATAACGAAAAGAAAAAGAAAAAAAATGATTTTGGCGAATTATTGAAATAGCTATAAATTTTCCATTGCTATTGCCATTGAAATTGCTATTGCCATTTCCATTTCCTTTGTCATTGAAATTGAAATTCCCGTCTATTTACGCTATCTTCGCCAATTGAAAAAAGCAAAGTGAATTTATCTCAATACACCAAAGAATTCTCCTATAATTTAAAGTTAGCCTATCCTGTAATTCTAGGAATGTTGGGGCATACCATGATAGGAATTGTCGATAATTTTATGGTGGGTAATTTAGGTTCTACCGAATTAGCGGCAGCATCGTTAGGCAATAGTTTTATTTTTATTGCTATGTCTATAGGAATTGGTTTCTCGACCGCCATTACGCCACTAACAGCTGAAGCGGATGCTGAAAAAGACGATAAAAAAATACGTTCTACTTTTCACCACGGATTGTTGTTGTGCATTGTTTTAGGTGTTTCTTTGTTTATTCTCACGGTGCTATCCAAACAAATCATGTACTTAATGCACCAACCCAAAGCAGTTGCTGATTTAGCAGCTCCGTATATCGATTGGGTAGCTTTTTCATTAATTCCAGTAATTATTTTTCAAGGATACAAGCAGTTTGCCGATGGTTTATCTCAAACAAAATATTCGATGTATGCTATTTTTATGGCAAATGTGGTTCATATTTTTTTTAATTATGTTTTGATTTATGGTATTTGGATTTTTCCAAAATTAGGTATTTTGGGAGCCGCTTTAGGTACCGTTATTTCAAGAATTATGATGGTGGTTTTTTTACATTTTCTATTGAGAAAAAATTCAAAATTTAAAAGATACTTTAAAAATTTTAGTTTCAAAGAAATTCGTAAAACGATGCTTAAAAAAATTATCAATTTAGGATTGCCTTCGGCCATGCAAATGTTGTTTGAAGTAGCTTTGTTTACCGTGGCTATATGGCTATCGGGTTCGTTGGGTAAAAATAGTCAAGCAGCAAATCAAATAGCGCTCGTTTTAGCATCTACTACTTTTATGGTGGCAATGGGTTTGAGTGTTACCGCCATGATTCGAGTAAGTTATGTTAAAGGGTCACACGACTATAAAGGTCTTATTGTCATTGCTAGATCCATATTTTTATTGACAATTATTTTAGAAACAGTATTTGCATTATTTTTTATGATTTCGCACAATTATTTACCGCATTTATTTTTAAACATGTCTGATGCTTCACAAGCTATAGACAATGGCGAGATTATAGCTATTGCTTCAAAATTACTGTTAATTGTTGCCATTTTTCAAATTTCTGACGGAATTCAAGTAGTAGTTTTAGGTGCTTTAAGAGGACTGCAAGATGTAAAAATTCCTATGTACATTACATTTGTAGCCTATTGGATTATAGGATTTCCTATCTCTTTTTATTTAGGTAAGTATACAAATTTACAAGCAATAGGAATATGGATTGGTCTTTTGGCAGGGCTCTCGTCTGCGGCTTTATTTTTGTATATTCGCTTTGCGAGATTGACTAAAAAATTAGTTTTACAAAATCAAAATAAATAAAGTGTAACTAAAAGTGTTTTCTATCGTATAATAAGCATACCAATTTAAATATAAAAAAATGATAGTATTTATTATTCTAGGTTTTATTTTAATGATTTTGAGTTTTACCCTAAAAAGCAATGTAAGCAATCCGCTTTCAAAATTTGCAGGAACTCTTAAAATTGTCGGGTTTTTAATGATTGTTTTGAGCTTGTTTTCGTCGATGTTCAAACAAATAAATGCGGGGAATGTAGGGGTAAAGTCACTATATGGTAGCGTACAACCTGACATTCTCGAAAGCGGATTGCATATTATAAACCCGCTTTTAGATATTACTAATTTTGATATTCAAACTCAAAATTATACCATGTCGGCTATACACGCAGAAGGTGCTCAAGAAGGTGATGATGCGATAAGAGTACTGTCAAATGACGGATTGGAAGTCGTTATTGACTTAACCGTTTTATACCGAGTAACTCCAAATGATGCTCCTAAAATTTTTAAACAAATTGGAGAGGATTATACCGATAAAATTGTTCGTCCCGTAACTAGAACACGTATTCGTGACAACGCTGTTTATTATGACGCTGTTGCTTTATATTCCACTAAAAGAGAGGAATTTCAACAACGAATTTTTAAAAGTATTGAAAATGATTTTAAAAGGAGAGGTTTGATTTTGGAGCAATTGTTAATTAGAAACATTAATCTTCCCGCATCGGTAAAAACAACTATCGAAAGTAAAATAAATGCGGAGCAAGATGCTCAAAAAATGACTTTTGTATTGCAAAAAGAAAAGCAAGAAGCCGAAAGAAAGCGAGTTGAAGCACAAGGAATTGCTGATTATCAAAGAATTATTTCAACAGGATTAACCGATAAACAATTGCAATACGAACAAATAAAAGCACAGAAAGAAATTGCCACTTCTCCTAATACTAAAATTATTTTTATGGGTAAAGGAAGTGCACCAGTGATTCTTTCTGATAAATAAAAAAAAGACTTTTAGAGAATAGAAAAAAGAATAAAGACTTGCAGTAAGTTGAGTTTTTTTATCTTTATTCTATGCTCTATTTTCTAACATCTAAATTTTTAAAAATGGAATTACCAAAATTTTTACTAGGCGACAACACTGATTTCCCTGAAGATATTTTCATCATTCACCTAGATTACCCAAGATTTATCATCAATCTAAAAGACGATGAAGTCGAGTTTATGGAAGAAGCCGAAGATCTCGATGAAGCCGAATTGAATGCCGAAATGGAAGGACTCATTGTTCTTGCCAATGAATTTTATGACCGAGAAATGGAACGATACGAGAAAGAGTAAGTTTAGACTATTTTCTTCACTTATGAAATTCGTTTGAATTTGTTCAATTCGTGTTTAGCATTTAAAATACTTTTCCAACAACAATTGAGCCGCTGCAAAAGGTGAAATTTCATCGGTTGAAATTGCTTTTTTTATAGCTATTAAGGCTGTTTTTATTGCAGTATTGTTGTAAAAATTAGCCTTTAATTGCTCATTTATAGTTTCTAGCAACCAAAATTGGTTTTGTTCCTTGCGATTTTCATGGAAATAATTATGCTCTTGAGTAATTTCTAAAAACTGCGCAATCATTTTCCAAACTTCAGGAATTCCTTCTTGAGTAATAGCACTACAAGTAGAAACTGTCGGCGTCCAACCCGATTTTTTTGCAGGAAAAAGATGCAATGCTCTGTTGAATGCTGTTTTGGCTAAGTTTGCTTTTTTAATATTATCGCCATCTGCTTTATTGATGACAATGGCATCTGCCATTTCCATAATGCCGCGTTTAATACCTTGTAATTCATCTCCAGCACCAGAAATTTTTAAAAGCAAAAAGAAATCTACCATGCTATGAACCGCCGTTTCGCTTTGGCCCACACCAACGGTTTCTATAATAATAGTGTCAAATCCTGCGGCTTCGCAAAGTGTAATGGTTTCACGTGTTTTTCGGGCAACTCCACCAAGAGTCTCTCCAGAAGCAGAAGGTCGAATATAGGCGTTTTTATCTTTTACCAATTCCTCCATTCTGGTTTTATCCCCCAAAATACTTCCGTGACTAATCGTACTACTGGGATCAACGGCAAGAACGGCTACTTTTTTACCTAAACCGGTTAAATATTTTCCAAAAGCTTCTATAAAAGTGCTTTTTCCAACACCAGGAACACCGGTAATTCCTATTCGAACGGACTTGTTAGCGTGAGGTAAACAAGCATTTATAACTTCATTTGCTTTCTCCACATGTGCGACGTTAGTGCTTTCTATCAAAGTAATCGCCCGACTTAAAGCGGTAACATTTCCATTCAATATGCCATCAACCAACTCTTTTGAAGTAGGTTGAACTTTTCTAAATTGCTGAATCTCATTCACAACACTAGAACTAATACTTTCAGGTGGAGGAATTCCAGCTTTTTCGAGAAGTGCGCTTGTATGTACTTTTTTATTTGCCAAAAGTGAGTTTTTAAAAGTAAAAGTAATGAAAACAAAAACAGTATTATTTAAAATTTAATAGAATATTGTTATGAAATTTTGTTCTTGACCAAACATTTTAAAGAGTATTTTTGTCATTCGATTTTAAACTATGGAAAACATTATCCTTATTTTTTTCTGCTTGCTCCTTGGAATTATATTGCAAAGAGCAAAAGATTTCCCTATTAATAGTTATAAAACACTTAATCAATTTATTATCTATGTGGCATTGCCCGCATTGGTACTATTTTATATTCCAAAAATTAAAATTAATTCGACCTTATTATTTCCTCTTGGTATTGCTTGGATTGGATTTATACTCTCTTTCATTTTTTTCTATTTCATCGGAAAAAGACTGGGTTGGTCTAATAAACTCATAGGTTGTTTGATACTAACTGCTGGACTTGGAAATACGTCTTTCGTTGGTTTTCCTATCATTCAGGCTTTATATGGCGATGAAGGTCTGAAAACGGCCATTATTATTGATCAGCCTGGAACTTTTGTGGTTTTGACTACTTTCGGAATTATAACCGCTACTTTTTTTTCGAGAGGGAAACCAAGTTTTAGATTAATCATGTCAAAAATGTTACTTTTTCCACCATTTGTTGCAACAGTTTTTGCTTGTATATTGAATCTGTTAAATGTTGATTTCCCAATAGAATTGCAATCGGTTTTTCAAAAGTTAGGAAGCACGATTACACCAATTGCTTTGGTTGCTGTAGGCTTGCAATTGACGATTGATAGAAGGAGTAAGCATTGGGGATTTTTAGCATTGGGATTATTTTTTAAGTTAATGATTACACCCGCTTTTTTTTATCTTTTTTATAAAATTATTCTTCATGGTAAAGGGTTAGAAATCGATGTTTCAATTATGGAATCAGCCATGGCACCAATGATTACAGGAACTATTTTAGCTGCAAATTACGGGTTAAAACCAAAATTAAGTACAATGATGATTGGTATTGGAATTCCTATGTCGTTTATTACGTTGGCATTTTGGTATTGGATTTTAATCACATTTTAAATTTTTATTACTGTCCGCTAAGCAGACTAAATTTTCAGGAAATAAAAACTTTGCCACGAATTACACTAATTATCACTAATTTTTTAAAAATTATAACAGGAATTCGTGCCAATTTGTGTAATTCGTGGCTGAAATAATTAATTGGTATTCGTAACGCTAGTTATTTTAATTTTTTGCCATTTCTATAGTTGTAATACTCTGTAAAAAATACTAATTTCACATTTCAAAAATGTTAATGATGATTACCGAAATATCACCTGAAATTCACAATAAACTGCTTCAAATTGTTGGAGATTCCTATGTCTTTTCAGATCAAGAAACTAGAAACCATTATGGTCACGACGAAACGGAAGATTATGTTTTTCCGCCTAATGTGGTAGTAAAACCTGCGAATGCTTTCGAGATTTCTGAAATTATGAAATTGGCCAACGAGTATAAAATTCCAGTGACACCAATCGGAGGTCGAACAGGTTTGAGTGGTGGCGCTTTGAGTATTCATAAAGGAATTGGGCTATCAACAGAACGACTGAATAAAATTCTAGAAATAGACGAACGCAATCTTCAGGTAACTACAGAACCAGCAGTAATTACTCAAGTTTTAAGAGAAGCTGTTGCCGAAAAAAATCTTTTTTATCCACCTGATCCAAGCAGTCAAGGAAGTTGTTGGATTGGAGGTAACGTTGCAGAAAATGCTGGTGGTGCACGAGCTGTAAAATATGGGGTTACGAAGGATTATGTCTTGAATTTAGAAGTGGTGTTACCCAATGGAGAAATCATTTGGACAGGAGCCAATACTTTAAAAAATTCGACGGGATACAATCTTACGCAGTTAATGGTCGGAAGCGAAGGAACACTGGGGATCATCACAAAAATTGTGATGAAATTATTGCCAAGAAATTCACATAATGTGCTCATGTTAGTTCCTTTTTATAAAGCTAATGAAGCTTGCGAAGCGGTTTCAGCAATTTTTAGAGCAGGAATTGTTCCAAGTGCTTTAGAGTTTATGGAGCGTGATGCTATTGATTGGACTTTGCAATTTGTAGAAGGATTGAATGTGCAAGTTCCTGATGCAATTCAAGCGCATTTATTAATAGAAGTCGATGGCAATTATCCTGATATTTTATTTCAGGAAGCTGAAAAAATAATGACTGTTGTAGAGCAATTTCAAATTGATGAAGTGCTTTTTGCAGATACTGAAGATCAAAAAAATGCACTTTGGAAAATGCGTCGTAGTGTTGCCGAAGCGGTAAAAGCAAATTCGATTTACAAAGAAGAAGATACGGTTGTACCAAGGTACGAATTACCAAAATTACTAACAGGAATTAAACAAATTGGAAATAAATACGGATTTAAATCCGTTTGTTATGGTCATGCTGGTGATGGAAACCTTCATGTAAATATCATTAAAGGGGATATGACGGATGAAAATTGGAATACCGAAGTAACTAAAGGAATTCGTGAAATTTTTGAATTAACCGTTTCTTTAAAAGGTACTTTATCAGGGGAGCACGGTATTGGCTTTGTTCAGAAAAATTATATGGATATTGCTTTCAGTAAAGCGCAATTGCAATTGATGAAAGGAATAAAATCGGTTTTTGACCCTAATGGAATTTTAAATCCAGGGAAAATTTTTCCAGATAGTTTGTAAAAAAGTGTTTTAACCTAACTTAGTAGGTTTTATAAAATAAAGACTTTTAGTTAAATAAATAAAAAAACCATTAATAGAATTAAGATTTGTTAAGTTATAATTGCTTAATGAATCTTTATTCTCTTAATGGTTTAAAGTTTTAAATTTAAAACCAAAAATTCGTGTCAAAATCATAAAAAGTACCGAATAGGTACTTCTTTTAATCTCTTTTAGGTGTATTTTTTTTATCTCTCTTTTCAGCTTTTTTCTCTTTTGCCGTTTTTAGAGGTTCTTTTTTTACGGTTTTCTTTGCGTCTTGACTTTTAGCCATGATATTTGTTTTAAAGTTAGTTTTTAGAATCTATTGAAGTAAAGATAATTATTATTTTTTTGGTTCTTTTAAAATCCTAATTCTTTTTTTGTGTTTTCACTGAAAAGGGCTTTAAAAATTTCCCTTTGCGATGAATCATCAAAGTTAAAGAACTTCCAATCCTTACTTGTCGTTTCGTCAGCAATAGCAACCAATTTTGAGATTCGTTTTACATTAATGCTATTGCGTTTAGGTTCAAAAAAAACCTCTTTAGTAGAATTATTCTCTTTCAGCCAATTGACTTTTTTTACAGCGGTATCATTGTCGAGTTTGTTTTCAAAAAAATAACGAATTGGATTTCTATAAGTAATGACGCAAAATGTTTTGCCTTCAATTTTTTTTATTTCTGAATACTGAAAAACAGGCGTTACTAATTCTAATCGCATTCTAAATTCATCATTCTGATAATCAGAATCGAGTTTGTTGAGCATGGCATTTTTGCCGCCAAGAGTTTCAACAATTTTCGGATAGGTTAGGTTTACGATGGTGTCAAAATCCATAGTATAATTTGCATCATAGATTTTCTTGGTAGCTACTTTCAGTTTCTCTATAGTTTGAGAAAAAGAGGTCAAACTACAAAGTAGCAATAGCAAAATTATTTTTGTTTTCATGATTTTTGATTTATTCAAATATAAAAAAAATCCTCAACTACTTTCGCAATTGAGGATTGTTATTTTAGAGTGCTCCTTCGTCTAAATGACAAAAAAAGAATTAGTCATTCACAATAATCCATTCACCAGAATGCAACATGCTTTCTGCTTTTTTGTATTTCATGGTATCGGTTTTACCACTCATAACATGTTTAATCGTTACCGTATCGTTTCTGTTGATTTTTGGCATTTCTCTAACGATGGTTTCCGTAACTTGGCGTTGTTGGGTGTTTCCGGCTTCACGATTTTGTTCTGCTAGCGTATCGCTATTTGGCACTTCGTCTTTACTGGTTTTATAATTTTCTTTTACCTTAACTTGTTTTGCTTCTTGAATAGCCGGTGCATTTTGTGCTGGTAAATCGCCTTTAAATAAAAAGGAAATTACTTCTTTATTCACCCCATTTAGCATAGAACTGAATAATTTGAATGCTTCAAATTTATAAATAAGCAACGGGTCTTTTTGTTCATGAACCGCTAATTGAACCGATTGTTTCAATTCGTCCATTTTACGCAAGTGTTTTTTCCAAGCTTCATCAACAATGGCTAAGGTGATGTTTTTTTCAAAATCGGCAATCAATTGTTTTCCGTTGGTTTCATAAGCTTTTTTCAAGTCAGTTACTACATTCAACGATTTGATTCCGTCAGTAAAAGGAACTACAATACGTTCGAACTGATTGGTTTTGTCTTCGTAAACATTTTTTATAATTGGAAAAGCTTCTCTTGCACTTCGCTCTGTTTTTTCGGTGTAGAATTCTAAAGCTACTTTGTACACTTTACCAGTCAATTCCATGTCAGATAGTTTTTCAAATTCACTTTCTGAAACAGGAGACGTAATGGAGAAATAGCGAATCAATTCAAATTCAAAATTTTTGAAATCTTTCGCTTGTTTGTTTGCCTCAACAATAACCTCACAAGTGTCATACATCATGTTGGCAATATCTACTTTTAGACGTTCTCCGTGCAAAGCATGACGACGGCGTTTATAAACCACTTCACGTTGTGCATTCATTACATCATCATATTCTAACAAACGTTTACGTGTTCCGAAGTTATTCTCTTCTACTTTTTTCTGAGCACGCTCTATCGATTTGGTCATCATCGAATGTTGAATCACTTCGCCTTCTTTCAATCCCATTCTATCCATTACTTTAGCGACTCTTTCTGATCCAAAAAGACGCATCAAGTTGTCTTCTAGTGAAACATAAAATTGTGAACTTCCTACATCACCTTGACGACCAGCACGACCACGCAACTGTCTGTCTACACGACGAGAATCGTGACGCTCAGTACCTACAATGGCCAGTCCGCCTGCTGCTTTTACTTCTGGAGATAATTTAATATCCGTTCCACGTCCCGCCATATTGGTGGCAATGGTTACGACTCCAGCTTTTCCAGCTTCTTCTACAATTTGAGCTTCTTGTTTGTGCATTTTCGCATTCAATACGTTGTGAGGAACACCACGCATTTTTAACATTCGGCTTAGTAATTCAGAGATTTCTACTGATGTTGTTCCAATTAAAACAGGACGACCTGCATTGGATAATTCGCTTACATCTTCAATAACTGCATTGAATTTTTCACGAGTCGTTTTATAAATGAAATCTTCTTTATCGGCTCTTGCCATAGGACGATTGGTAGGGATTTCTACTACGTCTAATTTGTATATTTCCCAAAGTTCACCAGCTTCTGTTACCGCAGTTCCAGTCATACCAGCTAGTTTGCTGTACATTCTGAAATAATTCTGTAAAGTTACGGTTGCAAAAGTTTGGGTTGCAGCTTCAATTTTTACATTTTCTTTAGCTTCAATAGCTTGGTGTAATCCATCAGAATAACGACGACCATCCATTATACGCCCTGTTTGTTCATCGACAATTAAAATTTTATTGTCCATGATTACATACTCGACATCTTTTTCAAAAAGGGTGTAGGCTTTTAGCAATTGCGTTAAAGTATGAATACGTTCGCTTTTGATAGAGAAATCTTGAAACAATTTTTCTTTTTCTTCGGCTTCTTCATCTTTGCTTAACGCTAATTTTTCTATTCTGGCAATTTCAGTTCCAATGTCTGGCAAAATAAAGAAATTTCCACCAGTATCGTTTGAAAGGAATTTAATTCCGTTATCAGACAATTCAACTTGATTGTTTTTCTCTTCAATCACAAAATACAAGGCTTCGTCAACAAGGTGCATGTCGCGATTGTTGTCTTGCATGTATTGATTTTCTGTTTTTTGAAGTAACTGTTTGATGCCTTCTTCACTCAAAAATTTAATTAAAGCTTTGTTTTTAGGTAAAGCTCTGTAGGCTCTCAATAAATTAAAACCACCATCTTTAGTATTTCCTTCTTTAACCAAACGTTTGGCTTCAGTCAAAAATCCGTTAGCCAATTGTCTTTGAAGACTTACTAAATTTTCGATTTTTGGTTTCAATTCATTAAATTCGTGGCGATCTCCTTGAGGAACAGGGCCAGAAATAATTAATGGTGTTCTCGCATCATCAATCAAAACCGAATCGACTTCATCAACAATAGCAAAATTGTGCTTTCTCTGCACCAAATCTTCTGGTGAGTGCGCCATATTATCTCTTAAATAATCAAAGCCAAATTCGTTATTGGTACCGTAAGTAATATCAGCTTCGTAGGCTTTACGTCTGTCATCTGAATTGGGTTGGTGATTGTCAATACAGTCAACCGTCATTCCATGAAATTCAAATAATGGCGCTTTCCAAGTACTATCACGTTTCGCCAAATAGTCGTTTACGGTTACTAAATGTACTCCGTTTCCGGTTAGAGCGTTTAGATATAATGGTAATGTAGCTACTAACGTTTTTCCTTCACCAGTTTGCATTTCAGCTACTTTTCCTTCGTGCAATACCATACCGCCAATTAATTGAACGTCATAATGCACCATGTCCCAAGTAATTTGTTTCCCGGCAGCATTCCAAGAATTTGCCCAAACTGCGGTGTCACCAACGATATTGATGTATGATTTTGTAGCAGAAAGTTCTCTATCCTTTGGGGTTGCTGTAACTACGAGTTGAGTGTTTTCTTTGAATCGTTTTGCAGTTTCTTTAATGACCGCAAAAGCCTCAGGAAGAATTTCTCCTAATGTTTTTTCAGAAATATCGTAGGCTTCTTTTTCGAGCGCATCAATAGCGGCGTAAATATCTTCTCTTTTGTCGATATCTTCAACCAGTTCAACTTCGTTTTTTAAAGCATCAATTTTAGCATCTTTTTCAGCTCGAGCTAACTTAATTTTTTCTTTAAACTGAATCGTTTTTGCTCTTAATTCATCGTTAGATAAATTTCCTAAGATACTTTCAAGTGCTTTAATTTTATTGACATTTCCTTGTAAAGCTTTTACATCTTTTTGAGATTTATCTCCTACAAAAACTTTTATGATACTATTTATGAAACTCATGATGGTTGTATAATTTCTTAATTGATAAGGTGTGCAAATTTAAACAAAAAAAAAGCCTCAACTGAGACTTTTATTGGTTTTAATATTTTTTTAATATTCATCCTCATTCCAAAGGTAGTCTTCGTCTGTTGGATAATCCGGCCAAATTTCTTCCATCGATTCATATATCTCGCCTTCGTCTTCTATAGATTGAAGATTTTCCACTACTTCTAGTGGTGCTCCAGCTCTAATTGCGTAGTCAATAAGCTCATCTTTGTTAGCCGGCCAAGGCGCATCGCTCAAATAGGATGCTAATTCTAATGTCCAATACATCTTATTTTGATTTTAATTTATGCAAAAATAATTTTTTTACTCAAAAAGTCAAGTAAAATTTGATTTATTTTAATAATAAAGTTAAGAACGTGTTTTTATTAAGGATTTGGAGTTTTTAATTTAAGATTTTTGTAATACAAAAACTATAAAAATTCCTATTTCCTCGGAATCCATTTTACTTCATCTGCTTTCAAATCATGAGACAACTTTCGTGCCAGTACAAAAAGATAGTCAGAAAGACGGTTAAGATACTTAATTGCGTTTCCTGCAACGGGTTCGTTATGGTCTAAATGCACCGCTAAACGTTCTGCTCTTCGGCAAACACATCGAGCAATATGACAATATGACACAGTTGTATGTCCGCCGGGTAAGACAAAATGAGTCATTGGCGGAAGCGCTTCTTCCATAACATCGATTTCGTTTTCTAAAAGTTCGATATCAGTTTCTACAATTCCAAGATTTTTAAGACGCAATTCTCCGTTTTTTAAAACTTCTTTTTCAGGTGGAGTAGCCAGAATTGCACCTACGGTAAAAAGGCGATCCTGAATTTCTATAAGAATATCTTTATAATGGGCATTCATCTCTTGGTCTCTAATTAACCCTATATGCGAATTTAATTCATCTACAGTTCCATAACTCTCTATTCTAATATGATCTTTAGGAACTCTTGTTCCTCCAAAAAGAGCTGTGGTGCCGGTATCTCCTGTTTTTGTATATACTTTCATTCTATATAATTTTTGATTTGAGATTTTTGATTTAGGAATTATTTAGAATAATCTGAAATCAAAATCATTTTGTGGTGTCGCTTTCAATCAATCCGTCTCGTAATCGAATGATTCTATTGGCATAAGCAGCAATTTCTTCCTCGTGTGTAACTAAAATTACAGTATTTCCTAATTTATGAATATCGCCAAATAATTTCATGATTTCGTTTGATGTTTTGCTGTCTAAATTACCGGTTGGTTCATCGGCTAAAATAATTGAAGGTCGGTTTACCAGAGCTCTGGCAATGGCTACACGTTGGCGTTGTCCTCCAGAAAGTTGGTTGGGTTGGTGATCCATTCTATCAGCTAAATTGACTTGTTCAAGAACTTCTTTTGCGCGAATAATTCTTTCTGATTTAGAGTAGCCAGCATAAATCATTGGTAGTGCCACATTATTTAATGCAGTTGTTCTAGGCATTAAATTAAAAGTTTGAAAAACGAAACCTATTTCTTTATTCCGAATTTCTGCCAATTCATCATCATGCATTTGGCTTACATCTTTATTATTTAGAATATAGCTTCCTGAAGTAGCAGTATCTAAGCATCCTAAAATATTCATCAAAGTCGATTTTCCTGAACCTGAAGGCCCCATTAATGCGACATATTCTCCTTTGTTTATTTCTAAATCAATACCTTTAAGTACATATACGATTTCGTTTCCAAGAACAAAATCTCGTTTAATGTTAGTTATTTTTATTAAAGGTTGACTTATCATCTCGTTAGATTTTAAAATGTAAATATAAGTATCGTTTTTAAATATAACGTTACAAATTTAGGTATAAAGTTCAACTAGTTTAAATAGAAATTGGCAAGTTTACGAAGAAGAAAGGAGTTATTTTTAATAAATATTAAACTCGAATCACAAAATGTTCTTTTTCTTGCTCGATTCTAAAAAATACAATTCCCCACTGAAAAGTATCAATAGTTACTGTAACTTTTGAATGTTGTTTAATAATTCCCCAAGCTTCTTCCATTTCAGATGACCAATGAATATCATCAAAAATCCAAATACTTTCATTGGTAATGGTTGGTAATAAAAGTTCAAAATAATCTAGTGTGGCTTTTTTGGAATGATTGCCATCGAAGTAGATTAGTTTCGGGTTTAGAGTTTCGGGTTTCAGGTTTTCGAGATAGCTTGAAAATTCTGCATTTACACAATCAATAGTATTGAAGTTGAATTTTTGCAATTCCAATTGACATTGATTCATTGTATTTGGGCAACCTTCTACCGTTTTAATTTTTGCTTTTGTCCCGAAGTTTCGCGATCCCAAGGCTAGGGCAGAGGTTGCTAATCCAAGTGAAGTGCCTATTTCTAAAATAAAATTTAGTTGAAAATACCTGACAATTCTAAACAATAATTGAGCTCTTTTTTCTGAAATTCCTGCTGTTTTTGCAATTTTAGAGATTTGTCTTTTGTTGCTTTTGAAAATTTTTGAACCAGCACCAAAATCAGTTACTTCAATATAATTTTTATTTTCTAAAAGTGATTTTCTGTAGTTTTTTAGAATTGAGTATTCAGAATACTTTTTTTTATCATAGAAACATTTGGTAACCAAATCAAACACAAATGGAGAATGCACTCCATGTTCGTTTTTGGAGTTCCAAAGAAATTTTAAATATGATTTTATACTATGAAACATCAAATCTGAATTACTTCGTCAGTTCGAGCAAAGCTCTCGGGTCAAAAATCGTTAATCTTCATTCAAAAATTAAATCATCCTTCAATTTTTGCACTCAACTCAAACCAGCGTTCTTCTTTATGTTCGATTTTGTTAATAATTATTTCTAATTCTTTTGCTTTATTTGAAATTTCATTGTCTGCAATTTTTCCGTCAGAAAAAAGTTGCTCAATTTTAGCTTTTTCAATTTCCAAATCCTTGATTTCTCTTTCAATTTTTTGAAATTCTTTTTGCTCGTTAAAGGTTAAATTTCCTGTCGGATTGTTTTGTTTCCAGTCTTTTTTCTCCGCTTTTTTTTCTTCTTTTTGAGCAACATCAGCACTGTCCTCATAAGCTCTAAAATCAGAATAATTCCCAGGAAAATCTTCAATTAAGCCTTCGCCTCTAAAAACAAATAGGTGGTCTACAATTTTATCCATAAAATATCGGTCGTGCGACACCACAAGCAAACAACCTGGATAATCTAAAAGAAAACTTTCTAGGACATTCAATGTTACAATATCTAAATCATTCGTAGGCTCATCAAGAATCAAGAAGTTAGGATTTTGAATCAAAACAGTACATAAATACAAACGTTTTAATTCTCCTCCAGATAATTTTTCTACAAAATCATGTTGCTTTTTTCGGTCAAATAAAAAGCGTTCTAATAATTGCCCTGCCGAAATTAATTTCCCTTTTGCCAGTGGAATAAATTCGCCGTATTCTTTGATTATATCAATTACTTTTTGACCCGGTTTTGGGTTGATACCACTTTGTGTGTAATAGCCAATTTTTATGGTATCACCAGTAATTACTTTTCCACTATCTACAGGAATTGTTCCTGTAATTAAATTCAAAAAAGTAGATTTTCCAGTTCCGTTTTTACCAATAATTCCAATCCGTTCGCCACGCTGAAAATCGAAACTAAAATTATCTAAAATGACTCTGTCTTTAAATTTCTTCGAAATTTTATGCAATTCGATGATTTTCGAACCCATTCGTTCCATATTAATTTCAAGCTCTACTGCATTCTCTTTTCTTCGACTTTGTGCTTTTTCCTTAATTAGGTAAAAATCATCTTGACGCGATTTCGATTTGGTTGTTCTTGCTTTGGGTTGGCGACGCATCCATTCCAGTTCTTTTACAAACAAATTTTGTGCTTTATCTACACTCGAATTTTCTGAAGCAATTCGTTCTTCTTTTTTCTCTAAATAATACGAATAATTACCTTTGTATTGATATAATTTTCCGTTGTCCAATTCAATAATTTCATTGCAAACTCGTTCTAAAAAGAAACGGTCGTGAGTTACCATAAACAAGGTAATATTTTCTTTGGCGAAATAACTCTCAAGCCATTCTATCATCTCTAAATCTAAGTGATTGGTAGGCTCATCTAGAATCAATAAGTCAGGACGATTTATTAAAATGATAGCTAATGACAATCTTTTTTTCTGACCACCAGAAAGATTTTTTACTTTCAACTTAAAGTCTTCCAACTTTAATTTGAACAAAATTTGTTTGAATTGCGTTTCAAAATCCCAAGCATTATGTTGATCCATTTTGTCAAATGCTTTTTGATAAGCCTCTTCATTTTCAGGATTTTCTAACGCTTTTTCATATTCTTCGATTACTTTTAAAACTACATTATCCGAAGCAAAAATACTTTCTTCAATAGTCAATTCGTCTTGTAAATTGGCGTCTTGTGACAAAAAAGCCATGTTAATGCCTTTTCTTAGAACCACATTACCAGTATCGGGTTCGTCTTCACTATTAATAATTTTCATGATACAGGTTTTTCCTGAACCATTTTTGGCTATAAATGCAATTTTTTGGTCTTTGTTGATGCCAAACGAAATGTTTTCAAAAAGAGTTCTCTCTCCAAATGATTTAGAGATATTTTCTACAGATAAGTAATTCACAAGTGTAATTTTTTGCAAAAGTAAGTCATTGCTAAGCAAGAAGCAAAGTTTTAATTTTTCAATTTTTAAAATTATTTTGTACATTTGATTTTTAAAATTCTTTCAAAAATGAAAAATTCAAAGAAAAGTTCAATTGATGAAGAATCGGATGCTGTTAAAGAATCTGTAGCGGATTACAAAACAACTTTTGAAGAAAAACTAGATCCTGCAAATACCGAAGAACAAGAAATTTTGTTGCAGAAATTGTTGGCAATAGGTTTGGAACAAAGTAAAATGGGTTTGGGAATTTCTAACGAAGAAATGAAAAGGAGAACCAAATTAAAATATCCTTTTCTTAAATGATTTATAAAGTTGAATGGAAACCAATTGCAACTTATACTTATTTTGACGAAATAGATTTCATTTTATCAAAATGGAATGAAGTTGAAGTTCAGAAATTTGAAGATTTAGATTACGATTTTCTAGCAACATTATCCAAAACTCCTAAAATCGGAATTTATAAATCCAAATACAATTGTCACTCATTAGTAGTTTCAAAACAGACCACTTTGTATCATAAAACAATTGAAGATAAATTTCAAATCGACTTAATTTTATTTTGGAATAATCAAAAAAATCCTGACGACTTAATTAAGTTGCTTTAAATTATCTCAAATGCAACTATCCATAATCATCCTCAATTACAATGTTCGCTATTTCTTAGAGCTGTGTGTTTTAAGCGTTCAAAGCGCTATTCAAGACATTGATGCTGAAATAATTGTGGTCGATAATAATTCATCAGATGACAGTTGTGAAATGATGAAACAACGTTTTCCAGATGTTAAACTTATTGAAAATAAACAAAATTTAGGCTTTCCTAGAGGCAATAATATAGGAGTAGCACAAGCAAAAGGCGAATATATTTGTATTCTAAATCCAGATACTGTAATTGCCGAAGATACTTTTGAAAAGTTGCTTTCGTTTATTACAAGTACTGAAAATGTTGGTATTGTAGGTTGTAAATTAATCGACGGAGCAGGAAATTTTCTTCCAGAAAGCAAACGCGGTGTGCCAACTCCATTTGTAGCGTTTACTAAAATAGTAGGATTATATAAATTATTTCCAAAATCAAAGAAATTAGGCAAATACTATGCTAATCACTTAAGCGAAAACGAAACGGGTAAGGTCGATATTCTCGTAGGGGCTTTTATGCTAATGAAAAAAGAATTGTATCTCGAAATAGGTGGTTTTGACGAAAATTGTTTTATGTACTCTGATGATATCGATTTATCTTATTTGGTTTTACAAAAAGGAAAAAACAATTATTATTTTCATGAAACTTCTGTAATTCATTATAAAGGAGAAAGTACAGTGCGAGACGAAGTTTATATGAAACGCTTTCAGCAAGCAATGGAATTTTTTTATAAAAAACATTTTAAAGTATCACTTTTTTTTAATTTTTTCATGAAAATTGGGGCGTTCTTTTTTACCTTATTCAAAAAGAGTCAAGCAGTAACTATTTCAAGGCAACCAGATCAATATTTGTTGTTTTCAGAAGATGAAGAATTAAAAAAAACAGTTGAAAACTTGTTAGGAAATAAAGTCAACCTACTTGATTCTACAACAAAAAATACTATAAATTCGCTTACAATCGATTTGAAAAAAAATACAGAAATTATTTTTGATAATAATTCATTGACATTTAAGTCGATTATTGCAAGTATGGAAGAGTTTAGAAATCCTAAATGTACTTTCAAGATTTTGCCAAAGTTTTCCAATTTTATCATTGGAAGTAATAATAGTAACGATAGAGGAAAAATAATTAAGATTGTAAAGTGAGAATTTTACAATGTTTAGTGAAAGAAAAAAAGTTAATTTCGCAAACTAAAATATAAAACTCACCTTTTAGGTTGGCAATATGGCAAGATTTGAATTAAAACTTCCAAAAATGGGAGAAAGTGTAGCGGAAGCAACCATCACAAATTGGTTGAAAGAAGTTGGCGATACAATCCAAATGGACGAAGCAGTGTTGGAAATTGCTACCGATAAAGTGGATAGCGAAGTTCCATCTGAAGTTTCAGGAGTTTTAGTTGAAAAACTTTTTCAAAAAGACGATTTGGTTCAAGTTGGTCAAACAGTTGCGATAATTGAAACGGAACAAGTAGTAACTGGTGAAATTGTAAAAGAAACTATTTCTCAAGTTTCAGAACCAGCTGCCGTTACAGAAGTTCTCAAAACTGTAGAAGCCGCCAAAGATTATGTGGCGGCATCCAACGCTCCATCAAAACAAGATTTTTCTCATTCAGAAAAATTCTTTTCTCCATTGGTCAGAAATATTGCAAGAGAAGAAGGGATTTCTATAACTGAATTAGAACGAATTTCAGGTTCAGGAAGTGATGGTAGAGTTACGAAAAACGATATTTTAGATTACATTATCAATAGAACAAATGCAACTAAAACAGTTGTTCAAACACCAATTGCTCCTGTAGATGTTCATCAAGAGGTGCAAAGAGCTGAGGTGCAGCAACAAGTCGAAGCTCATTCAAATACTCAATCTGTAGCAACTCCTATAGCTAAACCGGTTCAAGAACCTACAAAACAAACTGCTCAAAAAGCCGCGCCAGTTTCTGTAAATGGTCAAGACGAAATTATTGAAATGGATAGAATGCGCAAACTGATTTCGGGTTATATGATTCAGTCCATTCAAACTTCAGCTCATGTGCAATCATTTATAGAGGTCGATGTTACCTCTATTTGGGATTGGAGAGAGAAAAATAAAAATGCATTCGAGAAAAGAGAAGGCGAAAAACTTACTTTTACGCCAATATTCATGGAGATTGTTGCTAAAGCATTGAAAGATTTTCCAATGATGAATATTTCTGTAGAGGGCGATTATATCATAAAAAAGAAAAACATTAACCTTGGAATGGCAGCTGCCTTGTCTAACGGAAATTTAATTGTTCCCGTTATCAAAAATGCCGATCAGCTGAATTTGCTTGGAATGGCAAAAGCGGTAAATGATTTGGCTTTCCGTGCCAAAAACAATCAATTAAAACCAGATGATATTCAAGGGGGAACTTATACCGTTACCAATGTTGGGACTTTCGGCAGTGTATTCGGAACTCCGATTATCAATCAACCCCAAGTAGGAATTTTAGCTTTAGGAGCCATTCGTAAAGTGCCTGCAGTTATCGAAACTGCAGAAGGAGATTTTATCGGAATTCGCAAAAAAATGTTTCTCTCACACAGTTACGATCATAGGGTTGTTGATGGTGCTTTGGGAGGAAGTTTTATTAAACGTATAGCGGAATATTTGGAAGCTTTTGATGAAAATAGGACAATATAAACAGTAATTATTTCATTACTAAACCCGACAAATTTATAAAGTTTGTTGGGTTTTTAATTTTAAGAAAAACTTTATAAAATCGATAAACGGTAGCTTCAAAACTTTATATTTGTAATCCTAAAAATTTAAAATGGAACTCAAATTAAAGAAACCCATCTGCTTTTTCGACCTTGAAACTACTGGAATTGAAGTGGCAAAAGATCGAATAGTAGAAATCTCTATATTCAAAGTATTTCCAAACGGAAATAAAGAAAGTAAAACATGGCTCGTTAATCCAGAAATGGTGATTCCTCCTCAGGTAATAGCAGTTCATGGTATTACCAATGAAAAAGTAGCAAATGAGCCAACATTTAAAGAATTAGCTTCGCAAATTTACAACATGATTAAGGATAGTGATTTGGCTGGATTTAATTCCGATCGATTTGATATTCCTTTGTTAGCAGAAGAATTGCTTCGTGCGGGGGTCGATTTTGATATGAAAAATAGAGTTTCTGTTGATGTGCAAACTATTTTTCATAAAATGGAAGAGCGAACTTTGAGTGCAGCATTGAAATTTTATTGTGGAAAAAGCCTCGAAAATGCCCATTCTGCCGAAGCCGATACGATGGCAACTTATGAAATCCTAAAAGCGCAACTAGAGCGATATCCTGAATTAAAAAATGACACGAAGTTTTTATCAGAATTTACAACCCGTAAACGATCAGTCGATTTTGCTGGCTTTATTGGATATGACAAAGAGGGCGTTGAGGTTTTTACTTTCGGAAAACACAAAGGAGCAAAAGTAGAAAAAGTATTAGAAGATGAACCCGGTTATTTTGGGTGGATTCAAAATGCCGATTTTCCTTTGTACACCAAGAAAGTTTTAACGGCTATTAAATTAAGAAAAATGAATACAAAATAGGTTAGAAGATTGAAGTAGGAAGCTTGAAGAAATTTATCCTAACTTCCATCTGCTAACTTCCAACTATCAACTATAAAATCATGAAAATAATTTGTATTGGTAGAAATTATACCCAACATATAGAGGAGTTACAAAACGAACGCCCAGAAGAACCTATAGTTTTTCTAAAACCAGATTCAGCAGTATTATTAAAGCAACATCCATTTGTGATTCCTGAATTTTCTAATGATATTCATCACGAAATTGAACTTATTGTCAGAATTAATAAAGTAGGTAAATACATAGAACAAAAGTTTGCTCATAAGTATTATGATGAAATAAGTGTTGGACTTGATTTTACTGCAAGGGATTTGCAAGAAAAACTAAAAGATAAAGGGTTACCATGGGAAAAAGCGAAGTCTTTTGACGGTTCAGCGGTTATTGGTGACTTTATATCGAAAAAAATTTTTAGTTCGCTAGAAAGTATTAATTTTGAACTAACAAATAACGGAAAAACTGTTCAAAGAGGGAATTCTAGTCTAATGTTGTTTAAGATTGATGAAATAATTGCGCATGTTTCTCAATTTTTTACACTTAAAATTGGAGACATTATTTTTACAGGAACGCCTGATGGAGTTGCTGCAGTAAAACCAAACGACGTTTTAGAAGGATTTTTAGAAAATAACAAACTATTTAGAATACAAGTAAAATAATGGCACTAAACTACAATTTAGCAAAAGTATATGCACTTTCAGACAACGACCCTGAATTTGTAAATCAGATCCTCACACTTTTTGTGACAGAGGTACCGTTAGATCTTATCCAAATTAAACTAGGTATTAAGACTAAAGACCATAAATTAGCCTATAGCTATGCGCATAAAATAAAACCATCTTTAGATTTATTAGGCATGAATGTAGCTTTTGAAGAAATTCTTCAAATAGAAGCTTGGACCAAAGCTGAGGGCAAGCGAAAAGAAATAAAAGACACTTTTGATAGTGTAGAATCTCAAATTGAAAAAGCGGTAAAAGAAATTTCGAAAGATTTTAGTTTGTAATCGTATCAAAATCCAGATTTTTTACTTTCACAGGTAGTGAATTTAAAGACTTTGGATTTTATTTTTTTTAGGTATTTCAAAAATAGTTACTTTAATTTTGAGCAATAAATCCTAAATCTAAAATCCTAAATCTAAAATGAAAGCAACCATAGTTACCATTGGCGACGAAATTCTTATCGGTCAAATTATTGATACGAACTCAGGTTTTATAGCTAAATCATTAGATAAAATTGGTGTTGAAATCAATGAGATGATTTCTATTTCAGATAACAAACAACATATTTTAGATACGTTTACTGCACTTCAAAATAATGTCGATTTAGTCATTATCACTGGCGGTTTAGGGCCAACTAAAGACGATGTTACCAAACATACTTTTTGTGAATATTTCGATGATACATTGGTTGTTAACGAAGCCGTGCTTGCGCATGTAACCCAAATGATTGAAGGGTTTTACAAACGTCCCATAACGCAACTCAACAAAGATCAGGCATTAGTTCCTTCTAAGTGTATCATTTTACACAATCAAATGGGAACCGCTCCAGGCATGTGGATGAAAAAAGAAAATACCGTTTTTATTTCGCTTCCAGGCGTTCCGTATGAAATGAAATATTTAATAGAAAACGAAGTAATTCCCAAAGTGGTTCAAGAATACAAGCGACCATATATCATTCACAAAACAATTCTTACCTATGGTGAAGGCGAAAGTAAAGTTGCCGAGCGAATAGAAGATTGGGAAAACAACTTACCGCAATTTATTAAATTAGCCTATTTGCCAAGTCCGGGGAGAGTTCGCTTGCGACTTTCTGCACGAGGAACAGATAAAGGGATTTTAGAAAAAGCAATCGATGAAAATATTACTTCATTAACAAAAATAATTAGTGATATTATCGTAGGATTTGATGATGGAGAAACGATAGAGGTTATTGTAGGAAGATTATTAACGCAGCATAAAAAGACTATTGCTACTGCCGAAAGCTGTACAGGAGGAAAAATTGCTGAAGTGATCTCATCCGTTTCAGGAGCCTCTAATTATTTTAAAGGAAGTATAGTTTCGTATGCCACAGAAACAAAAATAAATGTTTTAGGAATTGATGAAGCTACAATAAATAAATTTTCAGTAGTGAGTGCCGAAGTTGCAAAAGCAATGGCTCTTAATATCAAAAAAATAATGAAAACCGATTATGCTATAGCGACAACTGGTAATGCAGGTCCCTCTAAAGGTGACTCAAATGCCGAGATTGGAACTGTTTTTATAGCATTGGCAACACCAAATGAAGTCACAATTCACGAGTTTAATTTCGGTCAACCCCGTGATAAAGTGATTGATAGAGCTGTAAATAAAAGCCTCGAAATATTGCAAAAAGAAATTTTAAAAAATCTACTTTAATTATTTTGTATTATAGGTTTATTTTTTGTTTCTTTGCACCCTGATTTTGAATAACGATAAAAGATAAGTACAATGTCAAGAGTTTGTGACCTTACGGGTAAAAGAGCGATGGTGGGAAATAATGTTTCTCATGCGATGAATAAAACCAAAAGAAAGTTTTCTGTAAACTTACTAAAAAAGCGTTTTTACCTTCCTGAAGAAGACAGATGGATTACTCTTAGAGTAGCTGCATCTACAATAAAAACAATCAATAAAAATGGAATCGCTGCAGTTTTGAAAAAAGCACAGTCTCAAGGATTTATTAAATAATCTATTCCTAAATAAATATATAGCAAGATGGCAAAGAAAGGTAATAGAATACAAGTAATATTAGAATGTACTGAACACAAAACAACAGGCGTTGCAGGTACTTCTAGATATATAACAACAAAGAACAAAAAAAATACTCCAGATAGATTAGAGATTAAAAAATTTAATCCAATCTTGAAACGCGTAACTGTTCATAAAGAAATTAAATAATTAAAGATTTTAATATAGTTCTCAAATGTTCGCATTTAGATATTATTAAAATACAAATAACAACTTATAAGTCATGGCAAAGAAAACCGTAGCATCGTTACAAACCGCTTCAAAGAGATTATCAAAAGCCATAAAAATGGTAAAATCTCCTAAAACTGGTGCATATACATTCGTAGAATCAATTATGGCACCTGAAGCTGTAGATGAATTCTTGAAAAAGAAATAATTCATAATACAATTTATAGAAAAGCTACTTTCATTCGGAAGTAGCTTTTTTATTTTTTATCTTTACCACCTAAAAAAGTAGAAGCAACAGGTTTAGGCTTTATTTAATAATGTAATTCCTGCTGTTCGTTACAATCTTTTTTATTTAAGATTTGCCTTGCAATCCTAAATAAAAAAGGATTTTCTCTTCCATCAGGGCTAGTAAACTAATGTTTTTACTTTTTTTAAATGAGTTTAACATGATTCAAGATTTTAGAAGTATACACTTCTAACGTCTAACTTCTAACCTCTAACTTAAAATGAGTTTTTTTAAAAAAATATTTGGATCAGAAAAAAAAGAACCCGTTCTAAACGAACAGGACAAGCAAACCTTAGACAAAGGATTAGAGAAATCAAAAGTTTCTTTCTTCTCTAAACTGACGAAGGCAATTGCGGGAAAATCGAAAGTCGATGATGATGTTCTCGATAATTTAGAGGAAATCCTTGTCTCATCAGATGTTGGTGTAAATACGACTCTTAAAATCATCACCCGAATCGAGAAACGCGTTTCTGAAGATAAATATTTAGGAACCGACGAACTCAATCAAATTTTAAGAGAAGAAATCTCAGGATTACTATCTGAAACCAATTTAGGCGAAGCTTCAGAATTTGTCATTCCAATAAATGTAAAACCTTACGTTTTGATGGTAGTTGGGGTAAATGGTGTTGGCAAGACTACTACTATTGGTAAGTTAGCACATCAATTTAAAAAGCAAGGGTATTCAGTAGTTTTAGGGGCCGCAGATACGTTTCGAGCTGCCGCTATAGATCAATTACAGGTTTGGGCAGATAGAGTAGGAGTTCCATTAGTAAAACAACAAATGGGTAGTGATCCAGCTTCGGTAGCTTTTGATACCTTGCAATCTGCGGTAGCACAAAATGCAGATATTGTAATTATAGATACTGCTGGTCGTTTGCACAACAAACTCAATTTAATGAACGAATTGACCAAAGTAAAGCGAGTAATGCAAAAAGTGGTTGCTGATGCTCCTAATGATGTTTTGCTGGTTTTAGATGGTTCTACAGGTCAAAATGCTTTTGAGCAAGCCAAACAGTTTACAGCAGCAACAGAAGTAACATCACTTGCAGTTACTAAACTTGACGGCACAGCAAAAGGTGGCGTTGTAATAGGAATATCCGATCAATTTCAAATTCCAGTAAAATACATCGGGGTAGGAGAAGGGCTTGAAGATTTACAGGTTTTTAATAAGTATGAATTTGTAGATTCGTTTTTTAAATAATATTCTCAAACGATATTGGAAGAAAATAGCACGATAATAAAATTTTCTTATCTTAAAGGAACTTGATGTTACTAGAGTAAAAATATATTATATTTTAAAACTATTTGAATTGATAATTTGTAAAATTTAAAAATGAAAAAAATTGTCCTTATTGCATTAGTTCTGATATTTACTACGGCATGTCAAAAAAAAGTTACTGCTGCAGATATTCCTAAAATTAATGGTTATTGGGAGATTGAAAGAGTGGTTTTCCCTGACGGAACAGAAAAGGAATATCCTGTAAACCAAATTTTTGATTATTTTTCAATACAAAACAATACAGGTTTTCGTAAAAAGGTAACGCCACAATTAGATGGATCTTTTTTGGTAAATGATGATGTCGAAAAAATAACAATCAAACAAGAAAATGAAAAGTACATCATTAATTACAGTACTTTTTTTTCGAAATGGAAAGAAGAAATACATGCTATTTCAGATGAAAAATTAGTAATGATTAACGACTCTAAAAATGAATACCATTATAAAAAAGCGACTTCAATTAATTTAATAATTCAAGATGGCAAAACGACTAAATAACGAAAGTTCTATTGGAGATGTTTTAAAAGAGATTATTCAAGTTAATAAATTGCAATCTGGAATAGATCAGATTTCAGTAAAAGAAGCTTGGGTTTCTTTAATGGGAAACGGAGTCAATAGTTATACTAAAAATGTAGTTTTAAAAGGAAATACTTTATACGTAGAGCTAACTTCGGCAGTTTTAAGAGAAGAATTAAGTTACGGAAAAGACAAAATCATCAAAATGATTAATGATGAGCTGCGAAGGGACATTATTACTTCGGTTGTTTTAAGATAGATATTTAGATTTTAGACAATTTAGATAGTTTAGATTATAAAACAATTCCACTTCATTTGAAGTGGAATTGTTTATTACCTGTTGTCTAACAATCTAAAATTCTAAGACGTCTAAACCTAAAACTGCTCTCTTCCTGCAAAATGAAAAGCGCTTTCAATAGCTGCATTTTCATCACTATCCGATCCATGAACAGCATTTTCTCCCATAGAAGTAGCATATTTTTTACGAATAGTACCTTCAGCTGCATCAGCAGGATTGGTAGCACCAATTAAAGTTCTGAAATCAGTAATTGCATTTTCTTTTTCTAAGATTGCTGCAACAATTGGGCCTCTTGACATAAAGGCTACTAATTCTCCGTAAAAAGGTCTAGCAGCATGTATTTCATAAAAAGCCTTTGCGTCAGCAACAGTAAGTTGTGTTAATTTTAAAGCAATGATTTTAAAACCAGCTTCAGTAATCATATTTAAAATTCCTCCGATGTGTCCGTTTTCAACCGCATCAGGTTTAATCATTGTAAATGTTCTATTCGTAGCCATTTGTATGTTTATTTAATTTGGGTGCAAAAGTAGTGTTTATTCATCGATTTATAAAATCAATTCCTTTATTCAATAAAAAATCCCCTACTATTTCTAGTAAGGGATTTATAAGTTAAGAAAAAACTAGTTTTTAGTTTTTCATCAATTTTAAGGTTTGAGTCGCTTTAGCTGTTGCTACTTTAGCAAAATAGATTCCTCTTGTTAAAGAAGAAGCATCAATATTTGCTGTATTGCTTCTAGGAGAAATGCTCATTACGTTTTTACCTAAAACATCTAAAATCTGAATAGACTCTATGCTGTCATTTGCAGTAGTAAAGTTCCAGTTGTTAGTTGTTGGGTTTGGCGACACTTTAAAGTTAGCAGTACTAAATCCTTTAGTAGATAATAAAGCAGGATCATTTGTTTTAACTACTGTAGATGTACCAGCAGTTCTAAAAGTCCAAGTTCCTTTACCACCATTACTGTTATCAGCTTTTGGCATAAAAGTCACATCATAAGTACCTGCCTCTAAGACTATATTTCCATCAGGATTTCCATTAGCAGCATCTGCTACATCACCCCAGTTTACAGACCAACCATTATTTTGTCTAAATTTAGCTTGACCACCAACACAAACTAAACCATTAATAGTATAGGTTACGCCATTGTCAGTTGTAGTTAATTGATATTTGTCAGCAGGACCGTTATTGTTTGCTTGTCCAGGCCATCCATCTAATTCAACACCAGCACCAACTATTGCAATGGTAGGAACTGGAGGCACTGAAAAGCTATATTCAAAAGTTTCAAAATTGAATTTTATAACCCATTCTCCAGCAGTTATAGGAATAACAGGACCACCTTCAAAAGCACTTCCAATTAAAGTACCGTCCGACACTAAAAGACCATCTGCATCAAATTGAGCAGTACCATTAAGAAGGTTCAGTGTAGCTTCAAAGGTAGTTGCGCTTGTTGCAGGAATATTTACAGTACCACCATCTACAGCTGTACCAACAAGTTTAACTACAGGAAGTGGTGCCGCTGAAGCAAAGTTGTAAATATTAGTTGCAGTGTTAAGTGTAACTGTATAGGTACCTGCAATAATGTCAATATTGCCATTTTTTGTTCCTGTAGCAGTAGGAAAAGCGCCTGCCCACTCGAAACCGTCTCCAAACCAGCCGCCATTAGCACGTAGTTTACCAGGACCAGTTTTTAAAACAACATCTTTTATTTCCCAATTGTCTGCATCAATTTTGGTAAGTTGATATTCAGCAACATCATCTCCCCATCCACCTGCGGCTTCTCCAACGATGCATACGGAGTTAACTTGCGCAGTTGCAGCAGTCATTGCAAAAACGCACATAATCAATAAGAGTACTCTTTTTTTCATAATATTTTTGTGTTTAAATTAATATTCAATAAAAGTAATCAAATTTTTATTACAAATAGTTTATTGGATGTGTAAAAAAAGAAACGAAAACGTTTGCGTGTTAATAACATTATTTTTTGAGTTTATTTAATATTTACAAGTAACTTTAGGAAACTATAAAGTAATTATATTAAACTCTTTTTCTAAAGGTTTTAATTCTGAAAGTAATTTTTCTATTAAACTTTCTCCATTCTCTAAATAAAATTCAGAAAAATTGTTTTGCCGTTCTTGTAAACTTCTGTTAGGAAACAATTCGTTTTGCAAATCAGTAATACGTTCTAAAGTTTCAGTATATTTTCGTTTTTGGGCTTTCAACAAACGTTTTTCAAGATTTTCTAACCCTTTTATTTGTTTGACTTCTTGTGCTTTCACGGCTCCAATAAATGATTTATCCGTTTGATTGGCAATGTTTTCAAGATATGAAAATTGATTTTTCAACAGTTCTTTTTGCATGGAAAAATCAAGAGGGAATACAGAAATTTGTTTCGTTTTTTCGTTTAATAAGTCAACTTGTTTCGAAAATAAATCTTGCCAAGACAAGGAAAGTTTGTCTGCTTTTTTGGCTTGTTTTTCGGTTACTACTAGTGCTGAATTTCGCAATAGAAGTATTGGAAAAGTAACTTTTGAAGCTTCAAACAGCTTTTTTAATTCCAGCCAATAGCCAATTTCTCCGCCTCCACCAATGTAGCATAAGTTAGGCAAAATTACTTCTTGATATAAAGGACGTAAAATGACATTTGGACTAAAATTTTCAGGGTTATTTTCTAATTCAAATAAAATTTCACTTTCAGAAAATTGAATTGGAGTATTGTTTATTTTGTAAACCCCGTTTTCAAATACAATTCGTTCCCTTAGCGTATCATTAATGTAAAATAGATTAATAGGTCTAGGATTTACTTGAATGGGGTAGTCTTTTAATTTTGAAATAGTTTCAAGAACCGCTGTATTCGATTTTTGATATAACAATTCCTCTTTTACATAAGGAATAAACATTTTTTTTAAATCTTGTTGGTCCCCGTCTAGAATAACCAAACCCCATTCGCCAAAAAGAGCATTGGCTAAAAATCGTGTTGCATCTGCTAATGTACTGTGATTGAGATACGATTCTCTGAACAATTTTTTTATGGCATTGGCATTTGTACTGCTTCCTATTTCTTTAGCAAAAACGTCAAAAACTTGATCTAAACCCTCAGTTGATAGTCGGCCAACAGGTCCAGTACTTTCTTTATTCCATCTAAATTTTTTTCCTTTAAAGGTAAAATAATTAATTTCTTCAAAATCATGGTCTTCAGTAGCCATCCAATATATTGGAACAAAATTGGAATTGGGATATTTTGTTTTTAATTCTTTTGTTAAATTTATCGTTGATATAATTTTATATAAAAAATACAACGGTCCTGTAAATAAATTCAGTTGATGACCTGTAGTAACCGTAAAAGAATCTGAATTTGACAAAAGCTCGATATTTTGCTTCGTCAATTTTGAAACAGCTACAGTCTCGTATTGTTGTTTTAAAACAGTAACTAGAATTTTCCGATGACTATCATTAAAATTAGCTTGTTTTTCTTGAATTTGGGATTCAAAATTTTCAAGTATTGGAAAACGATTATACAAAGACTGCAAATTTGACTTTTGATTTAAATAGTCAATAATTAAATCGGTAAAATATCCGGAATTTTGAAACGAAATACAGTCAGTTGGCATGATTTTACTGTGCTTAATTTTTTTGTAAAAGTAACAAAAAGTAAATTTATGATTTTTTGGTTAACAAAGGAGTAATAAATTATTCCATTTCATTTTTTTTAGATAAATTTATACCAAGCTAAAACCAAAACGTATGAGAGAAGTCTTTAAAGTAAATGTAAATAATACATTTAAATTCGATTTTGATAATGAAAGTATTTCTCAATTGGATTCGTTTTCAGTTGAAAAAAATAAATTCCACATTTTAAATCAGAACAAACCTTTTCAGGTAGAAATTGTAGCTGCTGATTTTAATCATAAAAGCTATACCGTAAAAGTAAATAACAATACTTATACCGTTGCAATTTCTAACCAATTAGATCAACTCATTTCTGCTATGGGTTTTGATATAAGCGCTACAAAAAAAGTAAACGCAATTAAAGCACCAATGCCTGGCTTAATTCTTGAAATTTTTGTGTCTGTAGGTCAATCGGTTAATGAAAATGATAACCTTTTAATTTTAGGAGCCATGAAAATGGAAAATAGTTTTCTTTCGCCGCGAGAAGGTGTTATCAAATCGATTGCCGTTCAAACTGGTGATGCAGTCGTAAAAGGGCAATTATTAATTGAATTTGAATAGTATGAAGAAGATATTAGTTGCCAATAGAGGCGAAATTGCCATTAGAGTAATGAAAACCGCCCAAAAAATGGGTATAAAAACAGTAGCTGTTTATTCTACTGCCGATAGAAATTCACCACATGTAAAGTTTGCAGACGAAGCCGTTTGGATTGGTGAATCGCCATCCAGCGAGTCTTATTTACTTGGAAGTAAAATTATAGAAGTTGCTATAGCTTTAGATGTAGATGCAATACATCCAGGTTACGGATTTTTGAGTGAAAACTCAGAATTTGCTGAGGAAGCTGAAAGGAATAATATTATTTTTATAGGTCCAAAATCGAAAGCTATCGAAATCATGGGTAGCAAATTGGCCGCCAAGGAAGCGGTGAGCCATTATAATATACCCATGGTTCCTGGAGTAGATCATGCCATTATAGATATTGATGAAGCTAAAAGAACTGCAACTTCAATTGGATTTCCAATTTTAATAAAAGCCTCTGCTGGTGGTGGTGGAAAAGGAATGCGAGTAGTAGAAAAGGAACAGGATTTTGTTTCCCAAATGAATAGAGCGATTAGCGAAGCTGTTGCCGCTTTTGGCGATGGATCGGTTTTTATTGAAAAATATGTGGCTTCCTCTAGGCATATCGAAATTCAAATTATTGCCGATAGTCATGGAAATGTTCTGTATTTGTTTGAAAGAGAATGTAGTATTCAGCGTCGTCATCAAAAAGTGGTTGAAGAAGCTCCTTCATCAGTATTGACTCCCGAAATTCGAAAAAAAATGGGAGAAGCAGCCGTTATGGTGGCTAAATCTTGTGATTATTTAGGAGCAGGAACGGTAGAGTTCTTATATGACGAAAATGATAATTTCTATTTTCTTGAAATGAATACGCGTCTGCAAGTAGAACATCCTGTTACAGAATGGATTACTGGAGTAGATTTAGTCGAACTTCAAATTAGAGTTGCAAGAGGCGAAGCGCTACCTTTTAAACAAGAAGACATACAAATTAATGGTCATGCTATGGAGTTACGAGTTTATGCAGAAGATTCTATGAATGATTTTTTACCAAGTGTAGGTCATTTAGATGTATATCAAATACCATATGGAGAAGGAATTCGTGTGGATAATGGCTTTGAGCAAGGCATGGATATTCCTATTTATTACGACCCAATGTTGGCTAAATTAATCACTTACGGCAAAACTCGTGAAGAAGCAATACAGGTTATGTTACAAGCAATTCATAATTATAAAGTAGAAGGAGTACAAACCACATTACCATTTGGAAAATTTGTTTTTGAACATGAGGCTTTCCGTTCAGGAAAATTTGACACTAATTTTGTCAAGAAATATTACTCCCCTGAAATATTGAAAACACAAATGGCCGAAGAGGCTCAAATAGCAGCTCTTGTAGCATTGAAACAGTATTTTGAAGATCAAAAAATAGTACGATTACCAATAAATAAAGAATAAAGATTATAGAATAAAGAACTTAGAAATTGACAAATTTTAAAAAGTCTTTTTTCTTATCTCTATTTTCTTTTCTCAAAAAAATATAAAAAATGGAATCTAAAATAAAAATATTAAACGACAAAATTGCCCTTGCTCATTTGGGTGGAGGACAAAAGCGTATTGAAAAACAGCATGAGAAGAAAAAATTAACAGCCAGAGAACGTGTCGAATATTTGATGGATGAAGGTTCTTTTGAAGAAATTGGAATGTTGGTCACGCACCGTACCACCGATTTTGGTATGGAAAAAGAAATTTATTACGGAGACGGCGTAATTACAGGATACGGTACTATAAATGGAAGGTTTGTTTATATTTTTGCTCAAGACTTTACCGTTTTTGGTGGTGCTTTATCAGAAACCCATGCTGAAAAAATTTGCAAAGTAATGGATATGGCTCTAAAAGTGGGAGCTCCAATGATTGGGTTGAATGATTCAGGAGGAGCTCGAATTCAGGAAGGAGTACGTTCATTGGGAGGCTATGCTGATATTTTTTATAGAAATGTGCAAGCTAGTGGAGTCATACCACAAATATCAGCAATTATGGGACCTTGTGCAGGAGGAGCAGTTTATTCACCAGCGATGACCGATTTCACAATGATGGTTGAAAACAACAGCTATATGTTTGTTACAGGACCTAATGTGGTAAAAACCGTTACCAATGAAGAAGTTACTTCAGAAGAATTAGGAGGAGCCATTACGCATTCTACGAAATCAGGAGTTGCTCATACAACCTCTCCAAATGGAGTTGCTTGTATGGAGGATATCAAGCGATTGTTGAGTTATATCCCGCAAAATAATAGAGAAACTACTCCAAAAGTTCCTTATGTTTTGGGAGATGAAATAAGAGAGAAGCTGTCAGAAATTGTCCCCGATAATGCCAATAAACCTTACGACATGCATGAAGTAGTTAAAGGCATTATTGATGAAGAATCTTTTTTTGAAATACATGCAGCTTACGCCGAAAATATCATCGTAGGATTTGCTAGAATTGCTGGAAGAAGTATCGGAGTTATTGCTAATAACCCTATGTTTTTAGCAGGATGTTTGGATGTAAAAAGTTCGATAAAGGCAGCTCGATTTACTCGTTTTTGTGATTGTTTTAATATTCCATTATTAGTATTGGTAGATGTTCCTGGATTTTTACCTGGAACCGATCAAGAATGGAATGGCATCATCGTTCATGGTGCCAAATTATTATACGCTTTAAGCGAAGCGACAGTTCCAAGAGTTACCGTGATTACCCGAAAAGCATACGGTGGAGCTTATGATGTAATGAACTCCAAACATATTGGTGCCGACATGAATTTTGCTTGGCCAACCGCCGAAATTGCTGTTATGGGAGCCAAAGGGGCATCTGAAATTATCTTTAAAAAAGAAATTAGCGAAGCTGAAGATCATGAAGCCAAACTGTTAGAAAAAGAAGCCGAGTATGCAGAATTATTCGCTAATCCATACAATGCAGCTCAGCGCGGTTTTATTGATGAAGTTATTTTACCAAAAGATACTCGTAAAAAATTGATAAAAGCCTTCAGCATGTTAGAAAATAAAGTAGTGGCGACCCCAAACAGAAAACACGGAAATATACCTTTATAATCTCTGTTGTCTCTTTTTGTAATGTTGTAAAAACTACATTAAAATTTGCTACTTTCGAAAAATAAGTTCATTTTTATCAAAAATATATAGTTAAGATAAAATGAGCAATTCTTCAAATTTGAATAAAGTTAATTCCTTAAGACATGTTCTTGTTGGAAGTTTAATAGGTACAACAATAGAATTTTTTGATTTCTATATTTATGCTAATGCTGCCGTTTTGGTTTTTCCAAAGTTGTTTTTTCCAGGATCTGACCCAACTACCTCTATATTAGAATCCTTGGCTACATTTTCGATTGCATTTTTTGCAAGACCTTTAGGTTCTGCCGTTTTTGGACATTATGGAGATAAGATAGGAAGGAAAGCCACTTTGGTTGTAGCTCTGTTAACAATGGGGATTTCAACAGTTTGTATAGGATTATTACCCACATATGCAAGTATTGGAGTAATCGCTCCATTATTACTTATGCTTTTTAGATTTGGTCAAGGTTTAGGATTAGGAGGGGAATGGGGAGGCGCTGTATTATTAGCGATTGAAAATGCTCCACCTAATAAAAGAGCCTGGTATGGTATGTTTCCTCAGTTAGGAGCACCGATAGGTTTGCTTTTATCTGGTGGGACTTTCTTAATACTTAGTGATACTTTATCGGAAGAAAGTTTTTTTGATTTTGGATGGAGAATACCTTTTGTATCTAGTGCTATTTTGGTTCTTGTTGGATTTTATATTCGGTTAAAAATTACCGAAACACCTTCTTTTGTTCAATCTGTCGAAACCAAAAAACAAGTTAAAATCCCCTTGATTACAGTATTCAAATCGTATCAAAAAGAGCTTATTTTTGGAACTTTAGCTGCAGTAACTACTTTTGTACTCTTTTACCTAATGACAGTATTCACCTTAAGTTGGGCTACTACAGAGCTAAGTTTTAGTAGAAGAGATTTCTTGATTATTCAGCTTTTTTCGGTTTTGTTTTTTATGATTGCTATACCCGTTTCAGCATTATTAGCGGATCGTTTTGGACGAAGATTGATTTTAGTTTCAATATCTCTTTTAATAGCTATTTTTGGTTTGTTTTTCTCCTTCTTTTTTTCTGCTGAAAGTTCTAGTTTAATTACTGTTTTTTCTTGTTTAGGAATGGCTTTAATGGGAATGACTTATGGGCCTCTAGGCACATTTTTATCGGAATTATTTCCTACGGAAGTTCGTTACACTGGAGCCTCGATGACCTTTAATTTAGCGGGTATTTTAGGTGCTGCTTTTGCTCCTATGATTGCTATTTGGTTGGCTAAAAATTACGGTATTGGTTATGTTGGGTTCTATTTGTCTGGTGCTGCTTTGTTGACTTTTATCTCACTATTATTAATTACTAAAAAAACACATCAGTTTTAGTGAAGCATTAAATTCGATTAATGTAAATAACTCCTACTTTTGCTTAAAATAATTGTCTTGAAACAAAAACTCTTCTTAATAACGCCACCTTTCACCCAACTGAATACACCATATCCAGCGACGGCGTATATCAAAGGATTTCTGAATACTAAAAATATAGAGTCAGTTCAAGCCGATTTGGGAATTGAAGTAATTTTAGAATTGTTTTCGAAAAAAGGATTAGAAAACTTATTTCAATTAAAACCCAAGACCCCAAAGCTTACACCCAATACCCAAAGAATCTTTGCTTTACAAGACGAATACATTAAAACCATCGATTCTGTGATTGCCTTTCTACAAGGAAAAAATCCAACATTAGCACTGCAAATTTGTCAAGAAGATTATTTGCCCGAGGCATCTCGTTTTTCACAATTAGAAGAATTAGATTGGGCTTTTGGCACAATGGGAACCCAAGATAAAGCCAAGCATTTAGCCACTTTATACCTTGAAGATATTTCTGATTTTATCATAGAATGTGTCGATGAAAATTTTGGTTTTAGTCGTTACGCAGAACGATTGGGTAGAAGTGCCAATTCGTTCGATGAATTATACGAAGCTTTACAAAAAGAACCAACCTATATAGATGAAATTCTGATTGCGCTTTTAAAGAAAAAAATCGAGATTATTCACCCTACTTTATTCTTGATTTCAGTGCCATTTCCCGGAAATCTATATGCTGCTTTTCGATGTGCGCAATGGGTAAAGAAGCATTATCCAAATATCAAAATTGCCATGGGTGGCGGTTTTCCAAATACCGAATTACGTTCGCTTTCTGATAAAAGAGTTTTTGAGTTTTTCGATTATATTACTTTAGATGATGGAGAATTGCCAATAGAATTGCTAACCTCCCCCGACCCCTCCGAAGTGGGGGAGACTAGAACTTATAAAAGGACTTTTCTTTTGGAAAACGGAGAAGTAGTTTATAAAAATAATTCATTAAAAAAGGATTACAAACAATCTCAAGTTGGTACTCCTGATTATTCGGATTTATTACTGGATAAATACATTTCGGTAATCGAAATTGTAAATCCAATGCACCGCATGTGGAGCGACGGGCGTTGGAATAAACTTACTATGGCTCATGGTTGTTATTGGGGAAAATGTACGTTTTGTGACATTTCGTTAGATTATATCAAAATATATGAACCTGTTGCTGCTAATTTAATTGTAGACCGAATTCAAGAGCTAT
This sequence comes from Flavobacterium myungsuense, assembly GCF_042677265.1. NCBI lineage: Bacteria > Pseudomonadati > Bacteroidota > Flavobacteriia > Flavobacteriales > Flavobacteriaceae > Flavobacterium > Flavobacterium myungsuense. Next base: position 61,893 of record NZ_JBHTIZ010000005.1, on the reverse strand, counting down.
CCGAGAAAACGGGTCAAAACGGTTTTCATTTTGTAGATGAAGCAGCCCCGCCAGCCCTAATGCGAGAAGTAGCTTTAGAAATTTTGAGACGAAAAATTTCGGTCACTTGGTGGACCAATATTCGATTTGAGAAGAGTTTTACTAAAGATTTATGTTTGTTATTAAAAGCTTCGGGTTGTATTGCTGTTTCTGGAGGATTGGAAGTCGCTTCTGACCGATTATTAAAACTAATAGACAAAGGCGTAACCGTTGAGCAAGTCGCAAAAGTAACTCGAAATTTCACTGAAGCAGGAGTTATGGTTCATGCTTATTTGATGTATGGATATCCAACACAAACGGTTCAGGAAACTGTAGATAGCTTAGAAATGGTGAGACAATTGTTTGAAGTTGGAGTCTTGCAGTCGGGCTTTTGGCATCAATTTGCAATGACGGCACATAGCCCTGTAGGGATGTATCCAGAGCAATTTGGAGTTGTTTCAGTTTCCTCTCCTTTGGATGGGCTAGGGGATGTTTTTGCTAATAACGACATCAATTATAGTGATAAAACAGGAATTGACCACGATCAATTTAGTTTTGGATTAAAGAAATCATTATTTAATTTTATGCACGGTATTTGTTTTGATTATCCGTTGCAAGATTGGTTCGAGTTTAAAATTCCAAAAACGAAAATTCCAGAAGACTTTATTTTTAAAGCTTTACATGATGAGGTAAATTTCAATTCAAAACCAAATGCGAAAGTAGTTTGGCTAGGAGGAGAACCAACTATTGAGCATTTTGCTAAATCCAAAAAAGGAAGCTCTTGGAAAATGATGAAGTTGACTTTTCATGACAAAAAAGAAAGTTTCACTATTCAAGTAAATAAATTAGAAGGCGAATGGCTGGTTGATATGCTACAAAAAATAACTGTTAAAAATTCTAAAGTTTATTCTTTTAATGAATTAAAATTAGATTTCGAATCTAGTTTAGAAAATTTTGAAATGTTTTGGCATTCTAAACCAATTAACTCTTTGAGAAATTTTGGACTTTTAATTTTATAAAGTAGTCATTTTAAGAATATATTTCGCATACAAAATCTTAATTAATTGAAAAATATCTATATTTATAGCATATTTTATTACGAATTCTACCCAAGATTTTATGAGTAAACTGTTTAACCTTAAAATATATTCGAAATTATTATTTTTGATTATAACAACGAGCTTTCTTTTCTTTTTGCTTTACATTTTTATTTACGTTTATACCATACAACAAGAAAAAGAAGTATATAAGACCACAAATGCACTATTCAGTGACGAAGTATCTAATCTATTCGAATTAAATTCGAAAACACATTTAGCAACTTTAACTGATGTAACATTTTGGGATGGTTTGTATGATTTCGCAAAAACAAAAGACATAAGTTGGTATAATCGGTTTGTTTTAGGAGAATTTGAATCGTATGATGTAGAATATATTGGAGTTTATAATATAAACAATGAGTTTGTCGTTAAGACTTCGACCTCAGAAATTAAAACTGAAAATTTCATTCCAAAACAAGTTTTAAAGAATCTCTATTCTAAAAAAGTATCGCGTTTTTTTATGAAAATTCCTGAAGGAGTAGCTGAGGTCTTTGCGGCTACAATTCATCCCTCAGATGATCCTAAAAAAGATAAACACAAACCATCAGGCTATTTTATTATGGCTAGACTTTTAGATAAAAACTATTTTAATAATTTTCAAAGAATAAGTAGTTCTCAAGTAAGTTTAGTTTTCAACAATAGAGACACAATTTCTGATGAGGATAACGTAACTAAAGTTTTAGTATTAAAAGATTGGAGCAATAAAGCAGTTTCTGAAATAGTTTTTAAAAGACCATTTAATTTAGATTTTAGAAGTACAAAAAAAATACTTTCTATTATTATACTTGCATTTATTTTAAATATTATAGTATATCTGTATTATTCTAGAAAATGGATGTATGGTCCTTTAAAAACGATTACAAGTATTTTAGAAACAGGAAATGAGGATGCAATAAAAGTTTTAAAGAAATCGCCTGGTGAATTTGGTTATATAGGTAATCTCTTTGAAGAAAATAGCAATCAACGAAAACAATTGGTGATTGCAAAACAAAAAGCTGAGGAAAGTGACAAATTAAAATCGTCATTTTTGGCTAACGTTTCTCATGAAATTAGAACTCCAATGAATGCTATTGTTGGTTTTAGCGATTTATTAAATGATACTAGTTTAAGTAAAAAAGATAAATCAGAGTATTTACAAATTATCAGGAATAGTGGAAGTAATTTAGTTTCAATAATAGAAGATTTACTTGAAATGTCTAAGATTGATGCCAACCAAATTTCAGCTAAGTTAGTTAGTTTTGATTTAAATAAATGCATTCATGATTTATACGATACTATAAAAGTAACCATTCCTGTCGAGAAGAAAATTGATTTTTATGTAATAGATAACCCAAATCCCATAATCAAAAATATACTTTCTGATGAAGTAAAACTAAAACAAATTATTACTAATTTAATTACTAATGCAATTAAATATACTAATAATGGGAAAGTAAGTTTTGGTTATGAAGTTCATGAAAATGACAAAACTATAGTGTTTACAGTAAAAGATTCTGGAGTAGGGATTGATAAGAAAAATATTGACATTATTTTTGATCGTTTCAGAAGAATTGAAGACGATTTTTCTGTTGAATTAAGTGGTCTTGGACTTGGTTTATCTATTTGTAAAGCATATGTAGAAATGCTTGGGGGTACAATTCAAGTAGAATCTGCAATAGGAGAAGGTTCTACTTTTGTATTCACAGTACCATTGCAATATGATAAAAGTAACTTGCAAAAGAAACCTGAAGAGATAGCAAATGATATAGAATCAAATAGTGACAGAGTAATATTGATTGCCGAGGATGATAATATTAATTTTTTACTCCTTAAAAAGATTCTGGAGTTAAAAAATTACACTACAATTAGAGCCGTAAATGGACAAGAAGCAGTAACTATCTGTTCTACAAACCCAGCAATTGATGTGGTGTTTATGGATATTAAAATGCCAGTGATGGATGGATATGCTGCATTTGAAAAAATAAAAGTTTTTTTGCCTAATTTACCTGTAATTGCGCAGACTGCACATTCATCAACAGAAGATAAAGAAAGGGTTTTACAGGCCGGTTTTACAGGCTATGTTACTAAACCTTTAGATAAAGAAAAGATTTTTGAATTGTTGGACGAATTGTTTCGGAAAAAAGAGGATGAATTTTAAATGCCATCCTCTTTAAGTTTTTAATAAACCAAATGTTCATCAGCTATACTTAATGCTTCTGAAATAATAGCCAATCCTTCGTCAATTTGTTCTTCATTTATAATTAAAGGCGGAGCAATAAAAATATAACCCCAACGAACAAAAGTATAAAGACCTAATTCTCTTAGCTTAGCTCCAATAATATTCGTTATTTTCAAATCATCACCAGTGGCATTATAAGGAGCAATCAATTCTCCAGTAGTTTTATTTTTTAAAACATCTAAACATCCTAAAAGCCCAGTATTTCTAAAAGCGCCCATACTTGGATGTTTACTTCTCATTTCTTCAATTTTCGATTCTAAATAAGCACTCATTTTCTTGGTGTTCTCTAGTAAATTATCACTTTCATAAATGTTTATTACTGCCAGTGCTGCTGCCATTGCAACGGGATGTGCATTATAGGTAAGACCAATCATCATTGGCGTATTGTCAAATTTCTCAGCAATTTTATCTGAAACCATCAAACATCCTAAAGGTAAGTAGGAAGAAGTGAGTCCTTTTGCCATACAAACCATATCTGGAATAATGCCGTGATTTTCAAAACCAAACCATTTGCCAGTTCTACAAAATCCACTCATTACTTCATCGGCAATAAATAAAATACCGTATTTTTCACAAAGTGCTTTCACTCCTTTTAAGTATCCTTTAGGGTAATGCAAACAACCAGAAGAACCACTTTCGCCTTCAAAAATGAAAGCAGCAATATTGGTTTTACCTTCAAAATGAATTACTCTTTCAACATATTCTAAACTTAAATTTAATTTAGTTTCATCATCAAGATTTTTCATTCCAAAAAAATAGTACGGATCGTCTAAAAGTACTGCATTTGTCATTTGTTGCGAATCGTTTGCTAGTTTTCTAGGATCGCCACCTACAGACATTCCACCTATAGAACCACCGTGAAAGGCTCTATATCTTCCAATAATTTTGTGTCTTCCAGAATATAATCGTGCAAGTTTTATCGCATTGTCTACAGATGAAGTTCCGCACAAAGTAAAGAAAGCTTTGTTTAAATCACCTGGACATATTTCGGCTAGTTTTTTTGCTAATTTGGCTCTGATTTCAGTAGTACAAGTAGGAGTTACAAAACTTACTTTTTGCATTTGATCTACAACAGCTGCGGTAACTCGTTGATCACCGTGACCAATATTCACTGATATTAATCCTGAAGAAAAGTCAATTATCTTATTCCCATCATAATCATATAAATAAACGCCTTCTGCTCTTTCTATAGCTATTGGATTAAGACTTGCTTGAGCAGACCATGAAAATAAACTAAATTGTTTACTATCATTTACTATTTGTTCTTTGTTTGAAATCAAGGTATCTATCATAATATTTTTAATTTATTTTAATAATTTCTTGCGGTGTTAATATTCATCTCTTATGAATCTCATTTATTTTGTTATCCATGATCGAAGATGCTATTATTTAGCTGTTCTTAATCGAATTAAATTAGAATCGAATTCAATGATTTTAAGATTTAATTGCTTACCAAAACTTTTAATTCTTAACGTGGCATTGACTTACATATTATTTAAAATTAAGGAAGAAAAAGTAGTGTAAATTAATGCGGAAGCCCACTGCTTTATTTCCTTCATCAAGAGCTAAAAAAAGGACAGCCTCATTATTCTCTATTCTTTCTTTTAAATATGATTTATGTTTTTCTTATTTTTTAACTCATCCAATTTACTCCAGCTTCCGGATTCCATTTGGTAGTCGTTTTCTTTTCTTTTGTAAAGAAAATTATGGAGCTTTTACCTGTAATATCGCCTGAGCCAAATCGTGATTCATTCCATCCTCCAAAACCAAAAGGCTCTCTAGGAACTGGAACTCCAATGTTTACGCCACACATTCCAGCAGAAGCATTCTCAGTAATATAATTCGCTAATCCTCCACTTTGAGTAAATACGGAACAGGCATTTCCGTATGGATTTGCATTTTCAATAGCTAAGGCTTCATCAATAGTTTTTACTCGAACTATAGTTAAAACCGGGCCGAAAATTTCTTCTCTAGCAACTCTCATGTCAGCCGTTGCGTGGTCTATAATAGTTGGTCCAACATAAAAACCATTTTCTTTACCTGGAACTATTGTATTTCGTCCGTCTAAAATAATTTTAGCACCTTGCTGTTCAGCTTCAGTAATATAACTTTCAATTCTTTCTTTTGAGGCTTGTGTAATAACAGCTCCTAAAGTTGTTCCACACTGAATTTTTAATGCGTCTCCAACCAATTTATCTAAAATAGCATCACAATTACCAACAGCGATTAGTGTTGCAGCTGCCATGCATCTTTGTCCTGCACAACCACTCATTGAGGCAACTATATTAGAAGATGCCATGTCAGGATGTGCATCTGGTAATAAAACAATATGATTTTTTGCACCACCCAGAGCAAGTACTTGCTTTAAATTCTTGCTGGCTCTTTGGTATACTGTTTTTGCTACTTTAGTCGATCCAACAAAAGTAACCGCTTTAATATCTGGATGGTCACATATATTTTCTACAGTAGATTGAGTGCCGTTAATTATATTAAATAGTCCGTCCGGTAATCCAGCCTCTTTAAGCAATTTAGCAATATATTGACTACTGATAGGAACTAATTCTGAAGGCTTTAAAATCATTGCGTTTCCAAGCGCGATTGCATTGACTAGAGTCCAGTGTGGTACCATACTCGGAAAATTAAAAGGAGCAATAGACGCAACTACTCCAAGAGGATGCCTTGTTGAGGAACAGTAAACACCCTTACTCACTTCCATATTCTCACCATTTACAAATTGAGGAAGCGAACAAGCAAACTCGGTAAGTTCAATAGCTTTGTCAATTTCGGCTTTAGCTTCACTATGTATTTTACCGTTTTCTTGGTATATAATTTCGGTAAGTTCTACGCTATTTTTTTCTAATAATTGTCGGTATCTGTATAAAACCTGAACTCTTTCTTTTAGAGTTACTTTTTGCCAAGATTTTTGGGCTTTTTGAGCAGCAATTACAATTTCATTCAAGTCATCCATAGAAGATTCTTTGAAATTTGATAATTCTCCACCATCTAAAGGTGAAATGACAGAATGAGTTTTTGTAGTACTTCCTGATTTAAAAGCTCCGTTAATAAAGTTTTGTACTTCGTTATATTTCATGATAAATAATTTTAAAATTCAAATATACAATATATTGCAAAATTAAAACAACTTATTAGTAATAATATTAAAAAAATGAATAAATTTACAAATAATATGGTATTTTTAAATTTATTTACAAAAAAAGGCATTAAATAATTTAACTCTAAAATTAAAACAATATAAAAGTAATTGTTTTATTTATTATTTTTATGGCAAACAACAAACAATATGAGTGTTCTTAACGACGATTTAGATTATCAAATCTTAAAACTATTACAAAAAGACGGAAGAATGTCTTTTACCGAAATTTCTAAAGAAATAAATGTAGCTGTAAGTACAATAAGGCATCGATACATTAATTTGATAGAAGATGGGACAATAAAAATTATAGGTAGAGTAGACCCTAATAAAATTGGTTTTAATGCTTATGCCAGTATTTTAATTTCAGTAAAGCCAAAAACGTATTTGAGTACTATTTTTGAGGAACTAACCAAGTTGCCTGAAATTAGTTTTCTTGCATTAGTATCTGGTGGTTTTGATATTGAAGCTGATGTTATGTGCAGGGATATGGAACATCTTAATGCTCTATTGGCAGATAAAATACATGTTCTAGAAGGTGTTTTTGATACCAAAACCAATATGTACATGAAAATTTATAAAGTAGCACAACCTGATTTAGAATTAGCTAGAATGTCGAATTTGCCTAAGGAATAGCTTCTTATTTATTAATAATTAAAAATGCGATAATTCATTTGAGTTGTCGCATTTTTTTTTTACAATTTCGTGTTTTATTACTACTGTAAAATGTTGTATTGACAACAGATACAAATTTTTCTTAATTTTTAAAGCTAGGATTTCTTACGAATACTAAAACTCCATATTAATATAACTGTTAGTTTGCTTCGAAATTTAAATAACTGAGAAAAATACTGTAAAAGTTATTTAGTATATCTTCATAATTATTGTTTGCCTATCTCTAAAAATAAATAAAAATCACAAAATATTTATTTATTCACGTTGTCATATTGTTATTTTTTATTTTTTTAAATACTTATACCCTATTTTTTATAGGGTATATTTTAAAAATTAATAAAAATAACTAAAAATACCCCCTAAAAATGATATGTTATTATAAAAATATTTATGTTTGTCATGTGATTAACAGTTTTTAACGCTGTTTTCACATTAACAAAAAAAACATTAACTAAAACAATTAAAAATGAAAAAAGTATTACTTATTTTAGCTTTAGCGCTAACGACAAGCATGACATTTGCACAGGATACACCGTTAGAAATTTCTGGTTCTGGTGATTTGTATTACAAGTATGACTTATCTAAAAATGCAAACATTGGTACAAGTTTTGCAACAGATCAAAACTCAGCTTCTTTAGGAATGGTTGCAATTGCTTTAAAGAAAAAAACAGGAAAAACATCATTTGTAAGTGAGGTTTCTTTTGGGCCTAGAGGTGCAGGTCAATCTATACCAGATGTAGGTGGACAATCTTTCCACATTCAAAACTTATATGCTTCTTATGCGGCTACTGAAAAATTGACTTTGACTGCTGGTTATATGGCTACTTTTGTTGGGTATGAAGTAATTTCTCCTTTAGGGAACTTAAATTATTCTACTTCTTATTTGTTTACTAACGGACCATTCCAAAACGCTGGGGTTAAAGCTAACTATGCTTTTTCTAGTAAAGTTGGTTTAATGGTAGGTGCATTTAATGACCAATGGAATGTATATAAAGCTAATCCCGCTTTTGGATTAAATGCTTTTGGTGCTCAATTGTCATTAGCTCCAGTTGAGGGGTTAACGGCTTATATCAACTTCTTAGACGGATCTGCATCTGGAACTATTATTGATTTGACAGCAGCATACCAAATTACAGAAAAATTCAAATTAGGGGTAAACGCAGCTGATTATTCAGGAACAGCAGATGATACTGGATACAATGGTTTTGCTGTATATCCATCATATGCTTTTTCAAAAACTTTTGGTTTAGCTTTACGTGCTGAGAATTTTACAGCTAAAAAGAACTCTGTATATAGTGCTAATGGTTTTTCTACTGGAGTAACAGGAGATGAATCAGTAACTGCTTTAACATTATCTGCTAACTTGAAATCAGGAAACTTAACATTTATTCCTGAATTTAGAATGGACAGTGGTTCTAAAGAAATGTTTTCTGATTCTGATTTTATTACAACAGGTAATACCATGGCTACAAAATCTGCTTCACAAGTTTCTTTAGCAGTAGTTTACGGTTTCTAATTGAAATAAACTCACAAAAAAAAAGTTCCAAATCATAACGATTTGGAACTTTTTTTATTCAAAAATTTATAGATTTTTATTTTCCAGAAAAGGCTTCAAACCTTTTTTTTCTTTCTTTAATCAGTTCAGTATACTTTACTTTCTGATTTTTATACAATAAATACATTATTTTTATATCAGTTGCATCTGCCTCAGCTTGCATTTCTTTCATCTTGTCCTCTTGTGGCATTTCCTTTTTTCTTAAAACCTCACTTTTCTTAACGCTTTCGGTCATTATGTTTGAAATAGCAATTTCCTGAAGTTCGTCTAACGTTAATTCTTTTTTTAGGTTTTCCATTATTTTCCCAACAGTAACTGCAACTGGAACCTCTTTTGGAGCTGATTGATTATTTTGATTTGGCATCCCCATTCCGTTATTCATTTGGTTCATTCTGTTTGGGTTGCCCATACCATTATTACCAAATTGTGCAGAAACAGTATTTACAGCTAATACTATACAGCCAAAAGTTACTATTTTTTGAATTGTTTTCATATTTAAAATTTGAATTGATTATTATTGAGTTTATTTTTAACACATAGAAACATAGATTTTGTTAGTTAAAAAAAGACACTTCTCTTTATTTTAAGTATAGCATAGCTAAGTAAAAAAATGACATTTTCTTAAAAATTTCTATTTTTCTATGAATCTATGTGTTTCAAAAAAATGTCAGTAAAACTGAGGTTTATGAATTTACTAAATGTCCTACGAAATTAATATAGGCTCTCCATATAAGTCGAACTCGGTAGCTTCAATAATTTTTATCAATACAAATTCACCCGTTTTTACATAATGTTTCGAAGCATCTACCAAAACTTCATTGTCAACATCTGGGCTATCAAATTCGGTACGTCCTACAAAATGACTACCTTCTTTTCTATCAATAATACATTTAAAAGTTTGGCCCACTTTTTCCTGATTCAAATCCCATGAAATTTGCGATTGTAATTCCATAATCTCATTAGCACGAGCTTGTTTTATTGCATCAGGAACATCGTCTTCTAATAAAAAAGCATGTGTATTTTCTTCGTGAGAATAGGCAAAGCAACCCATTCTGTCAAATTTCATTTCTTGAACAAAGTCTTTTAGAATATTAAAATCTTCCTCAGTTTCACCCGGATATCCTACAATTAAAGTGGTACGAATGGCCATTCCCGGAACTGCTTCTCGGAAATCTTTTAATAGTTTAGTAGTTTTGGCTTGCGTAGTTCCTCGACGCATCGATTTTAAAATAGAATCGGATATGTGCTGTAACGGAATATCAATATAATTACAAATTTTAGGCTCACGTTTCATGATTTCTAAAACATCCATTGGAAAGCCAGTAGGGAAGGCGTAGTGTAAACGAATCCATTCGATACCTTCTACTTTTACCAACGCTTCGAGTAGTTCGCCTAGATTTCTTTTTTTATAAAGATCTAAACCATAATAGGTCAAATCTTGCGCAATCAAAATCAATTCTTTTACTCCGTTTTTAGCCAAGCCTTCAGCTTCTTTAACTAATTTTTCAATAGATTGTGATACGTTTTTCCCCCGCATTAACGGAATGGCACAAAAACTACAAGGTCTGTCGCAACCTTCAGAAATTTTTAAATATGCATAATTTTTAGGTGTAGTAGTTAATCGTTCGCCTAACAATTCGTGCTTGTAATCGGCACCCAATGCTTTTAAAAGTTGAGGTAACTCAGTTGTGCCAAAATACTGGTCTACATTCGGGATTTCTTTTTCTAGATCGGGTCTGTATCTTTCAGATAAGCATCCGGTTACAAAAACTTTGTCGACTATACCACGTTCTTTTTTATCAGCATATTCTAAAATCATATTTACTGATTCTGCTTTTGCATTATCAATAAATCCGCAGGTATTAATGACTACAATATTGCCTTCTTCTTCGTGTACTACATCTTTTCCACTGGCACGCAATTGTCCCATTAATACTTCGCTGTCGTATACATTTTTAGAACATCCTAATGTAATAACGTTGATTTTATTTTTCTTTAACGATTTGGTTCTCATAGACTTAAAAATTGGAGTGCAAAATTACGCATTTTATCATTAGAAGTACTAGGATTTGGGAATAATTATGAAGCTATTTCCGTATCTTCCCTAATAATTACTAAAGCTATTTTTCATTTGAAGCCAAAAAAAAAAGACCATTACAATTAGTAATGATCTTTTCTTAGCATTCAATTGTTTTTATAATTCAAACAAAAGTGTCATTACAATGTTGTTGTTTTTTGTTCTAAAATTTGCTCCATCGGTAAAACCTTGTGAGAAGAATGATTCTTGAGCATTTCTTTGTGCATGAGAGTAGGCCAAATCGAGTTTAGTATTTCCGAAATTGTATCCTAAACCGCTAGAAAATCCAGTTAAATCTCCAATAGTAGTGCCGTTTTTATAAGGACTTTTTTCGTTTCTAAAACCGCCTCTTAAACTCCATTGTTTGATTCGGTATTCGGCTCCAATTCTAAGTTCACTTGCTACATCTAAAGTATTTCCTAAAATTTGGTTTGCAACTTGAAATTCGTTTTTAGGAGTAAAAATAGTATTGCTATAATCTCTTCGGGTATAATCTAAACTGATTAATCCTTTTTTACCAAAAACATAGGCTAAACTTCCTGTCCATTTGCCAGGGGCTCTTAAGCTGTAAGGTTGGTAAGCAATTATTATATTAGAATCAGGTGTTGTAGAGGATAAATTTGGATTCGGCGGATTTCCATAATTAAAACCTGTAGAAGTTAGGGTTTGTTGTAACTCGTCAAATAAGCGATACCATGTAGGCGATTGATAGGCTAATCCTGCTCTAAATTCGTTAGTAATTTTTGCTATTGCACCTAAGTTAAATGAGAAACCCGAACCGTACGTGTATAATTCATTGTCAAAACGTAAACTGCTAACTCCAGTATTTGTGCTATTAGAATTGTTTTCATAAAAACGACTTGATTGTCTCAAATCTGTAAAATGTGAATTTAAATTCAAACCTAAATACAATTTGTCTTTATATTGAGTGGCAAAATTAAAGTTTAATTTCCCATTATATCCAGAAGACTCAACAAAATTTCTTTGATTGTATGTGCCAGAAGGAACATTAGAACTATATGTGTCATTGTTAATATTGGAAGGATTATCAGGATTAATGATATATGCATTATATCCTAAAAAAGCTTGTTGGTCTATATAACTTAGATCTTCGTAATTAGAATTTTCTAAAACGCTTAACGGTATTCCTCTTTGCCCAATACTAGGGTTTGGGTTTGCAAAGCTTAAAAAATATTTATCGATTGAATTATTTGGGTTTCTACCTGCCGAAAATAAAGAATTGTTAAAATTATTTACATTTTCGTAATTAATAGAAAGGGCTAATTTCTTCCAATTATTTTTTGGGTTGTAATCATTAAAAACAAATACTACACCTGCCTGGTTTAAGACGAAATTAGAATTACTGGTGTTTGTTAAAGTTTCAAAATAATTAGAATTATTTTTAATATTAAAATTACTAAAGGTAAAACCCAATTGATTGTTAGAAAAAACCGCTGATCCTGCAGGGTTTACATTTATTGCAGAAAAATCTCCTCCTAGCGCTCCAAATGCACCGCTCATAGCCTGAAATCGAGCTGTTCCGTTTAAATTGTCTTTAGAATAACGCAATGCATCTGCAATACCTTGAGAAAAAATAACAGTATTAGTAAATACCATTAAAATAAGTACAATTACTTTTTTCATAAATTATATTTTTCTGATAGTTAATCGATTTAAACAATTGTTAAACCTATATGGTACTTTTTATTTGTGTTTTTTATCTTCTTCCGCCACCAGAGGATCTTCCGCCTCCGCCTCCATAACTTCCACCACCGCTAGAAGATCTTCCGCCACCTCCACCGCCATAACTACCTCCGCCACTGCCACTACTTGATCTTCCTGAAGAACTTGGAGTATAAGTACGGGTAGGTGTGCTGTTTTGATTACTTGGATTGTTGTATGTTCTTGTAGTATTATTTTCAGTTCTAGTAGGAGCAGAATTAGTATTGTTTCTTTGTGGATTAGTATTCTCGTTTGGCGTATAGATGTTGTTTCTTGTATTTGAAGTATTATTTCTTGTCGAATTTGAATTGTTTACTCCTCTATTATTAAAATTAGGAGTAGACGATCTATTAATGGAACTTCTATTTGTATCATTTGAATTACGATTTCTACCGCTATTATAATTATACGTTCCGTTTGAACTCCTGTTTGTTACATCTCTTCTGCCATTTGCAGGATAATAATGGGTATTGTTCCATCCGTTTCCGTACCAATTATTCCATCCATTATTCCAACCCCATCCACCGTTCCAACCAAAACCATTATTCCAGCCCCAACCACCGTTCCAACCAAATCCGTTATTCCAGCCCCAACCGCCGTTCCAGCCCCAACCACCATTCCAGCCAAATCCCATGCCCCAATTACCTCCAAACCAAGGATCCCATCCCCAGCCTAAACCCCAATTGGAAGTGTAAATGTTTATATTAGGATTGCTCACATTGCTTCCCCAGCCACCAAAGCTGTTTATGTTTTGGTTCTCGTTTTGTTGAGAATTTGAAATGTTTGAGTTGTAATTTTCAACATCAGTAATAATTTCAGGCTGACTATTGTCATTTTGTAACGAATTAAAATAATTCTGATACTCATTATTTTGAGAACTATTTTGTGCTACTTGTGTATCATTGTATCTTGGTTTTTCTGAGTTGCCATAGATACCATCACTATCATAATAGGAAGTGTTTTGATAAGAACCACAAGAAACCAATACTATACTAAAGAATCCAAATAATAAGTATATGGAAATTTTTTGGGTAGAAAAATAATTAGTTTTCATAACAATGGGTTTTTTATTGTTGGACATTACAAAATTAGTTAGTTTTGCCAAACTATTTAGTTAAAATAAGTTAAACAATATTTGTGCCAAATTATTTATATGAGTAAGAACCTTACTACACGATCAGAAGATTATTCGAAATGGTATAACGAACTAGTTGTAAAAGCAGATCTTGCTGAAAACTCTGGTGTAAGAGGCTGTATGGTTATTAAACCCTACGGTTATGCTATTTGGGAAAAAATGCAAGCCGAATTAGACCGGATGTTTAAAGAAACAGGGCATAGTAATGCCTATTTTCCATTGTTTGTTCCTAAAAGTATGTTTGAAGCCGAAGAAAAGAATGCTGAAGGATTTGCAAAAGAATGTGCAATTGTTACCCATTACAGATTAAAAAACGATCCTGATAAACCAGGAAAATTAATGGTCGATCCAAATGCAAAATTAGAAGAAGAACTTATTGTTCGTCCTACTAGTGAGGCTATTATTTGGTCTACTTATAAAGGATGGGTCCAATCGTATAGAGATTTACCTTTACTAATAAATCAATGGGCAAATGTAGTGCGTTGGGAAATGAGAACCCGTTTGTTTTTGCGAACTGCAGAATTTTTATGGCAAGAAGGTCATACAGCTCATGCTACTAAAGCCGAGGCAATAGAAGAGTCTGAAAAAATGATGCAAGTATATGCTGATTTTGTCGAAAACTTCATGGCAATTCCAGTGATAAAAGGGTTAAAAACTGAAACCGAACGATTTGCAGGTGCAGAAGAAACCTATTGCATAGAAGCGTTAATGCAAGACGGAAAAGCATTGCAAGCAGGAACCTCACATTTTTTAGGGCAGAATTTTGCAAAAGCATTTGATGTAAAATTTGCCAATGCTGAAGGAAAACAAGAATATGTTTGGGGAACCTCTTGGGGAGTTTCGACTCGTTTGATGGGAGCTTTGGTTATGACTCATTCAGATGATAAAGGTCTGGTTTTACCTCCTAATTTAGCGCCAATTCAAGTGGTTATTGTACCCATTTTTAAAACAGATGAAGAATTAGAAATCATTACAACTGTTGTAAATGAATTAGTTTTAGCATTTAAAAAGCTTAAAATAGCGGTAAAGTTTGATAATAGAACGACCCAAAAACCAGGTTTTAAATTTGCCGAATGGGAATTGAAAGGGGTTCCAGTTCGTATTGCCGTTGGTCCAAAAGATTTAGAAAATGGAACTTTTGAAGTGGCAAGAAGAGATACATTATCTAAAGAAATTATTTCAAAAGAAAATATTGTTACCTATATTTATGATTTATTAAATCAAATTCAGAAAGATTTGTTCGACAAAGCATTAGATTATAGAGAGAATCATATTACAGAAGTGAATTCTTTTGAAGAGTTTAAAGAGGTTTTAGAAAATAAAGGAGGTTTTGTTGCTGCGCATTGGGACGGGACAGCAAAAACAGAAGAGAAAATAAAGGAATTAACGAAGGCTACAATTAGATGTATCCCTTTAAATAGAGTAGAAGAGACGGGTAAATGTGTTTTTACTCAAGCCGAATCTTCTGGTAGAGTGCTGTTTGCGAAAGCCTACTAAAAAAAAAATAAAAAAAATTACATCTACTATTGTACGATTAGAAAATAGTTGTATTTTTGCATCCGCATTAGAGAAGTATGGCCCGTTCGTCTATCGGTTAGGACGCCAGGTTTTCATCCTGGTAAGAGGGGTTCGATTCCCCTACGGGCTACAAAATTTCATTTTTTTGAAACTAAATAACTAGAAGAATAATGGTTCGTTCTTCTAAATTAGAATAAAATTTTATTCTACATTAAATGAGTTTATTCTCATTAAGAACTAAAAAATAATTAAGAAAAAAGAATAAAATGGCAAATCATAAGTCGGCATTAAAGAGAATTAGAAGTAACGAGAAAAGAAGAGTATTAAATCGTTATCAGCATAAAACTACTCGTAATGCAATTAAAGCGTTAAGGTTAGCTACTGATAAATCAGATGCCTCAAGTAAATTGTCAAGTGTAATTTCTATGATTGATAAATTAGCTAAGAAAAATATCATTCATGATAATAAAGCTTCTAATTTAAAGTCTAAATTAACTAAGCATGTAGCTAAATTGTAATTTTTACAATTTCAAGATAATAAAAACTCTCCTTTTTGGAGAGTTTTTTTTTATATCAATGATTTTAAATTTTCTAAAACCTCTTTAGTAATTGGTTTAGAAATAAAATCAATAACCATAGGATAGGTTTTAGATTTATTAATGTCTTCTGGGTCTATGGTTGATGAAAGAACAATAACTTTAGTATCTTTAAAAAACGAAGTATATTCCTCATTATAAAAGTGATCTAGAAAATCCCATCCATCCATAACAGGCATGTTCAAGTCAAGAAAAACAAGTGTTGCATATTTGTTTATTTTTTCACCTAAATTATTAAGCTTTAAATTGTCAAAATAATTTAAGGCTTCTTCTCCGTTTTGAGCGGTAATTATTTCTTTAGAAAATGAAGCTTTCGAAATCACCATTTTGCAAAGCATTAAAGTAATTGGATCATCATCTACACATAAAATCAAATCGTGCATTTTTATTATTTTTTAAAAGTTAATGTAAACGTAGTTCCTTTGTCAACTTCGCTCTCTATGCTTATTGTACCTCCCATAGATTCTACTTGTGATTTCACTAAATAGAGTCCTAATCCTTTACTATCAGAATAATTATGAAATCTTTGATACAATCCGAAAACTTTGTCTCTATTTCTTTCTAAGTCTATACCAATTCCGTTGTCTTTAAATATGAGTATTATTTCATTGCCAACTTCTTTTGAAGATACAAAGACTCTAAGAATTCTTTTTGGAGATCTATATTTAATGGCATTGGTAAATAAATTCAAAAGGATGCTTTCTAGATACGATTTATTTACATTTAAAATAGTGACTTTTTCGAGTTCTATTTTTAATATGGGTTTATGCAAACTTATTAAAACACTTAATTGGTTAAAAACATTTTCAAAAACATCTTTAATTAAAACTTCTTCTTTTTCTATAGATGGATTATCTTTAATAATGATAACTTTCATCAAATCATCAATGGTTTCATTTAATAAATGGGCAGATGTTGAAAAGCCATTCAGTATTTCCTTTAATTCTGGATTATCAATAGGGATGTCGTGTATTAAGGTTAATAATCCTGTTAAATTAGATAAAGGCGCTCTTAGGTTATGAGAAGTGATATATGAAAACTGTTTCAAGTCTTTATTGTTCCTGGTTAATTCTCGAATTAGATGTTCTTTTTCTTTTTCTTGTTTCTTCTCTTCAGTAATATCTCTTTGTATAGAAATCCAATGTGAATGTTCTCCTTCTTTATTAGTAACTGGAAGCATAGAAAAGTTTACCCAATATTCATCACCGTTTTTCTTATGATTTAAAGTTTCAAATTTAAATTCTTCTTTTCCTCTTAAAGCTTTTGAAAGATTACCAATTTGATTTTCAACCGATTTCCTACCCATAAAAACAGTTGGAGTTTTGCCAATAACTTCATTAGATTGAAATCCTGTCATTTGAGTAAATGCAGGGTTGACAAAAACGATTCTTGGCACGGCTCTATTCGACTTGTCTGATTCTGTTATAATTACGGCATCTTTTGTCTGAGTAATAACGGTTTCTAAAAGTTTGAGTCTTTGTTCTTCTTCTTTTTGTTTGGTAACATCTTGTATGGCTCCAATCATTCTAATCACATTGCCATTGTCGTCTTTTACAAGAAATCCCCTGTCAAATACATATTTATAGTTGCCGTCAGCACATTTAAAACGGTACTCATCCTGCCACTTCTCAGTTTTTTGTTCTATAAATGAGTATAATTTTATAGACATTTTAATACTGTCTTCAGGATGAATCCGATCAAACCACCATTTGGATGTTTTTCCTACATCGTCAGCTTTATAACCAAAGATTCCCTGTATTCCTTTGTTCCAAACAAAATCATCTTCAATAATCTTCCAATCCCAAATAGTATCACTTGTTGCTTTTGCAACAATATCGTATCTTTCATTCGATTTTAAAATCTCATCATTACTTTTTTGAAGAGATTCAAATATTCTTCTGTTTCTAGAATCGTTTTTAGAAAGCACATATTTAAATATAATTCCCGCCAAAAAAATGAAACCCAAATCCTTTGAGAAGCTATAAATAAAGAGATTAGATGGAAAATAGAATAATTTATTTAAAAACAAATTACTCACTAAAGCAAGCGACACAGAAAAAAGGATAAAAAGTAAGGTTATTTTAGTTGCTTTGTTTTTCATTACTCAAATATAAAAAAAATATTGCAAATTTATTAGGTATTTTTTAAAGTTATCCAATTTTATTTTGATAAAATCATGTAAGAAGTTAACATACGGTAACTAATAAAAATCAAAGGTTTATTATATCAAAATAAAGTGTACCTTTGCACCCATTAAAAATAACAGATGGAATCTATTAGAAATATTGCAATTATTGCCCACGTCGATCACGGTAAAACCACTTTGGTTGATAAAATTATGTATCACTGTCAATTGTTTCGTGATAACGAAAATACTGGTGACTTAATCCTTGATAATAACGACCTAGAACGTGAAAGAGGTATAACAATTACATCTAAAAACGTTTCGGTACAATATAAAGGCACAAAAATTAATATTATTGATACTCCTGGTCACGCCGATTTTGGTGGCGAAGTAGAGCGTGTATTAAATATGGCAGATGGCGTTTGTTTATTAGTTGATGCTTTTGAAGGACCAATGCCACAAACGCGTTTTGTTTTGCAAAAAGCACTTGACCTTGGGTTAAAACCTTGTGTGGTTATTAATAAAGTAGACAAAGAAAACTGTACTCCTGAAGAAGTTCATGAAAAAGTCTTCGATTTGATGTTTGAATTGGGTGCTGAAGAATGGCAATTGGATTTCCCAACTGTTTATGGCTCAGCAAAAAACAATTGGATGTCAGACCATTGGGAAAATGTTACAGACAATATTGAAGCTTTGTTGGACATGGTAATTACTAACGTTCCAGCTCCAAAAGTTTCTGAAGGAACGCCACAAATGCTAATCACCTCTCTAGATTTTTCAGCTTTTACAGGTCGAATTGCGATTGGTAGATTAGAAAGAGGAATCTTGAAAGAAGCAATGCCAATATCTTTAGTGAAAAGAGATGGTACTGTAATGAAATCAAGAATTAAAGAATTACATACTTTTGAAGGTTTAGGTCGTAAAAAAGTGCAACAAGTTGTTGCTGGTGATATCTGTGCAATTGTTGGTGTTGAAGGTTTTGAAATTGGTGATACCATTGCCGATTTTGAAAGTCCTGAAGCGCTTCAGACCATCGCAATCGACGAGCCTACAATGAGTATGTTGTTTACCATTAATGATTCACCATTTTTTGGAAAAGAAGGTAAGTTTGTAACTTCAAGACATATTCGTGACCGTTTGACTAAAGAATTAGAGAAAAACTTAGCGATGAAATTGGGTGAAACTGATTCTGCCGATAAGTTCATGGTTTTTGGTCGCGGAGTACTTCACTTGTCAGTTCTTATAGAAACCATGAGAAGAGAAGGGTATGAGTTACAAATTGGCCAGCCACAAGTTATCATCAAAGAAATTGACGGTAAAAAATGTGAGCCAATTGAGGAATTGACTATCGATTTACCGGAATCTCTTTCTGGTCGTGCTGTTGAGTTTGTTACTTTACGTAAAGGCGAAATGTTGAGCATGGAAACAAAAGGAGAACGTATGGTTATAAAATTCAACATTCCATCACGTGGAATTATTGGATTGCGTAACCAATTGCTTACTGCAACTGCTGGTGAAGCTATTATGGCACACCGTTTTATAGGATATGAGCCATACAAAGGAGAAATTTCTGGACGTAACAAAGGGTCATTAATCTCTATGGAAAAAGGAAAAGCAATTCCTTACTCTATCGATAAATTACAAGATCGTGGTAAATTCTTCGTTGAACCAAATGCTGAAATCTATGAAGGTCAGGTAATTGGAGAAAACTCACGTGGCGATGATATGTGTGTAAACGTGACCAAAGAGAAAAAACAATCTAACGTCCGTTCTTCTGGAAATGATGAAAAAGCAAGGATAATTCCACCAATTATTTTCTCGCTTGAGGAAGCATTAGAATACATTCAAAAAGATGAGTATGTTGAGGTTACACCTAAATCTATTCGTTTAAGAAAAATATACTTAACAGAGACCGAAAGAAAGAGATTTAAAATCTAAATTTAAATTTTTATCATAAATGAAAACCATCACAGCGTAAGTTGATGGTTTTTTATTTTTCATGAATTATTTTTTATTTTGCTAATAAAAACTCGAATGGAATATCCAGCCTCTTATGCCATGATTGTTCTGAATGACTTTCTCCGGGAAAAAAAATTGTATTCCAGGACTTATCTGAATATTTTTTCGAAATCATTATTTTATTGACTTTTTCTTGCGAAGGTTTGTATAAACTATCTAAAGTTTGATCGCCATAATCAAAGTATATTTTATGATTTTTAGGTTTTGGTAAATGTTTGTTTAGGTATTTAATTATGGCATCAGGTATAGGATTGTTTTCGTTTTGATAAATTCCTGTCCAATGTGTAGAAAGACAAGCAGCACCTCCAAATACTTTTGGATACTCGCAAATGGCATAAAGTGAAATTAGTCCCCCCATGCTAGAGCCCGCTATAAAAGTATTCGATTGATTGGAATAGGTATTAAAATTTTTATCAATAAAAGGTTTTAATTCTTTGACTAAAAATTTTAAGTAATTATCTGAAATAACTTTAAACTCGGTATCTATTTTCTTTCTTTTTAGTAAACTTTCTGAAATAAAATTCTTTTGTGTTACATCAAAAGTTTGAAAAGGTTTTTGTGGAAAATATTCTGGATGCCGTTTTAAACCGTTGTTCCATATCCCTACCACTATAAATTTTTTGGTTTTTTCTTCTACAATTAACTTTCCTGCAACTTCATCAACTTCCCAAGCTTGTTTGTTCCATGAGCTTTCTGCATCATATAACATTTGTCCGTCATGCATGTATAGCACTGCATATTTTTCAGTATTAGAATATCCTTTTGGTAACCAAACATCAATATTTCTTGCGTCTACAAATTTCGATTTAAAGTTGTCAAATCGCATAACTTTACCAGAAGTTACTTTTACTTGTTGTCCTATAGTTGCTATAGAAAACAGTAGTAATGTAATTAATGTTGCTATTATTTTCATTATAAAGAATACTATTTATTTAAATCTAGAATTAAAGCACTTCTTGGAGCTATTTCTAAAGTTTTTTGTATTGTAATCTCCCGGTCATTAATAATGTCTTTCGCAGTAAATGTTTCAGGAATCATTTTATAATATTTTTTCATATCAAGAAGTACTTTTTCTTTATTTTTATTCAAAATAACCATTACTTTTTGATTTTCATTATATCTAAAATAAACATAAACATCATTTTTTTCTGGAGCATAGTGAATAAATTTCCCATTATGAATTACTGTCGCAGTTTTTCTCCAATTTAATAGTTTACTAAGGTATTTTTGAGCTTCTAGTTCTTTTGCATCCAGACCTTTTTCGGTAATAGCATTTTTTGTATCACCTTCCCAACCTCCAAATAAATCTGCACGCCTCTGGCCGTCATTTCCTGCTTTTTCGTTAGTAAATAATAATTCTGTTCCATAATACAACTGAGGAATACCTCTCATGGTTGTGTATAAAGTCATACCTAATTTCCAACTCTCGAAATCGTTTTTGATTCTAGTATAAAATCGATCCATATCATGATTATCAGGAAAAATCAATAAATTATTTGGGTTTGCATAGTGATAATCTTGCCCCATACCTTTATAGAATTCTTTCCAAGTAGATTCCCAATCATTGTTTGTTGACAATGATTTGATTAGATTATCGGTTAATGAAAAATCCATTAAAGTTGGTAAAAAGCATCTATAGCCATCAGCATTAATCTTATCTTTTTGCCAATATGCCGATAACTCAGTGACATTAGTCATTTCTTCTCCAACTATGTTAAAGTTTGGATATTCGTCCATAATTGTTTTAGTCCAATTAGACAAAAAGTCTTTATCAGCATATGAAAAAGTATCTTCTCTAAATCCAGAAAGATTTGCATATTCTATCCACCAAATGGTGTTTTGAGTTAAATAACTGGCTACTAATGGATTTTTTTGGTTAAGGTCTGGCATGTGTCCGTCAAACCAACCATTAGTATACTCTTCTCTGTCTTGTATTGTCGCATATGGATCTAACAAAGTCGATTTTATATGGTTTGTTCTCTTTTTACTGTCTTGAAAATTCATCCAATCTTTTGTTGGAACATCTTTAATAAAATAATATTGTGAACCACAATGATTGAGTACTACATCCCAAATTAAACCTATATTTCTTTTTTTGGCTTCTGAAACTAAAGTTTTAAATTCTTCATTTGTTCCAAATCTTTCATCAATTTTATAAAAATCGGTTGCAGCATACCCGTGGTAGGAATAATTTGGCATATTGTTTTCTACAAGTGGCGTATTCCAAATTTGAGTATATCCTAATGATTGTATATAGTCTAAATGATTTATAATACCTTGAATGTCACCACCGTGTCTGCCACTTTCATCGTTTCGATTTGCTTTTTCTATACTTTTTGGTGTATTGTCATTTTTTGGATTTCCATTTGCAAATCGATCAGGGACAATTAGTAAAATAGCATCTTTTGTGGAAAAACCAATTCGGTTGGCACTATTTTTTTCTCTGTTTAATAAAGGAAAACTCTTTGTTATTTTTGTTTTTCCATTTTTTTTAAATTCAATTTTAGCATCACCAGGAATTGTATTTGAATCGATATCAATAGTAACAAATAAATAATTAGGGCTTTCTACTTTTTCGGTTTTTAAGATTTTTACTCCTGAATAATTTATAGAGGGTTCTAAATCCTGTATAGCACTGCCGTAAACTAAAAGTGTGATTTGTTTTGTTCTCATTCCAACCCACCAATTAGGAGGGTCAATACGTTCTATTTGAGCATGAAGGTTAAGAGAAATAAAAATAAAAATATACTGTACCGTTTTTTTCATAATTTATAGTTTTATCGTTTTAATGAAAAATGGCCTTTTATGGTTTTATTGTTTTCTAGATTTATAACATACCAATAATCGTCTGACGTAGAAGGATTACTATTGTAAGTTCCGTCCCAACCTTTATCTCTTGCATTCATTTCATATAAAAGTTTTCCTTCTCGATTAAAGATTTGAATAAATGATTTTCTGCTAAAATTAGAACCAACACCTTTTAAATTCCATAAGTCATTTACGCCATCGTTATTAGGAGTAAAAAATTTTGGTACTCCAAGTACTGAGATGATTTTTGGACCAAATACGCCACAACCATTTAAATCTTTTACATATAATTCATAGACTCCGGCGGGTACATCTGTAAAAATAGGAGACGATTGAAAATCATTACTTTTGTAGAGACTAAAGACATAATCTCCTGTTAAATCTTCTTCTAAAAGTACTTCAACAGTATTCGATTCAGAAAAGTCTGAAACTATTACATCTGTAACCATTGCTATTTCTGAGGAAGTTACTGTTATGGTTCTCGTTTTAAAACATCCAAATCGATTAGCAACATCAACAGTGTAATTTCCCTCTCGGTTTACCCTAATAGCGTAAGTTGTTGAATTAATTTTTACTCCATCGCGATACCAAGTATAATTAAAATTGGATGAATTAGTTTCTAATTTTCCTGCATTGATGGTTATAAATCTATTAGGTATATTTGAACAAACTATATTTTTTTCATCATCTTGAGTTTCAATATTTGGAAGTTTATTTACTATTAATTGAACTTCACTCACACTGGTGCAACTACCAGCTTCATCAATTCTAATAAAAACAGATGAGTTGTATGCAATAGGAATTGTATAATTTGTTGGTGTAGTAATGCTATTTTGTTTTATTAATGCATCGCTTTGAGTTGAATAGAATGTTTTAATTTGAGTTGGAGTTACAACTAAGTTTGCATTATCAAGATTAAATGTTGTAAAACCATCTTCTTTATTTAAAACATCACATTGTTCTAGTGGTTTTAAATTTTGGCTAGGAATAATTTTTACATTTAAAGTCAATTCACTTAAACTAGCACACCCCGTTGCAGCATTTGTAACTCTCCCAACAATAGTTTCAGGATTTGAAGTATTATTAAAAACAGTATTTAATGGATTTTTGTTTTGTTCTTGGGTCTTATTTTTAAAATAGGTTACAGTTAAATTTGGGTCAGAACTTGTAAACGAACTATTGTAATCGTTCAAGTTAAATAGTGATAGCCCATCTGGATTTAAACCAAAATCACATTGAGAACCACTTGCTTTAATTTTAGTTGGTACAGGAATTACTATAAGATTAATCTCTTTTGTATCTGTACAAGTTCCGTCAAAAGCTTTAATGAATATGGGTTGCTTATTGGGACTTGTATTTGGGAAAAATTGTGATAATTCATTCAAATCCACATCGGCATCATTTTGACTAATATAGTATTTTACAGTTAATGCTGTTGTATCTTCATTGTCAAAAATAGCAGTTGTAACTTTGGACAAATCAAAAATTGCCAATCCATTGGTATCATTTCCATCTGAGCTATCATCACAAGTAGATGCTTCGTTTTTAGGGAAATTTACAGGGTCATTTACTTTAATTATAAATGTAGTGGTATTAAAACAACCAGTTATTGTATTTTCAATCCTTACAAAAATAGTTTGGGGGTTAGACGTATTTTTAAAATTTGTAGCGTTTTTTATTTCCTTTACGTTTGTAAGAGCATCATTTTGAGAAGTATGATAACTAACAATGACATCACTTTGAGTTCCTATGATTAAAGGGTCGTTTTGTTTTAAATTAAATTCGCTTATAAAATCCTGAAATCCATCGGTATCACATTGTTTAATATCAAGTGCTACACCAGTTGGCACATCAAATGTTGGTGGTGTATTAAAAGTTGCCGAACCGCTCCATTCCAATTTAAAGTTACTCGATCCCGTTGGTCTGTCAATTACTATAAAATAAGAATCTCCAGCAGATACGGTAAGCCATTTCACAAAACTATTTCCGTCGGGACCAGGACCTTCAGAATCATCATTTGAGGCAGCATTCATTCCAGTAAAATTATTGGGTTGATTTATAGATTCAGGATTTGTAGTCGAGCATCTTATGGCTTTACCAATTGCACCACATGTTACGTTTGGACCAAAAATAAAAAAATCGAAGTCTTCATTGATATCCGTACTTTCAGGAATGAGAGTAAATCCTAATGTTCCAGTTGTTTTTATAGAAAGCTTTAGCCATATACTATTATTTTCTTCGCCTTGACAACTATTTGATGATGCAAATAATTCTTGTTTCCCAATTCCAGAGGCTGTTAAACCTTCAAAGCCACTATTTCCACAAACAATAATAGCTTTTGAACAATCATTTTGTGAAAATATTTTAGAAGAAAAAACGAGTATAAGAGCTAAAAAGGGTATTTTAAAATTTGTCATAATTATGTATTGCATTCTAATTGTATTATAAAATAGGGTAATTAATTTTTTATCTTTTGAGACTGAAATGGCCTTTAACAATTTTATTATTTTCAAAAGTAACAACATACCAATAGTCATCAGAAGGTAGTATTTCTCCGTTATAAATTCCATCCCAACCTTTATCGATAGCGTTTAGTTGTTTTAGTAACTTTCCTTCACGATTAAAAATTTCGACTTTAGCTTTTGAATTAAATTTGTCACTAATTCCTTTAATATTCCAAGTATCATTAGAACCATCATTATTGGGTGTGAAGAATTTAGGAATTCCTAAAACTGATATATCAACAGGGCCAACTGTACCACAACCATTTTTATCTTTTACATAAACTTGTAAAATTCCTGAAGGCGCATTAAGAAATAGAGGCGAAGTTTGAAATCCTTTTTTTAGGTCGATGCTATATTCATAATCTCCAATACCGTCAGCAATAATTTCAATAATATTTGAGTCTAACAAATCGGTAACTTTTACATCCTTAATTGATGCTATATCTGATGAAGTAACATTTATAGTTCTTGTTCTAAAACAACCCAATCTATTGCTTACATCGACAGTATAAGTACCCGGAATACTTGTAATTAAATTAGTCGAAGTTTCGTTAGGAATTTCTATACCGTTTCTATACCATTTGTATTTAAAATTTGCAGTAGGAACATTATTAAGTATTCCAGATTCTATGGTAACCTTAAAGTTAGGTAAATTTTCACAAACCATGGCAGTATAAGAACCGTTTTCATTTAAATCAATTACAGGTAAAGGTTCTACAACAAATCGTAAAATACGTTGAGCAATGCAACTTGTATTTATGGTACTAGAAACTTTTACTTTGATGTTTTGTGAATTGGAAATAAACGGGTTAGGCAAAGGGCTTGGCAGTAAATTTCCAAGAGCATCAGCATATTCTACTTTTATTTGTGTTTGATTTTTAACAATTGTGGATTCAAAAGTAGAGGTGTCATATGCGATAATGCCATTTTGATCTTTAGGATTTGGCTCGTCATCACATATTTCTAGTAGATTGGCTGGTAAAGGAAAAGCTTCAGGTAAAACGTCTGCAATAAATTGAATAGTTTTTTCGGCTGCACAAGGTCCGTCAGGATCTTTAGATAGGGTACTAAAAGCTTTTACAGTAATTGTTTTTGTTCCTTTTACTACTATAGGGTTGGGAAGTGGGCTAGATAGCGGATTGCCTAAATCATCTGAATAGGTTATTAATACATTTGTTTGCCCTTTTAAAATAGAAGATTGAATATTTGAAGTGTCAAATGAAAAAAATCCTTGTCTGTCCGCACAACGTCTAATAATATTATCTGAACTAATTTCATTAATTACAGGAATGGTTTCTACATATAATTTTATATAAGGACCAAGAGCTAAACAATCATTTTGTATTGTACTTTCTACTCGAATCCAAATTTCTTGTACGTTAGAATAGCCAATATTTCTATAATTAAAAATACTAATTGGATCTGATGGATTTTGCGATATTTCTAAGGAATTCCCATTTAAATCAGTTTCAGCACTAGCGTCATTTAAATTTTTATAATACTTAATTGAAGTATTTGGCAAAAGGGCATTTACAGCCGATGTAACACTACTAAAATTAAACGAAGTAATTCCGTCAGTATTGCTATTGTTTGTATTATTATTTCCGTTTATATCTAGAAAATCATCACATTCATAAAACTCTTTCAAAAATGTGGAAGGAATTTGAGTTGCTGTAACTACTGCATCAATTCTTGCAACCCTAAAACATTGATTTTCATCTTGAACTCTGGTCCAAACCGAAGTATTTCCACTTAAATATTGTAATGGATTTGTAATTTGTAAACTAGTATCTCCATTTTTTGCTGCTATTGGAGATTTAAAGTAGGTAAATTCTTCATTTTGATAATTGGAAGAAATAAAATTTTCGTTTTGAGTTAAATTGATATTAGCAAAACCATCGGAAAGCGCATCGTCATCACATTGTTTTAATGTAATTGGAGAGTTCACAATTGGTAAATCATAAACTATTAATTCAACTTCATCAGAAATTTGAATGCATGAGTTTACATCTTTCAGTAATTTAACTCTATACTTAAAACCTTTCATTGCAGCTGTAATGGCAATAATTTTTAATGATTTTGTTTTGCTTCCTGTATAAGAAACGCCATCAACAATATCATTCCAATTGCCTGATTCTAATATTTGCCACTGATAACTATCTATTGGAGAAGTTTCTATTGTTGCAATTGCATTTTGTAACTCACAAGTAGGGATAATAATTGGCTGTGAAATTATAGTAATATTTGCAAATGTTATGTAATTTAGATTAGGAAGTACTGCATACCCTAGAGCATTGTTAACAACTCCTTTGGAATTTACTTTTGGAGCAGTATTTCCTAATAATCCATCTCCATCATCATCTAAATTACCTGATTCTATGGTGTCTAGACAGCCATCATTGTCACTATCTAAATCTAAATAATTATTCGTCTTATCACTGTCAGTGTCGGCAACAGTGTAGTTTAGAATTCCAGAATCTGTAAAAGTTTCAATAGAATTAAACAAACCGTTATCTCCAAATGATTTACCACTAGTGTCAATAACTCCATCTAAATTCGAGTCGGTAATGTTATTTCCAGATTCGGTTAAATCATAAATTCCATCATTGTCGCTATCCAAATCTAAATAATCAGGAACCTCATCTTTATCGGTGTCAGCGGGTGTCAAGCCGCTAAGAAAAGTATCGTCTAATCCATCTAGATTTAAATCAATTTTAGAAGGAGTAGTGAAATTTTTACCTTGCAATTCAATGTTATCAGGAATACCGTCATTATCACTATCTAAATCCATAAAGTCAGAAACTCCATCTAAATCAGAGTCTTTTTCAGAACAAGTTTCAGTTAATTTAAAAGTTGCTTTATTCGCACTTAATTCTGATAAGTTTTTGTGCGTAAATGATATCGATGTGGTTTGAAAAGATTGAAATTTAAAATCACCGGTGCCCGCTTTTAATGGATTTGAGCTGTTAAAACGGAATCGAATTTCGAAGGATGAAAATTGCGTTATTCCACTTTCATAAATACCGTCATAATTAGTGTCAATAAGTAATTGGTTTGACGGATTAATAACAGTAATGGTTCTTTCTGAATCTGAGTTTAGAATAAAATCACCACTATCATTCAATAAATCTGTTGTATTTGCAGTATTTACATATTCGAATAAAATATTTGTAGCTACAGGAAATATTTTTTTAAAGGAAATTATACTGTTTTTATCCTTTGAAGTTTCGGTAACAAAATCGCCTGATATTGTTCCTGAAAATGGAGCCAAAGCCGGTAGAGTTCCAGTTGTAGAAATGTTTAAAGTACTATTATCCGAAAGGTCAACATCTTTATTGCCTAGTGATTCATTGCAATTGGTAACACCATCGTTATCAATATCTATATCTAAATTGTCATTTACGATGTCATTATCTAAATTTGTTGGACAAGAACTCACAGGGATTTTATCAGAATCTAATTTAGTTCCACAATCTGAAATGGTAGCTTTTACAAAATAATAACCAGGTTTTGTGGGAGTATATTTGCTCTTTGTAGCTCCTGAAATAGGCAAATCATTATAGTACCATTGAAAAACGTCAAAAGCACTTAAGGTATTCACAGATAAAACTTTATTAGGAATGCAGTCCTCCTTTGTTGCATTCAATAAACTAAAACTCACTTCTGGTTTAAAAGTAAAACCCGAATAAAATCCGCCAAAAGTAGCAGCATCGCTCGTACCATAAGCTGCTAAATAAAGCTGACCCGATGAAAAAGCACTAATATTTCCGGTTAAACCAGTAATGACATAGGTTGTATAATTGGAGTTTCCGGTGACTGATGTTGGACCTGAAATAGTGATACCGGGTAAATTATCTAGTGAGGAAATAGAGTAAGGCGTACCATTTACTTCAAAATTCAAACTCGATCCTGTTTGAGTTATTAATGTAACACGACCTCTATATATTCGTGTTCCTATTTTTTCTATAAATGGGATATTATCAATAACATTAGGGGTTTCGCAAGTTAACGGAGGAACAAAAAATAATTCTTGATTGGCATAAAGCGTATTTGGATCATCACTTCTATCACCAACAGTTTGATAGGCAAATACATTTTTGGAGGAACGTACGTACAAATTTCCAAGTGAACTAAAGTCATTTCCATCTAATGCAACATATTCTCCTGCGCTTAAAACATAATTTGCAATTGAATTTCCGTTGAGGAAAATTTCAGTATTATCTTCGTTTGCAACTAATAATATTCTTTCAGCTTCTGGTTGTCCTATACTCTTTATAAATATGTATTCTTTTCCAGTTCTTTCAGCAGAAACAATTTGGTCAAAACCAAGATCCAAATTTTGTTTAGCATTTGATCCGGCAAACGAACCGCAATTCAAAGCTATTGGTTTATCTGAAGTGACTAAAGAACCAATTAAACCATCTCGATTTTTTTCTTCTGGTCCTTCAACAGCCATAACGAAACTTTCACCTCGATTAAGAATTATTGGTGAAGGAGTATTTCCTGCTGTAGCATTATTTATTAAAGAAACGCCAGACTTTATATCAGAAAATTGAATTTTTGTATTGTTTTCGGTTGCAAGAACCGCTACAAAAGTGTAGTGATTTGCTGTGTAAGGATTTGCCTCTGTATTCAATAAGGCTCCAATTCTAAATACTGTACCTAAAGCTGCCATTCCTTTAGATACAAGCGCTCCAGATTGATTTCCAAGACCAGCAATTATACGTGCCGATACATAAATTAAATCATCGGCTTCTACAGTAAATCCTTTATTCGTTAGTATTTTATTTACTGAACTTTTATCAACGATTAATTCAGTATTAGTTCCACTGCCAATATTATAAACATAAGGTGTGGCTTTAGAAACAGTACCGTCAAAAAGCGTTCCTCCTAATTGTGAGACTTTAAAATTAACGGGAGTAGAACTAGGAGTGGATATATATAAATACTGTTCTTCAGCTATAGAAGATACTTCAGACGAACTCCCAAGGGGTGGTATATAATGTGTCTTGCTAAATTGGGAAAAAGCAACAGTGGTTAATAAAATAAAAAATAGTAGGATATTTCTTTTCATGCTATAAAAATAATACTTTAATGACTAATTTCACCTTTTTAGTGTAAAATGTCCTTTAATTATTTTAATATTCCCAATATTAATTACAAACCAATAATCGGAAGATGGTAAATCTACCGAATTAAATTTGCCATCCCAACCTTTATTTATTCCACTAAATTGGTAAAGAAGTTTACCGTATCTGTCAAAAATACTAATTTCAGATTTTGGAAATACATTTATATTTTTAATAAACCAACTGTCATTAATTCCATCTCCATTTGGAGTAAAATATCTTGGATAATTCAAGACATAAAATTTTTTAGAAGTAATTCCGCAGCCATTTTTATCTTTAACCCAAGCAGTATATATACCCGGAGAAAGATTTTCAAATACAGGGCTGTCTTTATAAAGTAATCTATCTAATGAAAATTCGTAATTACCTGATCCTGAAAATTCTATTGTTGCAGAATTAATTTCTTGAAAATCATTAGTATTTATATTAGTAATAGTTGCTTTCCCAGAACCTTCTACAATAAATTTTTTATTGGCAACACACGTATTTTTATCTGTTATTGTAACTGTATAAATCCCGGGGGTAGTAACTTCGGTAAAAAAATCTTTACTGCCATTACTCCAATCAAAACCAATATATTTTTTGTCTACTTCTAATTTTTTAGAAGTAAGCTCACATAATTGCACCTTCTCATCGGGTAAGTCTTCGAAGGAATTTACAAATAAATCTAGTGCAATTATTCCGTAACAATCAGAACCATTTACAATTCGAGCATAAATTCTCATTTCATATCGAATTGTATTTTTATAAGTGTTTGGCAACACATTATTTTCTAATTGCGCATCATTTAGTGTTTCATAATACTCAACAACCAGTCCTGAAGGTAACCCCGCTAAAACAATAGGAGTAGCGTTATTCAAATCGAATCCATAAAAACCATCTATTTTTCCATCTAAATCACAACTTTCTAAATCTCTAGATTTCGGAACTGAATTGTTCGAGAGTTTTAAATCTATAGTGGCTACATTAGCACAACCAAAAGTATTTTTTACACTTGCATAAATAGTTTTAGGAATGCTTTCATATGTATTAGGATTTGAAATGGCTTTTGATGCATCTTGATTTTGAGCATCAGTTATTTCTTCATAATAAACAATATTAGAAAGATTACTATCATTATTAGTTATGATTTTAGTTACTTTTGATAAGTTAAACAATCCCGAACCATCTTTATTTTCATCACATTGAACTATAGTGGTATTTGTTAAAGAAGGAAGTGGCGAAAACTCTATAGTAATTTCACCAATCGATTTGCAAATGGTTGCTCCTAATGACACTTCAACTCTATAAATTCCCGCATCTGCAACTGTATAGGTTGGAGAAGTAATTCCAGTATCGACATCATTCTTAAACCATTTGTAGGAGTTAGTTCCAGGTTCTGTAGCATCTAAAGGAAATGTATTGTTTTGACAAACCGGATTGTTGGTTACAATTAATTGATCTGGTCCCAAGTCCTTTTCAAATTTAAAACTACCACCACCCAAGAATATAGCCGAATCGTATAAATTATTTCCTTGATCGGCAACAACTAATTTAATGTGATAGAGCTTACCTGGAATTACAGTTGCTTGAGCTTGCATTATTGTAGTTTGACCATTAAAATTTGTTGGATGTTCATTTCCGTTAAATCCCCCAAAATAGCTCTCATTTGCTTCTGGACAAATGGTACCTAATCCTCTAACGGTATTTACTCTAACTGGAATTGTAGTATTTGGTATTAAAGCTAAATTTTGATAGGCATTTGTACTACCAACTTCTTTTAATAAAAAAGCAAAACCATCTGTAAAGTTGCATTGATTAGACCTTGGGTCAGTTAAATATTGTTCAGAAGAAAAAATATAATCAAAACTAATTTTGTTAGACAATGATATAAAATCGAACTCTAAAACTGTAGCGTTTATGGAGTTGCTAACTCCTAGAGCATTCTCTAAATCATCATCGCCAGACCATGAAGTGTCGCCATCACTTAAAATAGAATTATTTGGTCCAGATGCCGAAACGGCTTTGCCAGTACTTAGAACCACACCATCGGCAAATGGAAAATTACTGCCATTAGCTGTAAAATAGCCAAAACTTTGTTGACTACCAAAATTGCCACCACTAACAGAAAAGTTTGATACATTGGCACACGGACTGTTAATTAATCTATTTTCGACAAGATCTTGTGCAGTAAAATTATCAGTTACAGTAATGTACTGACCAAAAGTTGTAGTTGAAATGCAACTAAAAATAAATATAAAAAAAATGTTCCTAAAAAACCCCATAGCATCTGCAAAGATACTATAAATCTCTTTTTTCTAGTAATTTATAAGACATTAACATAAAAATAACGGTCCACGCTAATACAATGAGAATGCTGTACCAATGCACACTATAATCTTTAATGTTTTCGATACCCATTTGTGTTCCTATACTTTCTATGGCAGATAATCTAGTGATAGGTTCTACAATTAAATTTGACATCGCTTCTAAAGGAAAAAATTGTGAAATATAAGCTGAGACATTGCCTTCTGGAAATAGTTTAAATGATAAAATTCCTTTTGCAATTCCTTCTATAATATTCCAAACCATCAAAAAACCCAAGGCAAAAGCCGAACGTTTTACTAGAATTCCCAAAAATAAACAGAACGAGAAAAACCCCACTAGTTTAATAAAATAGGCTAAAATATATTCAAGACCAGAAAAAATAATACTAACTTCATTATATGACGAAAAGTATAATCCTAAAATAAGCGACATAAAAAAAACAAAAACCGTCGAGGCTGCTGCAAATAACACTACGGTTAAAAATTTAGAAAGTATGAATTCTTTCTTGCTCATTCCGTCTATTAAGTTTTGTTTTAAAGTGCCATAACTGTATTCATTTGCCATCATCGAAACGATTACAATAGCAAGAAAAAGTTTTAAAATTGCCGCAATATAGGTGTTAAAATGCCAAATAAAAGGAAAGTTGAAAATTCCCATTTCAGCCAAATGAAATTTTAAAAAGCCAATATCGAACTTTATAGAGGCTATTAACGCAATAAATGAAAGTACAATAAAATAGGAAATAGTCAGCACTCTACTGGCTCTGTTTTTCCATATTTTTTGTAATTCTATAGCTAGTAATCTTTTCATTAATTTTTAATTAGGATTTGTTTTTAATTTGAATTTTGTCATTACAATTTATAATTGCTATTGACATTGCTATTGAAATTATTGCTACTACTTCTTTGTCAATTCTAAAAATTGCTCTTCTAAACTGTTTTTGCGTTTAACTAAGTGGTTTAAAAAAATGTTTTTCTCAAATAAATAGCGGTTTAATTCTGATGCTTGCAGTGGAGATTTTAGATAAACTAATACTTTACTATTTTCATCAATTACTTTTTCTATTGCCGGATGTTGCAACAAAACAGATTTTAGAACACGATTATCATCACTTTCTAATTCAAAAAAACCTTCATTACTTGTCATTTCGTTTACCCTGCCAGAATATAATATTTCGCCTTTGCGTAAAACCAACACATGAGTACATACTTTTTCTACTTCGTCTAATAAGTGTGATGCCAATAAAATAGTTGTTCCTTGCGCTGCGATTTGTTTGATAATATCCCGAATTTGATGAATCCCTTGTGGGTCTAAACCATTAGTAGGTTCGTCAAGAATTAAAATTTCGGGGTCGTTTAGTAGGGCAGAGGCAATTGCCAATCGTTGTTTCATTCCTAGCGAGAAAGTACTGAACTTGCTGTTTTCTCTTTCTAATAAACCAACTAATTCAAGTTTTTCGTATACTTTTACAGTATTGATGTCTTTAATTTTACAAACCAATTCTAGATTTTCTCTAGCCGTCATGTACGGATAAAAATTAGGACGTTCTATAATTGCACCTACTTTTCTTAAAGCTTCATGGGTTTGCATAGTGCCTCCAAACCAACTGTAGTCACCTGATGTTTTATTGACAACGTTTAAAACAATACCTAATGTAGTCGATTTACCACTTCCGTTTGGGCCTAAAATTCCGTAAACATTGCCTTTTTGTATTTCTAGAGAAACGTTTTTTACCGCATGAACTGAGCCAAAACGTTTGTTGAGATTTGTAATCGAAAGAATAGTTTCCAAATTTTCGTCGTTTTATTTTTATAGGACGAACAAGATAGGGAATTGTTACCTTAAATGGAAACTAAATTTTAAACCAAATGATGTTTTTTTTGATAAAATAGTTCTAAAGTTTGATTAATGTCTTTCAATTCAGGGGTTAAGAAAATTTTTCGTCCTTTTTCATCATTAGTCAATTCTATTTTGCAAGTACAACATTTAAATTCTTTAAAATGATTAGTTATATTTCTAGTGGTTACAAAACGATGTCCAAAAAAGCAACACCATAGTTTCCTCCAAATAAAAACGGTCTTGGTTTTAGAATTTGACATACTGCAGAAATGTTATTTTGTGAGGTAAACTTACTTAAAAGTATGACGAACAGCAAACTACATCGACTAAGTACTTGTTTTTTGCAAAAACATATAAATAAACTTACAAACAGGTTTGTTTTCAAAAAACTGATAAACAGTAGTTTAGAGCTGCTGGGTTTTTATAATTGGAATAAAATAACTCTTTTGAAATAATCAACTTACTTTAGTTTCAATACCATTTTAATTTTATTGTAAGTTTGTATAAAATTGAATAGTAATGAGTGAGCCTTTAATGCTTTTAAAGAAACCATCTTATCCTGTTAATAGTTCATTAATGGAGTATTTAGAGCGTTTTGATCGCAAATCGAAAGTTTCAATTAGTTATGATGATTTATTGCGTTTTTCTGGTTCGGTAAATGTTTACGATGCTGAAAACCAAGATACTTTGTGGATTCGGGTTTATTATACTGAATTTGAAAGAGCCGAAATTGATTTGACATTAAAGAAAATTTATTCGCTCTTGCATTCTGATGGTAATTTAGGGATTATTAAGTTTTTGAACGTAGATTGTATAGACTACTGTACATTCGGAAATTCTAAGCCTTTCCGAATAAAAGTAAGAAA
This sequence comes from Flavobacterium myungsuense, assembly GCF_042677265.1. Classification (NCBI taxonomy): domain Bacteria; kingdom Pseudomonadati; phylum Bacteroidota; class Flavobacteriia; order Flavobacteriales; family Flavobacteriaceae; genus Flavobacterium; species Flavobacterium myungsuense. The sequence goes on along the minus strand of NZ_JBHTIZ010000005.1, from coordinate 26,531 downwards.
CATTCTCAACGATAATTATACTCATTTTTACATCAAGAAAGCTGATGCATCAAGAATTTATGGTTTAGAATTAGAGGACATTCTTTCGCCTGATAAAATCAATTTTTTAGTGTTTAACGATACACTAATAGAAGAGCATATTATTGGAATTCCAGGCGATGTTTTCATTAAAAAGCATTTAAAAAAATGTACCGAAACCGAGAAAGCTCAAATTGCAAAAGAGTTCGTCAAGTTTAACGAGCGTTGCATGATTAGGTTGTTAGGTGATATGCGCGCTTATAATTATGTTATTGTACCAATCCACGATTTTGATCATATTGTTTTTAAAATTCGCCCTATAGATTTTGACCAACAATGCTACGAAGGAAATTTTAAAGTGTACAGACCGCAGTTTTTTAAAGAAAATTATCCAATGGTGCAATTGGTAAAAGGAAAATTAGAAGAAAGTTCAATCGAGCAATATAAAAATGAGGAACGAGCTGCTCTAGCAAAGCGAATTCACTCAGCCGAAAATCGTGTCGAACTATTAATAGAAATTATGGGAAATGATTCAATTGCCCCTGAAGCCAATTTGAAACAATTAAAATTAGAATTGTATCGTTATACCAATGACATCAATTTTAAAAAAGCCAAATCTATGGGAAATGTTATGAAAGCTGCCTTTGGATTTGTAACTCGAAATTATAAGAATACAAATGCATTTGATAGGTAAAGTGTTTTGTATACTTTTTTGTTAAAGTCAAATAAATAGAAGAAAATTTTATCTAAAAACTAACAATATAATTAGGTGGATTTTTTGTAAAGAATTTATTTAATCTTTCTATTTTTTATATCTTGTCGATTATCCCAAAAAGATAAAATTTCAATTCTATTTCCATTTATTTCATAAAATATGAGATAATCTTTCATCGAAATTACACGGGTAAATTTATTTGAAGTCAATCTCCCGATTTGCTCAGCTTTTGAAAGCGTTTTTAATAAATCTTCGACTTCGCTTAGGATTTTTAAACTATAATTTGAGTTTCCATTTCTATTAACATAAAACTCAAGTACATTTGATAACTGAATTTTTGCTAGTTTTGACCAAACTATTTCTTTTTCAGCCATTGCTTCATTTCTGAAATTACTTCTTCATTTTTAAAGAACTGACCGTTTTTAATGTCACTTTTTCCTTTCTCTATAACAGATTGTTGTTCAGAAGATAATTGAAATAGTGCCTGTTCAGAAGAGTCAAAGATGGTTTGAAGAGCATTAAGAAAATTCAAATCTTTTGAATCTTTAATTCTTAAAATTAAATTCTTCTTTATCTGTGAAGTCATGTTCATATCGATTCATTTAATTACTCAAAAATAAAGATTTATTTTTAATTAGTAGATTTTTTAGGTCTAATTATTTTAACTAACGTTTTACATCTTTTCTAAGTAACTGATTTAGAATAACTTACTTTTATTTTAGCACTTATGTTCATTTGAAAACCAAATGTTCAATTTAGCACTGAACCGCCACTTTTGCCAAACCCGTGTTAGGCGTTCGTTGTTCTTATTTGTCAAGCAATTCGCTTAATATTTTGTCCAAATGCTCGTCTAAATTTCCGTTGAATTCTGTGTGTGGAATGCCAAGTTCTTTTAAAATTTGTCCAAATCGTTTATAGCCATTTTCGTCACGAAGTTCTACCCATTTTACATTTAGTCTATCAGCTTCTCTTTTGTTCAAGTCAGAAAGTTTATCTGATACAAAAACGTTGCTTTCTCTTGCAAAAATTGCGTCTGCACTTTCTGGATTTCCACGTCCCATCATTTTAACTTCGCATCGTGAGTAGGTGTCGCCATTGATTAAATAAAAATCAACTTCTCTAATGCTTGATGGAATTTTACTTTGGTCAAAATGTTCAAAAGGAACACTATAAACTTTACAAAGCGATGCCATTAAATATTTTTCTACTCTTTTACCTGCTGTACTCCAAAGTCCACCACGAAGTGCTGAACGCTTTACTGCAAGTGTGTTTATAACAATTAAACTTTCATTTATATTAAGTTCAACGCTTACTCCTCTAAATTTAATTGTCAATGTTAAATCAATGTCGGGTTGTGCCTCAATTAAGTTGCTTATTGATTGATAAAGCACATCATAATGTTCGTTTGAAGCGTCAATTACAATTTCTTTTGATGCTGAATTATACATATTCGTAATAGTTTTTTTGTTCAAACCAGAATTGATTGCAATTTCATCTGAACTCAATTTACTATTCAAAAATGTTTGTTTATACCAGTCAACTGTAACGTCTTTATTTGCAAATTTTGCTTCTATAACTTTTTTGAAAAAGTCAATGGCAAATTGTAGAAATTCAGCATTAATCAAAGCAACAACTTCAATTCTATAATCTTGTCCTTTGACAAGACGTTTTATAATGTTTTTTACTACTTGGTCTGTTAATGTCATTTTGCTATTTCTTTGAATTGTTCTAACGTTAAAAATTGTGTTTTGCGTTCATTAAAAATGCCTTGCGGTTTTGACTTGGCTTGCATATATTCAAAATATTTTTGCTCCTGTTCTGTTAAGAAAAATAATCTATCCAATGCTTTTGCTGTTTTTCCAACAGTCCCACTTCCGCCAAATGGGTCAAAAACTAAGTCGCCTTTGTAAGAATAGTATTGGATAACTCTTTTGCAAAGTTCAACTGGAAAAATTGCAGAATGTACCTTGTCAAAACAAGGGTCAATTTTCCAAACATTTGTATTTTCATATCCGTCTGCTACTTTGCTTTCTAAAACAGTTTTATAGTCATAACTTCTAATATTCCAGTCTAAAAGTTTTTCTGTTGTTTTTCGGTAAACCATTAAATATTCTGTTACACAATTAGGTTTGTAACCTAATGGTTTTCTATGTTGCATAAAACCACCAATGCGATTTTTTACACTTGCTTCGGGTTTTAGCCAAACTATATCGTCTATAAATTCCCAACCGTTTTTTACTAAATATGGATGCAAGTCAAAAGGTATTCCGTATCTTTTGCTTGAATGAGAACGGCTAACCCTCGGAATAATAATTGGAGAAGTATTTACAATTAAAAAACGTCCTTCTTTTGTAATTCTATGTGTTTCCTTAAATACTTTTTCTAGGAATTCCAAATACGCTTGATAGCTTGGATATATTGAATAATCTCTTGCGTTGTAATAAGGTGGCGATGTAAAAGTTAAATGGACACTTTCGTCAGGCACAAACTCCAAAGCCTTCAAAACATCAGCATTTACAACAGTGTTTTTTAAATACTCATAAGTATCGGTGTGCGGCAGCACACCGATACTTTGATTATCTTTTGCAAAATATTCTTTGTAAATAACTGTCCTAACCATTTCGTTAGGGTGATTTATTAAGGGTTTTAAATGTTCTTTCACATCTTCGTCTTTTTCAAAGACTAAAAGTCCACGAATAGCTTGGCAAACAATTTTTGGGTCTTCGTCTGTCAAAAATTCAAATAAAAGTGGTTTATTATTAACGCTTCTTTGTCTGCCGATAGATGAAATTATTTCACGTCTTACACTTGTGTCGGTTTCAATTTTATAAAGGTCTGAAAGTTTAGCTATGTCTGTTTTACCGTTTAATTTTCCAATGTTTTTTACTGCATTTAGTCTTACTTGATGATGTTGATGTGTCAAAAGTTCGTACAAAAATGAACTGTCAAAATTAGATGGAAGTTGTCCCAAACTTTCAAGAATGAAGTTGATTGTACCAACGTCACGTTGATTTTTCACAAGGTCGGCAATGTCACCATTTCCCTTATGTTTAAGTTCCTTAATTTGTTCTTTCGTTATCATCTATTCTTTATGTTTTGTCAATGGTCAAAGGTAATCAATTTTAAAAGAATTTGGTTTGTCTGTCCGCGAAGTTTTGATTGTTGCAATGTCGCCCTACAATGACGCCTAACTTGCAGATAGTGATTACAAAATCAAACTTATCTACCTTTATTTGGGTGTATAAGTATGACAAATATTTAACTCTTCTGCTCCTTATTAAAGTAAACCAAATAATAATACATTTGTTTTTCTTCGTCCCAGCCTTTTTCTACATATTTTTCAGCACTTTCGGGATTAATAAAATCCATTTTTATTTGAATGTGAGTGTCTAGATTAATCACGTTTTTAATCGATTTTCTAGCATCAGAAACCGCTGCATTAGCTATTGGAAAGGTCGTAATATCTTCAATGCTGTATTTCTCCCCTTTATCTACTTTATAGTTTTTAAACTCCGGAATCAAATCAGGATTGTCTAATACTTCGTTCAAGAAATTGGTTTCTTCAAACTGGTCGTTTTTAGCAAAATAGTTCACAGATCGGTTCATGAACATTACTTCTTCTTTCTTGTCTTCGGCTGGGAAAACAACATCTTTGGCAAATCCTTGACAGAATTTCAAGTACTTTTTAGTAATGAAATTTTCGTCTTCAAAAGCATCTACAGAAAGGAAATGTTCCAACCAATATCTCGCATCATAACGGTTGCTATCAACAGTAAGAATCTTGTAGCCTTCTTCTTTTTTATGGTTAAATATGATACAGCCTTTATCTAATTTATTCAGGTTGATTCCGTGTTGTAAAATCATTTCTAACGACGTCTCTTTTTCTTCAAACTGTAAAAAATCAGATTGTATTTCGCTTTTAAAAATCCCTATAGCATCTACAACATTGTTATCAATATTTAAATTGGTCAAATAGGTTACATACACTTCGCCATTTTTAATATGAGGATGATTCGATTGCTCGAATAAATGCGTTGTTATATTTTTAGAAACCGCATGAAAATTACTTGGGTTTGTAAAAATTTCTGAAGCATATTTATACATGTCATTGTAATCTAAATCTACTTCATGTGCAAACTGATAATAATTTTCCTCTTTTTCCCGAAAAGGTTTAAAGAAATATTCTTTAATTAAGGGAACAATCTCATCATTTAGAGAGTAGGGTTGTTCTGACAAGAAAATAGCTTCATTGCGGCTTTTATTTCCAACGCGATGTATGGAAAGTGTTTCGATGTGGGTATTGTATAAGTTTATCATTTTTTTTAATTTCAGAATAAAGAACCAAGATAAAAGACATTATAGAAGTCTCCCATCTTGGTTCTTATTTCTTTATTCTATTTTCTATTCTCTATTTTCTGTACTTTTAATTCCAATTTTCTTCAAAGCCATAATCTTCAAAGTTTTCGCCACCATCAAGCATGTCTAAATCTTCTTCATCAAAATCATCTTCAAATTCGCCATAAATATCATCGTTCATATCAGCTTCAAAATCTTTTTCAGGAGCGTCTAGTGGCATTATTCCATGCGAAAAGAGTGTTTCAGGATACACATTTCCAAGTGTTTGTTCTTCTATTGCAGCTAATTCAACAAGAAATGTCCACATGTTTAGAAAATCATAAACATAAATGATTTTGGTGTTTTCTTTGTTTAAAATTTCTGACAAAACATAATCACTCATTATTTTTTGTTCGCCTGGAACATCGCCAGTATCAAAAAGCGAAATCTCCTCGTCCTGATTCCATTTATCATCACAAGTATAAAAGGATGCAATTTCTAGACCATCAAACCCAAATGCATTTACAATAGCGTTATGTAAATCTTCTAAAGTATCGTCTTCAAGTATAGCAATGTCTCTGAAAACATCGTCTTCGGTATCGAGAATTACTCTAAATTTATAAACCATAATCGTATTTTTTGTTGAAAAAGCAAATGTAAAATATAAATTCTGAATTTTAGTTTTTTAGACTGTTGGATTTTTAGAAATAAAATTTATTAATTCTTAAATAGTATGAGTTGGAAATGGGAGTATATTCAATTTACTTTTTTACTTCATTACAAAGTCCAATAATTTGATGTAAAACAGTATGAACTTCTGTTATGGCTTTCAATAGTTCTTCATCAAAAGCTTTAGAAACTACTAATGCATGAAGCGTTTTGCTTTTAGCTAGTAAATTTTCTGATAGTGTTAAAATTTCTTTCGTTCTATACTCCTCCGGAATGTCTAATTGAAGTAAATTGTTGGCTTTGTTCATTAATTCTTCGGAGCGCGATTTTAGGGGTTCTATATTTCCTTCTTCGGCTGGATGAAATGTTTGTGTAACAACAACTTGTAAATCATTTATTGCAGTCCATTTATCAATAGTAGTTTGCGCCGTTATAGAAGTAGCTAAACAAAGGAATACAATTAGTGAAACTATCTTTATTTTCATTAGATATAAATGCTAAACATTAAATAAAGGTAATGATTTTTTAAATAGATATAAAAAAGGAGTATTAAATCTTTAAATAGAAGATGCAAAAAAAATCCCTAAACTTAAAATTCAGGGATTTATTATATAATTTATAATTTGATTTTATCTTAAACTTGCTCCAAGTTCTGCAATAAAATTCTTTTGCAATTTAGTCATAACTTTATCAATTTGCTCGTCTGTTAGTGTTTTTGAGCTGTCTTGAATGGTAAAACTTACGGCATATGATTTTTTCCCTTCAGGCAAATTTTTCCCTTGATATACATCAAAAAGATTAATATTCTTCAACAATGTTTTTTCTGATTGACGAGCAATTTTATAGATTGAGTCGAAAGGAATATTTTCATCTAGTAATAAAGCTAAATCTCTTCGCACTTCTGGATATTTAGGAATATCTGTAAATTTAATTTTGTTAGAAAGTAGTTTTAAAACCAGAGCCCAATTAAAATCGGCAAATAACACTTCTTGCTTTACATCAAAATGTTTTAAAATCGTTTTTTTAATTGTTCCAAATTCTACTACTATTTCATCACCTACAGCTATCGCAATTCCTTCGGCAAAAACATCAGATTTAACAGGTTCATTTTTGGTTTTACAAATTCCTAATCTAGAAAGTATTGCTTCAACATAACCTTTGAATAAAAAGAAATCTGTAGCTTTTTCTGGACTTGTCCAACTTTCCTCCGTTCGATTTCCAGTAACAAAAAGTGTTAGATGTTTTTGTTCCTCATAACCTGTTGAGAAATTATGATATGATTTTCCGAATTCGAATAATTTTAAATCAGAATTTTTACGATTAATATTATAGGAAACGGCTTCTAATCCTGAGAATAATAGCGATTGCCTCATAGCGGATAAATCGCTACTTAAAGGGTTTAGCATCATTACATTATGCTCTTTTTGCAATAGCTCAGATAGTTCGACATAGTCTGGTGAAGTCAACGAATTGGCCATCATTTCATGAAATCCTAATGCGTTTAGTTGTGTTCCAATAATATTTTGAACTTTATAATCTTCGGTTCTAGCCGAGTTGGAAACAGTCGCATTTAGTTTTTTAGTAAAATTGATGTTGTTGTATCCGTATACTCGAAGAATTTCTTCAATAACATCAACCTCTCTTTGTACATCAACTCTATAAGCCGGAACAGTAAGTCCTAATCCACCATCGGTAACACTATTAACTTTAATATCAAGCGATGCCAAAATCTTTTTAATAATTTCTTTTGGTAATTCTTGGCCTATTAATTTTGTTGTTTTTGCAAAATTTAAAAACACTGGAAAATCAGCTATTTTTTTAGGATATACATCTATGATATCCGATGTAATTTCGCCCCCAGCTACTTCCTGTATTAGTAAAGCGGCACGTTTTAAAGCATATTCAGTAATTGCAGGATCAACTCCTCTTTCAAATCGAAAAGAAGCATCAGTACTTAAAGTATGTCTTTTGGCTGTTTTTCTTACACTAACAGGATCAAAATAAGCACTTTCTAAGAAGATATTTATAGTGTTTTCAGTAACCCCCGAATTTTTTCCGCCAAAGACTCCAGCTATGCAAAGCGGCCCTTTGTCGTCGCAAATCATTAAGTCTTCTTCGTGTAAGCTACGTTCTATGTCATCAAGAGTGGTAAACTTTGTTCCCGTTGGTAGCGTTTTTACAACAATTTTGCCATTAATTTTAGAAGCATCAAATGCATGTAGAGGCTGTCCTAATTCATGCAAAACATAATTAGTAACATCTACAATATTGTTTTTAGGATTTAATCCAATTGATTTTAAACGGTTTTGCAACCATTCTGGTGACGGTTTTACGGTAATACCCGAAATGGTTACTCCGCAATATCTAGGAGCTAGTTTTGCGTCTTTAACGGAAACATCAATTTTTAAAGTACGTTTGTCTACCCTAAAATTACTAACAGAAGGCGTAATCAATTCTACATTTACACCACTTTGAATAAGTCCTGCTCTTAAATCTCTAGCCGTTCCTAAATGACTCATCGCATCAGCGCGGTTAGGGGTTAATCCGATTTCGAATATTTCATCATTTTCAATTTTAAATACTTTTGCAACCGATGTTCCAGATTTTAATGCAGCGTCTAAAATCATAATACCTTCATGACTTGTTCCTAGACCCAATTCGTCTTCGGCACAAATCATTCCGTGACTTTCTTGATCCCTAATTTTTCCTTTTTTTATAACAAATGAATCTCCGTTTTTATCGTAAAGAGTAGTTCCTATGGTGGCAACAGGTACTTTTTGTCCTGCTGCAACATTACTGGCGCCACATACTATTTGAACTGGAGTTCCATCGCCTAAATCCACAGTTGTTACTTTTAATCGGTCGGCATTAGGGTGTTGCTCACATGTTAGAACATGACCTACAACAATTCCTTCTAGACCTCCTTTTACCGATTGGTATTTTTCAACAATCTCTACTTCAAGTCCTAAGTCAGTTAATAATGCTGCAGTTTCGTCAGATTTCCAATCAATTTTAATAAATTGTTTTAACCAGTTGTACGATATTTTCATGTTACTTTTAATCTATTTTCAAGTTGCCAAAGATAATTATCAATTATCATTTAGCTAATATAATTCCAAATATTTTTCTTTTTTGTCAATTCAATAAATGCCAATCTTAAAGCAGCATGTTCTGGTTTTAACATAGGCGCATCATCTTTTAAAAGTTTTATCGCATGATGCCTTGCGAGCAATAAAATGTCTTTGTCTCGAACGATATCAGCAATACGCAAGTTAAGTACGCCACTTTGTTGGGTTCCCATTATATCACCAGGTCCTCTTAACTTCAAATCTACCTCGGCAATTTCAAATCCATCATTGGTGCGACACATGGTTTCCATTCGGGTTTTACTGTCGCTTGATAATTTATGCGAAGTCATTAATATACAATAACTCTGTTCGGCTCCACGACCCACTCGACCTCGCAATTGATGCAGTTGTGAAAGTCCAAAACGCTCGGCACTTTCTATTATCATAACACTAGCATTAGGGATATTTACACCTACTTCAATAACTGTTGTAGCAACCATTATGTTTGTTTTTCCCTCTGCAAAACGTTTCATTTCAGCATCTTTATCGGCAGGTTTCATTTTGCCGTGAAGAATTGAAATAGCATATTGAGGAAGTGGAAAATCTCTAGAAATACTTTCATAACCGTCCATTAAGTCTTTAAAATCCATTTTTTCAGATTCTTGAATCAGTGGATAAACAATATAAATTTGTCTGCCTTTGGCAATTTCGTCTCGAATAAATTTCCAAGCTTTCAATCGGTTACTGTCAAAACGATGTACGGTTTGAATGGGTTTTCGCCCAGGAGGCAGTTCATCAATAACTGAAATATCCAAATCTCCATACAAACTCATGGCTAATGTTCTCGGAATAGGGGTAGCGGTCATTACTAAAACATGAGGAGGTATAGCCCCACCACCTTTTTTCCACAATTTAGAGCGTTGTTCTACGCCAAACCGATGCTGTTCATCTATAATGGCTAAACCTAAATTTTTAAATTGTACTTTGTCTTCTAGTAAGGCATGCGTTCCAATAATTATATGCAAGCTACCGTTTTCTAGACCTTCATGAATGATCTTTCTTTCAGAAGTTTTAGTTGAACCAGTAAGTATTTTAATATTGATATCTAATGATTTAGCTAACTCACTCAATCCTAAAAAATGCTGATTGGCTAGAATTTCTGTTGGAGCCATTAAGCACGATTGAAAACCGTTGTCTAGTGCCAAAAGCATACTCATAAAGGCTACAATGGTTTTTCCAGAGCCCACATCACCTTGCAACAATCGGTTCATTTGGGCTGGATTTCCCATGTCGTTTCTAATTTCTTTGAGGACTCTTTTTTGTGCATTGGTCAAATCAAAAGGCAAATGGTTTTGAAAAAACGTATTGAAATAATCGCCAACTAGCGAAAAAGGATGTCCTTTTATTTTTTGTTTTCGGATGAGGTTCTTGGTAATCAGTTGCAGTTGAATGAAGAACAATTCTTCAAATTTCAAGCGGAATTGAGCCTTTGCTAAAGCATCAGAACTTTTTGGGAAATGGATGTTAAAAAGTGCCGATTTTTTTGAGATTAACTTTAATTCATCAATTAAATAATGTGGTAAAGTTTCAGAAAATAGATCTTGGGTTTCCTGAAACAATTGTTGCATAAGCTTATTAACCACTCGATTAGAAATGCCACGATTCGTCAAGGTTTCTGTAGATGGATAAACGGGTTGCATAGCAGAACGTAAACTTTGCTCGTGTTCCGAAAGCAATTCAATTTCGGGATGTGACATACTGAAAGCGCCACCAAATAAAGCACATCTTCCAAAAATTACGCAAACTTCATTGAGTTTTAAACTTTCTTTAATCCATTTGATGCCTTGAAACCAAACCAATTCTATTTGTCCAGTATCGTCAGTAAAAGTTGCAACCAATCGCTTTTGATTTTTGCCAAATTCTACGGTTTTGATGTGAATAATTTTACCGATTATTTGTACATCTGTCGCATTGTTTTGCAATTCATTGATTTTGTAATAGCGCGTCCTGTCAATGTATCGATTAGGAAATAAATGTATTAAATCTTCATACTTATGAATTCCCAGCTCTTTTCGGAGTAGCTCCCCACGATTGGGGCCAACACCTTTAAGATATTCGATGGGAGTTTGCAAGAGATTATTGGACATTTTAAATTTTTTAGAAAAGAGAATTAAGAGAATAGATTATAGAATAGAGATTTCTCTGATCTATTCTCTTTGTTCTATATTCTTTTATCTTTTAAAAGCGAAGATAGTTTTTTGTTTGGAAATTAGAAAATGGAAGAAAGGAGATTATTCCTTCTATGCGAATGGATAAGTTTAATCAGAGCAATCATTAAAAGTATAAACCATTAAGAGATTTAAGAAAGTTAAGACAAAAAAAAGCTTTCGAGATGAACAGGTAAAGCCAACTTAATTTTCTTAATGGTTCAAAAAAATCAATATATTTATATTCCTACTAATTAATCACAGCATTTATTTTCTCCCAAAGCGCATTATCAAAACCAGATACCGCAAAATAGGGGTCCTTGGGGTTAGCGGCGTCACCCATTCGTACAATAACCATTTTTTTGCTTGGCACTACATAGATACGCTGGTCGCTGGCTCCCATTGCGGCATACATATCCGCTGGCGCATTGGGCACTAAGGAGCCTGGATAAACCGTTTGTTCACTCGGAATCATGTATTTTGTTTTGCCGTTCAACCACCACAAATAGCCGTAGGAAGGATTGATATTTTGAGAAGTAGCCGTACTTTCATTAAAAAAGATTTCGTTAATAATTTGCTCATTATTCCATTTTCCTTTGTTGAGCGCTAGAAGACCAAATCTTGACATGCTTCTAGTCGTGCTTTGATAGATGGTGAATATAGTACCGAAATTCCAAAAGCCATCCATCCCTATTTTGTTTTTTAGTTTTTCGTTGAAATAGGTTTCAAAAGGTTTTCCGCTGGCGTCGGCGACTACATCGGTCAGTTTCTGAAAGACATTACCATAAGCCCATCTCGTTCCGGCATCAGCAATATAGGTTAGATTGGGTTTTACAATCAATTGTTTGGCATCATCAATTCCAGAAGTCATGGTCAATAAGTTTCTAACGGTAATCAGGTTCTCTTTGGCCAAGGGCATGTTGGTCCATGCGGTTCCTAAATAATCGGAAGCTTTGTTGTTTATAGACAATAGACCCTCTTGTTCCGCTATGCCTGTTGTTGTGGCTACCAATGTTTTGCCGGCACTGTTCCATTCCCAAGTGTCTGTTGCCGTGTGACCGTTAAAATAGTCTTCCATGACAATTCTTCCATTAACCAGTATTATGAACGATTTGGTATTTTTGTCGATTAGAAAATCTTTTAAGGGTTGCACCGCACTTTCATTCCAACCTAGACTAGAGAGTGATTTCGTTTCCCAACTGGAACTTGTTGTTGGGAAATACATCGATTCGGTTGGTACAGATTGATTCGTATCGTCAATGTTGCTGCAACTTGAAATGGATAGGGATAGCAGGATAAAAAGGGTAAAAGACTTTATCATGGTTTTTGGTTTTTATTTGCTTGTTGGACATTGTTTTTAATAAAAGGTTTAAAAAGTGTTTGATTTTTTGTGAACCTATTTGATGAATTATAATTTTTAAAAAAAAGTATTCAACAGTTCGGGTATTGCCGAAGGCGGGGATTTTTAGCGCTAAAGTTCATAAATATCCCTAATGTTCAAATTAGCACAAAAGTTTCTAAATATGTGTTTCGGCCGCGCTTTTGGCAATACTTTATTGTGTGCAGTTTTTTTATGGTACTAATGTTGCGTAACCAAAATTCACATTAAAGTCCACGCACCAAACTACAACGTATTTATATACAGTAAAGTCCGTATTTGCTGGTAAATCATAAATATAATTTCCGTTTAATCCTTTTATGTCACCTAAGTTTATAAATCCTTCATTCACATTGGATAAATTTGAAACCAAATAAATATCCAAGTCTGGACCTGAATCAGATTTGAAATCAGTAAAGTTTAATTTAGTTTTTTCTTTGTTAATCGTTACATTTCCGCTTGTGGGATGAGCAGAATTAACAAATGAACCTTTAAATACTGTATTTTCAATTGGTGTTGTAACTACTTCATCATCCTTAGAACATGAAATGAGAAATGTAGACATAAGCATTAAGCATATTATCTTTGTGCAGGCATTTTGAATTGTTTTCATATTATTTATTTTTAAAATTTAACTTTATATTCTAAATTAACTATAAAACTCCGTGTCAGTCCGTCTGGTCTTGCATCTCTTACCACAAAAGGAATTCCTACATTTAGTTGTAAATCACTTTTACTATTGATTTCATAATCGAGATAGGCATTGCCGTTTAGCGTTAGTCCTTGTGAACCTTTTATTTCATTTTCAATTTCTAAATCATCTGTGTATTTATCATTGGACAAATGAAAAATCGGCAATAAACTGGGCGTAATTCTAAATTTTTCTCCCAACTTCATAGGATAAGAAACCCGTAGCAATACATCGCTGCTTCGTTTGAATTGATTGGTCGATTGAAAGTCGCTAATTTTTGAATTTATCGGATAATTTTCAGCCAAAAATTCGTTTTTATTTTGGCTCAATGGTTGTTGAAAAGCAAGAACTATTTGTAATTTCTTAATTTCATAACCTGCCCCAAAAATCAAGTCAAATGTTCCTAAACTACTTTGGTAATCCATTGGCAAAGCAATATTATTTTTCTTTTTGTTCCCAGCGGTCAAGGGAATTTTTGTACCAAGAATAAGTTTTAGTTTTTCATTTACTTTATAATTTCCTGTTAAGTAAATGTCTGAAATACCGAAATTTGAAATTCCATTGCCACTTTGAGAAAGGGAAGTGATTTTTGCATCAATCCCAAAACTATTTGTAACTTGTCTGTTGTATTCAATATAATTCCCGAAAATAGATATAGAATTATCTGCACTTCCTAATGAAACACCCACTTTTACTTGATTTGTACTTTTTATTATAGTGTCGCTACTATTTGGTTTTATGCTATTTATTGTGCAAAATCCTGCATCGCTACAACCTTGTGCATTTGCGTAATAAGTTGTCAAACTTAAAATGAATATTGTTAAAATTTTAAAACTTGTCTGTATCATATTTTTTAGTTACAATTATTTTGTTGTGGTTGCTGTCCTAAAATTGCACACAACTTGTACATACTCGATATAAACTATAGACTATCACCCCATTTATGTAGAGATTAACGCTACTCACTAGCACATCAGTTTCAAATATACTATTTTTTTCAAACAGTTGCATTTTATTCTATACCGCAATCAGTATATTTGAATACTCTTAAATACCTTTTCATGACAACCCATCTTGCACTGCTGCGCGGCATCAATGTTTCTGGTCACAACACCATCAAAATGGAGGCACTCAAAGCCGCGCTTGAGGGCATAGGGTTTCAAAACGTGCAGACCTACATCCAGTCGGGCAATGTTTTTGTGGATACGCCCGAAGAGCAACCTGCCAAGGTGGGCTTTCTCATCAAGCAGGAAATTTTCAAGGTTTTTGGGCATGAAGTTCCCGTTGTGGTTATTGGCAAAGAAGATTTAGAAGCCTGTTTCCGAAACAATCCTTTTTTGAAAGCGACTCAGGTAGATACCAAGAAATTGTATGTAGCTTTTATCTCGACGAGCTTGCGAAGCGACAGCATCAACGACTTAAAGATGAGTCAGGTCAAACCCGATGAAGCCCATATAGATGGGAGTAGAATATACATCAAATATGCTGTGGGAGCTGGAAAAACGCGATTGGAACAAAAATATATTGAGAAAAAATTGAATGTTACCGCCACCATCCGCAATTGGAATACTGTTTCTCAATTGCTAGAAATGGATAAAGAAAGAGAGTTAAAAAAAGAAATAAACAAAGATAAATGAGTAAGAGTACTATCGGTATATTACTAATTATGAACCAATTCTGCTAATAACTTTTTATCGCCAACAATCCACAGAATATCATCTTTTTCTAAAATGATATCCGATTCAGGATTTAAAATTCTATTGCCTCTTTTTTCGATACCTACCACAAGTCCATGAGTTTGTTCTCTTACTTTAGAATCTCGAATCGTTTTTCCAATATAAGCTTCGTTTTTTAATTCTATTTGGCGTAAAACAATTTCTGGCTCTAGAACAGATGTTGGAACTTCAATTTCATGTTGTTCTAAATATTTTTTGAATGCGTTGACTTGAATATCGTTTCCTATGACACAAATTTCATCGCTAGGAAATAATCGGTCATTTCTTTTGGGGATATGAATCATTATTTCTCCTCTTTTTATTGAAGCTATATTAATTCCTAATTGTTCTCTAATCTTTAATTCTTTTAAAGTTTTTCCAATGATATTAGACTCTTTTGCGATTTCAAAATAAGCCATGTGCCCGTCCCAGGGCGACAAATCACTTCTGCTTCTTTTTGCTTTTGTAATCTCTCTATCATTTAAGTTGGTTAAAAAATGATTTTCTATTTTATGATATTGAGCGTTTAATTTTTTACGAAATAGAAAATAAGTTACAACTGCTCCAATTAATGTAAAAATAGCAGCTATTGGTGAGAAAAATATGTTTAACAAAAAGCCAATAAAAAACAGCGTTAGTAGGAATCGAAATAGGATCATCATTACAATTGGGCCTCGGTATTTGCGCTCTTCCATCAATAGATCTACTTCTGCTATAGCTACTCTGCGTAGGGATAGTGCCCATAAAAACGGAGAAAGTACTGCTAAAGTTATTAATGCACCTAGGGCATTTCCGTATTTAAAATTAACTACCAGCGGTAATATAAATTGTGATGAAAGTAAAATAATAGCTACAATGATTACAGAAACAAAAATAACTTGAAAAAGAAATGCGTTTAGCACTTTTTGCCAGTTGCTGACTGATTTTATAGATTGCGTATTTGCACTATACCTTTCAATATTTTTGATCCATTTTCTCGGCAGTTTTTTGGATAATATTTCCGAAAAAGGAGTTGCCATTTTTATCATAAAAGGAGTTGTAAAGGCTGTAATAGCAGAAACAGCAACTACTATAGGATATAAAAAGGAGCTTGTAACATTTAATGTAATTCCTAATGATGCAATAATAAAGGAAATCTCACCAATCTGAGATAAACTCATTCCGGTTTGTACAGATTCTTTTAGAGGCTGACCTGAGAGTAAGGCACCAATAGTAGAGCTTATCGATTGCCCAAAAATCGTAACTAATGATAATACAATAATTGGTATAATATGTTCATACAAGGCACTAGGGTCTATTAGCATTCCTACAGACACAAAAAAAACGGCCCCAAATAAATCTTTAACAGGTTTTACTATATGTTCAATATGTTCTGCTTGAGTTGTTTCTGCAATAATTGATCCCATAATAAAGGCGCCAAGGGCAGGAGAGAAGCCCGCATTTGTTGCTAAGATTACCATTAATAAACAAAGGGCAATTGAAATGATGAGAAGCATTTCATCTGTTAATAAATGTTTTGCTTTTTTAAGTAGTGTAGGGATAAAGAAAATACCTGCAATAAACCAAAGCATTAAGAAGAAACCTAGTTTTAAAATAGACAGTATTAGTATCCCTCCTGAAAACTGCTCACTTACTGCAATGGTAGATAACAATACCAACATTAATATAGCCACAATATCCTGTACAATGAGCGATCCAATAACAATTCCAGCAAATTTTTGAGCCTTTACACCCAACTCATCAAACGATTTTAAGATAATTGTTGTAGATGATATTGATAGAATGACTCCCAAAAAAATACTGTCCATTGTAGTCCAATCCATCCATCTGCCAACTAAATAGCCCATTAGCAAAATAGAAGTTATTTGAGTAATAGCAGTAATAGATGCTGTTCCTCCCACTTTCATAAGTTTTTTAAAACTGAATTCTAATCCTAGGCTAAACAATAGAAAAATCACTCCAATTTCAGCCCAAACCTCTACACTCTCAATATCTTTTACGGATGGAAAAAAATCAAAATGGTTGCCTGCTAAAAACCCCGCTATCAAGTAGCCTAAAACTAATGGTTGCTTCAGCTTTTTAAATAGTAAAACTGCAATTCCTGCAGTAATTAGGATTAATCCTAAATCACTAATAAGCGGTTTTAAATAATGTGATGCTTCTGTTATTTCAATCATGATTCTGTATGTGCAACGATTATTGAGATATTCAGATGAAATTCAAAGTAGTACGGCTAATTTAAAATAAAATAATCATAATAAGAATAGTTTTTAAAATTAGATATTTAAATTTTAAATTCCCAAAAAATTACTCGGGGTAATTTGCATCAGTTCAGTTTTAATGTCATCCGAAACGTCTAAAGTGGCTATGAAGTCATGAATCGCTTTTTTATCAATTGCTTCATTAGTTCTTGTTAAACCTTTCAAAGCTTCATAAGGATTTGGATACCCTTCGCGACGCAAAATAGTTTGAATCGCTTCGGCAACAACTGCCCAATTCTTTTCTAAATCTTCATGGAATTTAGTTTCGTTTAAAAGTAATTTGTTCAATCCTTTTAAAGTGGCTTCAAAGGCAATAATGGTATGACCCATTGGCACACCAATATTTCTCAAAACAGTACTATCAGTCAAGTCACGCTGCAATCTCGATAAAGGTAATTTAGCGGATAAATGTTCGAAAATAGCATTAGCAATTCCTAAATTTCCTTCTGAGTTTTCAAAATCAATAGGATTTACTTTGTGTGGCATGGCTGACGAACCTATTTCTCCAGCTTTTATTTTTTGTTTGAAGTAGTCCATAGAAACATACGTCCAAATGTCTCTGTCTAAATCAATTATAATTGTATTTATTCTTTTTAGGGCATCGAAAAATGCCGCAAAATGATCGTAATGTTCAATTTGTGTCGTGGGGAAGGAGTGATGCAATCCAAGAGTTTCTTCCACAAAATGGTTGCCAAATTTTCTCCAATCTATTTGTGGATATGCCACATGATGTGCATTGTAATTTCCTGTAGCACCTCCAAATTTGGCTGCAAACGGAATGTTAAATAACAAACGCATCTGTTCCTCTAAACGTTCTACAAAAACACCAATTTCTTTACCTAAACGAGTAGGAGATGCAGGCTGACCGTGCGTTCTTGCCAGCATCGGAATATCACGCCATTCCATGCTCAACTCTTTTAATTTTGAGGTTAATGTGATAAGCGATGGCATGTATACTTTCTCAAAAGCTTCTTTGGTCGAAAGCGGTATAGCGGTATTGTTGATGTCTTGCGAGGTCAACCCAAAGTGAATAAACTCTTTGTATGTAGACAAACCCAACTTTTCGAAGGCGTCTTTGATAAAATATTCTACAGCTTTAACATCGTGGTTGGTTACTTTTTCAGTTTCTTTTATCCATAAAGCATCTTCAGTAGAGAAATTTTTGTAAATGGAACGTAAACCATTAAAAAGGTTTGGATTTACAGTGGCAAGTTGAGGTAACGGAGCTTCGCATAAAGCAATGAAATATTCAATTTCAACCAATACGCGGTATTTGATTAAAGCCTCTTCAGAAAAAAATGGTGAAAGTGCAATAGTTTTGTTTCTATATCGTCCATCAATAGGAGATACAGCG
The DNA here is from genome assembly GCF_042677265.1 of Flavobacterium myungsuense. NCBI lineage: Bacteria > Pseudomonadati > Bacteroidota > Flavobacteriia > Flavobacteriales > Flavobacteriaceae > Flavobacterium > Flavobacterium myungsuense. The sequence continues at coordinate 8,120 of NZ_JBHTIZ010000005.1, read as the reverse complement.
TTCAATTCGTTTAATGTAGTCATTGTTGTGTTGTTGTTTCGAGTGAACAAAGATAATAGATTTCAGATAATAGATTTTCAGATTTTAAATTAAAATTGTAATTGCCATTGCCATTTTCATTGTTATTGAAATTGACTTTTGTCAATGCTATTTATTTAGTTCTTTTTGAACGATTTTCATCCCTTTAGAGCCAGTTGTTGCAATAATTTTAATGTCATTGGGAACATCGTAGATTGTTGCAGGTTTTGGATCAATGTAATAAATTGGAATTGGAGTAGGAGCAAAATGTATCAAACTCGCAGCGGGATAAACTTGTAACGATGTACCAATTATGATAAGGAAGTCAGCTTTTTTTACAATAGCAACGGCCTCTTCTAAAGCAGGAACCTCTTCTCCAAACCAAACGATATGAGGTCGTAAGGGATTGCCTTTGTCATCTGAATCAGTAATTGATAAATCGTCTTGCCAATCTAAAATATAGTCGTCATTTTTAGTGCTACGAACCTTTAACAATTCGCCATGCAAATGTAAAACATTCGTACTTCCTGCTTTTTCGTGTAAATTATCTACGTTTTGAGTGATAATAAATACATCGAAATCCTTTTGTAATTCAGCTAAAATTTGATGTCCTAAGTTGGGTTGTACTTCTTTCAGCTGGCGTCTTCTTTGATTGTAAAAATCAAGTACTAATGTTCGGTTTTTATGCCATCCTTCTGGGGTTGCCACATCTTGCACGTTATGGCCCTCCCATAGTCCGTCGCTGTCTCGAAAGGTTTTAATTCCGCTTTCGGCACTAATACCAGCACCAGTTAAGACTACTAGTTTCTTTTTCATCAGACAAAATTCATTTGGTTATAAAACTACTGTTTTTTACTATTTTTACCAAAAAATAATCGGCTAATGATTGATATTGATTATCTTAATTATTTAGAAAACTTTCTGACTGAAAATAGAAAAGAACGATTTCTGAAAGTACTACAAAACCGAACCAAGCATTTTACGATTGTAGTAGAAGATGTTTTTCAAATGCACAATACCAGTGCAGTAATGCGCAGTTGTGAAGTTTTTGGTATTCAAGAGTTAAATGTAATTGAACAACGATTTGGGAAAAGAATCGATAAAGAAATTGCGATGGGCGCACAAAAATGGGTCGATATTAGAACTTTTGATAGTGTGTCAAATTGTGTCGATACGATGAAAGAAAAAGGGTATCAAATAATTGCTACTACACCACACGAGAACGACTGCTTATTGGATAATTTTGATATTTCTAAACCCAGTGCTTTATTTTTCGGAACCGAACGTGATGGTTTGTCTGAAGAAATCTTAAAACGCGCCGATGGATTTCTTAAAATTCCTATGGTGGGCTTTACGGAGAGTTTAAATATATCTGTTTCGGCAGCTATAATTATTCAAAATCTCACAAATCGATTGCGTAATTCAACTGTAGATTGGCATTTGTCTGAAAAAGAAGTTTTAGAAAAACGCTTGTCTTGGGCTAGAAATTCTATTAAGGATATTAAGCGAATTGAGGAACGATATTATGGAGAAAAGAAGAAATAGCTTAAATGAGAATTAATTTTTCTTTAATACTTTATATTGTTCATAACACTGACTAATAGCATCCATAATTTGTAAATCATTGGCTTCTTTTACAAACGCTTCCGAATAATTACAACGTTCTAAAATTTCTGCTATTTCATTTTTATCTATTCCAAGAAGTACCGAAACCATTTCTCTATCATATTTAGATTCTAGTAAGGTTTTTACATTGTTGTCTTTTTTCATTTCTTTAAGACGCTTGAGTTCTCTTGGCTTTTTCCCGAAAAAATTATACAACATATCAGCAGGGTTAAAAATAGAACCCATAACTCTATTAAAAGCATTTGGAGAATATTCGCCAGCTTCATATCCTTGTTGTAAGCCAGAAATGCTATACCTATAGTTTTCTCTTGACGGAATTAATTTCGAATCTACTTCTAAATAACCGGTTAAATTATAGGGCATAATAATAACTTCTTCAAGCGCAATGGCTTTCTCGGTCATTTGAATTTTTGTAGTCTTATTTTTTATCCAGTCGTTTGTTACTCTAATTTTTATAGATTGAAATCCTATGTAGGAAACATGTAGGGTATCATTTACAGTAGCTTCAATTTCAAAAAATCCCTTTTCGTTGGTATTGGTGCCTCTAGATTTATTTAGGTTTATGACGTTTACATTAGATATGGGAAGTAATGTTTGATCATTTTGTATAGTACCAGAAATTTTTTGGGAAGTTGTTGCTTGAGAAAAGCAATTCAATGACAATATTATAAAAAAAAAGACTATTAAATATCTCATACGGTGTTTAAAAAGTTAAAAGTAATAAAACACGATAAGATATTGAATAGTCATCTTTATAATTATAAGAAAATTAACAAAAGATTTAATTTTCAATTCCATAATTCCCCTCTACTTTGGAGAGGGACTAGGGGTGAGGATTTAGCTTTTTCTTGGTCTTCTTTCTTTTGGAGTATCCGACGAACCTTCTGAACGTCTAGGAGCTCTATTTGAAAAACCATCTGTTCTAGGTGCATCCGATCTTCTTGGCGCTCTGTCTGATGAAAAACCGCCTTCACGTCTAGGTGCTGATGAACCTCTAGATTCGCTTCTTCCTCCAAAACCACCTTCACGTGGTGCTCTTTCAGAAAAACCGCCTTCTTTTCTTGGTCCAAAACCTCCGCTTCTAGGAGCTGAATTCCTATCGCTTCTAAAACCGCCACCGCCGGAACTTCTTCCGCCACCAAAGCCACCAGAGCTTCTTCCGTTATGATCGCGTCTTCCGCCACCATCATTTTTAGAAATCTCAACGTTGATTCTACGTCCTTCTAACTGAACATTATTCAACACATCCATTACTTTATCTGTAAATTCAGGATTGGTGTTAAAGAAAGAGAACCCTTCTTTTACATCTACTTTAAATACGTCATCACGACCTAAGTCTAACGTTTCTTTTAGATAATCTTTTAAAGTCATCCAATCGAAATTGTCTCTAGAACCAATGTTTACAAAATAACGAACTGCTCCGCCATTGTTGTTTTCTCTTGGTTCTCTGTCGTCACGTTCGCGTCTGTCAGAACCCGAAGATTGAGAAGATAAATCTCTTGTTTTCTTGTAGTAATTGATGAAACGGTTGAATTCAACTGAAACCATTTTCTTAATTAACTCTTCTTTAGATAAGCTTTCTAAAACATTATTGATTGCTGGAAGATAATTGTCAATTTCGTGATCTACTTCTGTATCTTTTATCTTGTTAGCCAAGTGCAACAATTGAATTTCGCAGATTTCTATTCCAGATGGAATTGTTTTTTCTTCGAATTTCTGTTTGATGATTCTTTCTATAGAAGAAATTTTACGAATTTCACTTTTCGTTACAATAACAATAGAAGTTCCTAGTTTCCCAGCACGACCGGTTCGGCCCGAGCGGTGATTATAGGTTTCTATTTCATCTGGCAATTGATAGTTTACTACGTGAGTAATGTTATCAACGTCAATACCACGAGCAGCAACATCAGTAGCTACTAACATTTGTATTTGTCTGCCTCTAAATGATTTCATTACTGAATCTCGTTGTGCTTGCGATAAATCGCCATGCAAAGCAGCAGCATTATAACCGTCTTCGATTAATTTTTCAGCCACTTGTTGCGTATCTCTTTTAGTACGACAAAATACTACAGAAAAAATATCTGGATTAGCATCTGCCAAACGTTTCAAAGCTTCATAACGGTCTCTTGCATTTACCAAGTAAAATTCGTGAGAAACGGTAGCCGAGCCAGAGTTCTTAGCTCCGACAGTAATTTCTAAAGGATTGTGCATGAATTGTTTTGCAATTCGTGCTACTTCTTGTGGCATGGTTGCTGAAAACAACCACGTACTTTTTTCGTCAGGTGTAGTCGAAAGGATATTTACAATATCTTCGTAGAAACCCATATTCAACATTTCATCTGCTTCATCAAGAATACAGTAATTAATTTGAGAAATGTTGACCAATCCTCTGTTAATCATGTCTTGCATTCTACCTGGAGTTGCTACAATAATTTGTGCACCTCTTTTGATGTCTCTAGCTTGATCCGTAATACTTGCACCACCATAAACCGCCACCACATTAATACCTTTTTCGTATTTTGAGTAGTTTTTAATCTCATTTGTAATTTGCAAACATAGTTCGCGAGTAGGTGATAAAATTAACGCCTGTGTATTTCTGTTGTCAGCATCAATCTTTTGAATCACTGGAAAACCAAAAGCTGCCGTTTTCCCTGTCCCTGTCTGAGCCAACGCAACTAAATCTGTGTCTTGTTCCAATAATAGGGGAATCGCTTTCTCCTGCACTTCGGTCGGATTCTCAAATCCTAGATCGATAATCGCACGCTGTAGCGATTCACTCAATCCTAATTGTTCAAATTTGTTCATATGTATTTTTAAAATTTGGTGCAAAAGTACGCTTTAAAAACCATATAATCTAACAGAAAACCTAGATTTAATAATTTAATACTATTTGACAATCAGCAAGTTAGTTTTTTAAGTAGTCAATGAGTTGCTGCGTAGCCTTTCCGCGATGGCTGACTTTGCCTTTTTCTTGAAGAGAAAATTGCGCAAATGTCTTTTTAAAACCATCAGGCTGAAAAATAGGGTCATACCCAAATCCTTGATTTCCAGTTTTCTCAAAAGTGATTGTTCCTTTTGCAATTCCAGTAAAAAGGTGCTGGTCTCCGTTGATATTTAATGCAATAACTGTTTTAAATTGTGCAGTGCGATTGGGTTTATCTTTTAAGTTTTGTAGCAACTTATTCATATTATCATCATCGCATTTTTGTTCTCCGGCATAACGCGCTGAATAAACTCCTGGTGCTCCATTTAAGGATTCCACTTCTAAACCAGTATCATCAGCAAAGCAATTGTAACCATACTTTTGAGTAACATAATTGGCTTTTAAGATAGCATTGCCTTCAATTGTATCGGCAGTTTCGGGAATTTCTTCATGGCAGCCAATATCTGAAAGGCTTAATAACTCAATTGTATTAGGAAGCATACTCTGTACTTCGTTAATTTTATTTGTATTATTTGTAGCAAAAACAATTGTCATGTCTATAAGGTATAGGGTTTATTTTAAATATGAGGTTGAATCTTTAAAATTTATGATCCAGTAATTTTTAAATTGGGATACTCTAAATTGTATGCTATTTAACAAATTTTATTCAAATATAGTTGATTTTAAAACATTGTGTATTATTAGTTTTGATGGTAATTTTTTGTCAGTTCTTTTTTTTATAGAAATGCGTATCAAGCACAAATGAAATTTCATAAATTAATAATCCTTGATACATTTTTTGCTCTGTTTTACTTAAAAAAAGACCCTTTTAATAATTTCGATTAACATGATTGATTTTACAATTTCTATAAGCTATTAATTTTTGTGTTTACTGTGTAACTTATAATTTTTCAATGTTTTATGACAATTCAATTTTAAATTTAATTCACTAAGTTCATAATTTATGGTTTGGGTAAATATTAATTTTGCAATAAAAAATTTACAAAAAAATGCAAGAATTTGGCATTTTGTCGAATATTTAGGTTAGTTGACTGATTTTTTTTTATTTCTTGAAATTTTATGGTTATTTTATAGCTATTATTATAAAAATCTAAAATCTTGAATAATTTTCAGGACTAATCACTTTTTATATAATGTAAAAAAATTAAATTGAAAATTAATAGTAACCCCAACAAAATTATTTTATGAAAAATTTTTTACTTATCGGTTTGTTCTTTGTAAGTACTTTAAATAGTATTGCAAATAATTACATTGAATCTGCTGTAAGCAATTCAAATGAATCTACAGAAACGTCTACACTTGCATGTACATCATGTACTAAATTGATTGTTTCACAATGTGGTGCTACTTTAGCATCTGTAACTACAACTATACTTGCTAGACCTGTTACTGGCGCAACAGACTATAGATTTGAAATTACCAAAGGATTAGCTGTTACGGTAATCACCACTGGTACAAATAGATCTTTTAATTTAGGTCAATCTGCTGGACTTGCTGATTATAATACAACATATAGTGTAAAAGCTGCTGCTAGAATAGGTGGAGTTTGGGAAGAGTATGGAGATGCTTGTACGGTTACCACTCCTGCTGCACCAGGTCTTACTAAAGTAGTAGGCAGTCAGTGTGGTATTACTTTAGCAAATGCCAGCACTCCGGTTTTAGCCGATGAGGTATTTGGAGCTACAACGTATCGTTTTGAAGTTTCTAGCGGAGCTACAGTTTTAGGAACCGTTGATGCTGCAGCTAGAACTTTTCAAATGACTCAAGTTCCTGGATTAGCTTACAACACTCAATACAGTGTGCGTGTATCAACAAATAACAATGGATTTACCTATGGCACTCCTTGTAATATTTCAATACCGGCAAGCAATACTCAAACTAAAGTAATTGCTGGCCAATGTGGAGTAACAGTTCCTTTAGCTACATCACAAATTAATGCAGATGAAGTTTTTCAAGCTACAGCATACAGATTTGAAGTTACTAATGGTTCAACTGTTCGATTTGTTCAAAATGTAAATCGTTTTTTTAATCTTGGCCAGTTGTCTGGAGGTGCTGCCTATGGAACAACTTATTCTATTCGTGTTGCAGTTGTATTTGGGGGAGAATTACAATTGTATGGACCAGCTTGTACAGTTACTTTGCCACCACTTACTAGGTTAATTAGTTCACAATGTAATGCTAATTTATCATCTGTTGCTGCACCTATATGGGCATCACAAGTTCCTTCTGCAAGTGCGTATCGTTTTCAAGTAACTAAAGGTGCTTCTGTAAATGTTTTTGAAACAACCAATAGATTTTTTAATCTAACTTCTTTACCTTCAGGAGTAGCTTCATACAATACAACTTATACTATCAGAGCGGCTTACAGATTTAATGGAACATGGTTGCCGTATGGTGATGCGTGTACATTAACAACACCAGTAACTGTTACATCAACTAGATTAATTGATTCTCAATGTAACGGATCAATAGCTTCATTTAGCACACCTATTTTAGCGAATGAAGTTTTTCAAGCTACATCTTATAGCTTTGAAGTTACACAAGGATCAAATGTTAATGTTGGACAATCAAATACAAGATCTTTTTTATTATCTACAATTCCTGGTTTAGTATACGGCGTTCCGTGTAGTGTTAGAGTTGCTGTTACTTTTAATTCAGTATTGCAACCTTACGGTACTGCTTGTGTTGTTACTCCTCCAAGTACAATTGGTAATACACAACTTATTACTTCGCAATGCGGAGGTACATTAGCAACAGTTAATTCACCTATTTTAGTTAACCAAGTCTATTTAGCTTCTGATTACCGTTTTGAAGTTACGAACGGATTAAATGTAAGGACCTATGAAACTACGTTAAGATATTTCTTATTGTCTCAATTAGTTGGTGGAGGTGCTCCCAGTACAACCTATGCTGTAAGAGCAGCTGTAAAATTTAACGGAGAATGGCAAGCATTTGGACCTTCTTGCAACGTAACAACGCCAGCTGCACCAATTAGCAGAATGAATAATAGTTTAGTAAATACTAACTTTACTGTAAAAGCATTCCCAAATCCTTTTGCTTCACAATTTAAATTAGATATAGAAAGTGCTAGTGATAGCGTTGTAGAACTTAAAGTTTACGATATGATAGGTCGTCAATTAGATGTTCGTAAAGGAACTGTATCTGAATTGTCTTCTCAAGAAGTTGGTGCAAGTTACCCAAGAGGGGTTTATAACGTATTGGTTTCTCAAGGACAAAATGTAAAATCTATCCGTATGATTAAGAGATAATAACATTTATTTAATATTAAATAAAAGGTTTAAAAATAAATTTTTGATGTATAAAAAGTAGTAAGCAAATGTTTACTACTTTTTTTTTAATTTAATATTCAGAAACAGTTTATAATCTTATTTTTTGAATTCAATATGAGATAAATTTACGTCATTAAAAACTTGTTTTTAAAAGTTTTTGATACTGTACAAAAAAAGTGTGTAAAGTTAAAAATTTGTAATTTTAAATTACTAACGATAAACTTACAGACTAATGAACTTTA